>JAXDGI010000212.1:0-2705 GCA_034665145.1 Solirubrobacteraceae bacterium
CTGCTGCTCTTCACGTCGGCCGGTCCAAAGGAGAAGTGCGGGAACCGGCCCGGGCTGACGGAACGGTTGCTCGTCCTGCGTGAACGCAGCAGAAGTGACGTTGAATGAAGCTCCCAATCCA
Organism: Solirubrobacteraceae bacterium; assembly: GCA_034665145.1. GTDB lineage: Bacteria > Actinomycetota > Thermoleophilia > Solirubrobacterales > Solirubrobacteraceae > Palsa-465. Next base: position 122 of record JAXDGI010000212.1, read on the forward strand.
AGACGCAGCCCGGGGAGCCGCCGAATGTCGCAGCGGGCCGCCTCTCTGGAAGGCGGTTCATGCCCCCGATCACGGTTTTCTCCTCGGTTCTGATCACCGAAATTCCCCACCCCGGGTGGGCGTGAGCTGACGCGCCTGGGTGCGGCAGTGGGTGAGGCCCGGGAGGGCCGAGCCCGCTGTCGTGCCCTGGCGCGTGCGCGGCGTTCTGTCGGGGGTCCCCCTCACCGTCAGTGGTTCTTGAGGCCATGACGAATGAGGAGGACCGTGGGGGATGTTGACCCAGGAGGACGACGTGGAGATTCACGCGCTTGCCGCGCGCGGCTGGAGCAAGGCCGCGATCGCCCGGCATACCGGCCGGGACCGCAAGACCATCAGCAAGTACCTGACCCGACCGAGAGACGAGGAGCGAGACCGGGCGCCGAGCTGTCTTGAGCCGTTCCGCGGCTATCTGAAGGCGCGGTTCGAGGACGACCCGCATGTCGAGGCGACCGTGTTGCATCGCGAGCTCGTCGAGGCCGGGTTTGGCCGGTCTTATCCGACGCTGGTCAGGGAGCTGCGCCGGCTCGAGCTGCGGCCGGTGTGTGTGGTCTGCCAGCACCGCCGTGGGATCGCGCCGACTGTCGAGATCGAGCATCCGGCCGGGGAGGAGATCCAGTGGGATTGGCTGGAGCTCCCGGCCACGCCGTGGGGCGAGCCAGCGTTCGTGCTGATCGGCGCGTTGTCGCACAGTGGCCGGTTTCGGGCGGTGTTCTGTGAGCAGATGACCTTCGGGCACCTCGCCGAGGCCATCCACCTGGTGCTCGTCGGTCTGGGCGGCACGCCCAGGGTGTGGCGGACCGACAGGATGGCCACGGTCGTGATCCCCGGCACCGATCGTCTCACGGTCGACGCGGCGAACATCGCCAAGCACTACGGCGTCGAGATCGCGGTCTGCCCACCCCGACGCGCGCAGCGCAAGGGCGTGGTCGAGAAGGCCGTGCAGTTCACGACCAACTCGTGGTGGCGGACCGCGCGCATCTCTTCGCCGGCAGAGGCGCAGGCCAGCCTGGACCGCTGGTCAGAGACGGTCGCTGACAGGCGGCCGCGGGCGGACCGCAGCACTGTCGGTGAGATCGGCGCCCGAGAGCCGCTCAGGGAGCTGCCAGCGCTCGCCTACCCGGCGCTGATGACCGTCCAGCGCACGGCGTCGCGCTCTGCGTTGGTGCCGTTCGACGGCAACCGCTACAGCGTCCCGCCCGCCCATGCCAGGCGCACGGTCACCGTGCTCACCCGGGTCGGAGACCCGACCGTGAGGATCGTCTCGGCGGCCGGGGAGACCGTCGCCACGCACCGCCGCGTCCCGGCCGGCGGCGGGCAGACCATCCGGACGGCCGAGCACGCCGCCCTGTTGGAGAAGGCTGTGCTCGCGGCGTTCACGACCGAGCACGCGTGCCGACGCAAGGTCAACCGGCCGCCCGGCCCGCGGGCGCTCACCGAGCTCGCGAGGCTCACCGGGCACGAGGAGTCACCAGGGCGGGTGGTCAGCCTCGCTGACTACCAGCAGCTCGCCGACGTCGCCGCCGGAGCCGGACGATGAGCGGCACCGACACCCTCTACCAGCAGGTCCGCGAGCACCTCCACACGCTCGGCCTGACCGCTGCCGCGGACCGGCTCGCACCGGCCCTGGAGCAGGCCGAGCGCGACAAGCCGGGCTACACCGAGTTCCTGCACGACATGCTCGAACACGAGGTCGCTGCCCTGCACGAGCGCCGGCTCGCCGGCCGGCTGCGGTTCGCCAAGCTCCCTGCTCGCAAGACGCTCAAGCAGTTCGACTACACAGCGCAACCCTCGCTGGACCGCCGGCTGATCGACGACCTCGCGACCCTGCGATTCGTCGAGGAGAAAGCCAACGTGCTGCTCATCGGACCGCCCGGCGTCGGCAAGACGATGATCGCGACGGCGCTCGGCTACCGCGCGGTCGAGGCCGGCTACCGCGTCTACTACACAACCGCCGCCGACCTCGTCGCTCGAACGACGAAGGCCGCGCTCGAGGGACGCTGGGAGACAACGATGCGGTTCTGGAACGGCCCGCAAGTCCTGATCATCGACGAGCTCGGCTACCTCCCGATGCCCGCCGAAGCCGCCTCGCACCTCTTCCAGGTCGTCACCCGCCGCTACGAACACGGCTCGATCATCCTGACCACCAACCGCCACATCGCCGACTGGGGCCAAATCTTCCAAGACACCACCCCCGCGATCGCGATCCTCGACCGCCTCCTGCACCACGCCACCGTCATCGCGATCAACGGCGACAGCTACCGCATGCGCGCCCACCGCGACGCGATCCGCGCACTGCGACCCGCGATCACAGGTGGGGAAAAACCGTGATCACACCCGGGGAGTTCTCGTGATCCTTGACACAGTTGCTATGCGCTGGCCGCCTTGGCGACCAAGCGGGAGTGCGACCCTAGGCGCCGCCGCCGCTACGAAGTTCTATGTTGCCTTTCAGACATGATCCGGTTGAGCTCATCGACTGCCTGCTGGATTCGGAGTCGGCTCATCTCGGATGGGTCTGGGCTCGTTGCCAGCCCGAGTGTCCCGAGCT
>JAXDGI010000213.1:0-13181 GCA_034665145.1 Solirubrobacteraceae bacterium
CGTTAACGCGGAAAGCCCACCCGTGGGTGGACTCTCGGCCATCAGAAGATCAGGCGGCTTTCGCGGGAAGGGGACGTTCAGATGAAGGTCTCGCCCTCTGGTTGCCCTCGCTATCTGACCCTGTCAGCGTAGCGCACCCCGCCTCGTCGGCAGTCGACGGCTCGCTCGAGAAGGTTCTGCTGGAGGGTGGCGTGTGGCGGCATCTCCCGCACTACCGTCGCCGTCTCGGCCCGCAGATGATTGATAGGGCGAAGTCAGGCGTTAAACCAATGGAAGCGATCCCCCGGCCCGGGCCCCGGAGATCGGGCCCTGGAGGACCGCCGTTCAGCGCGAGGAGCCGGCTGTGACGGCGGTCCTCCGGGCCCTCGCCCGCGCGGGACTAGCTCAGGCCGAGGCCCAGCCCCGTGGACGCACCGACCCCGATCGAGCCTGTGACTCCGGCGGTGGTGGCCCCGAGGTTGGGGCGGAAGCCGGTACGTGGCTATCTGACTTGTCCGGACTTGATCTTTGCGATCCGAAGGAGTTCGTGCAGACGGCAGTTCTGTTCGACCAGGCGAGTACGGGGATCCATGTTGCTACCTCCTGCGGTTGTAATTGAGTTCGCTGCTTGGGGGCTGGATGTAGGTCCGCGTTGCCTCTCGTTCGGCTGAGCTCGTCGGTGGGAACCGTCCGCTCACTGTCGGCGATCGTCCGGACTCGGGAGCGAGGCAGGGCTAGGGCCCTGTCCGGCGAGGACATGCTGCGCGGTGTCCCGTCGCGTGTCTGTTGCATCGGTCCTGACCTCGCACCGTTGTGCCGTGGAAGAATGCGGCCTTGAAAGAGCCTACCACCATCGAAACGCTCCGTTTCGTTTTATTTAGGCGGTTTGGATAAACCCCAGGTCATTTTGGTGGAGTGCGCAAAAATGCTCCTCCACAGGGGAGTCTTCGTTGTGCCCGATGCGCGTGACGCAGTATCTAGAGCGCCTGCACGGTCTTCGCAGGTTCGCTGGGACCGACAGGCTCAGCCGCGATCGCCTCGCCTGTGGCAGCGTCAAAGAAATACAGCCGCTCTGCGTCGAGACGGAAACGAACCCGACTCTCCGCAGTAATTCTCGTTCTCGCGTCAACGCGCGCGACCCCCTCGCTGCCTCTGGCGATCGCTGCCTCGTTCAGCCCGTCCGCGTCGTCGCCCTTGGTACCGCGGACCTCGACCGGATCGGCGTCGCTCGTGAAGTGCACGAGCCGCTCGGAGCCGAGTGCCTCCACGAGGTGAACTTCACCTTCGAACACCCCCTGGTTCGAATCCGTTCCGGCATCGTCGGCCTTGAGGAGAGGCAGGTCCTCCGGTCGGATCCCGACGACCAGGGGTTGTCCGGCGTATCCGCGCAGCCGAGGCCTTGCCACGCGAACCGCGTCCGGTAGCCCGATCCGCTGGCTGCCGATGAGGACACTGCCCGCGCCCTCGGCGAGCGTCGCCTTGAAGAGGTTCATTGCCGGTGATCCCATGAAGCCGGCCACGAAGAGGTTTCTCGGATTGTCGTACAACTCTTGCGGGCTGGCGCACTGCTGGAGTACTCCGGCGCTGAGGACGGCGACTCGGTCGCCCATCGTCATGGCCTCGACCTGATCATGGGTGACGTACAGCGTTGCCACTCCGACGCGCCGCTGGATCCGGGCGACCTCGGCCCGCATCTGGACCCGGAGTTTGGCGTCGAGGTTGGACAACGGCTCGTCCATCAGGAACACGCTGGGCTCCCTCACGATCGCGCGACCCATCGCGACGCGCTGACGCTGGCCGCCAGACAGTTGTCCCGGCCTGCGGTCGATCCACTCACTCAGCCCGAGGAGCTCAACGGTCTCCGCGACCTTCTTCTTGATTTCCGGCTTAGGCACCTTCCTCAGTTTCAGGGCGAATCCGATGTTCGCTCCGACCGTCATGTTGGGGTAGAGGGCATAGTTCTGAAAGACCATGGCGATGTCTCGATCCTTCTCCGGCATGTCGTTCACCACCTCGCCACCGATGAGCACCCGTCCCTCCGTGATCTCCTCGAGGCCGGCCACCATTCGCAGTGCCGTCGTCTTTCCGCATCCCGATGGCCCGACGAGCACCATGAACTCGCCGTCGGCGACGTCCAGGTCGAGTTGGTGCACGGCTTGGAAGCCGTTCGGGTAGACCTTGGTCACCTTCTCGAGGTTGATCGCTGCCATTGCTCTCCTTTCGCGGTCACTTGAGCGCTCCGAGCGACAGCCCGCGGACAAGCTGCTTCTGCGCGATCCATCCGGCCAGGATGACCGGGAGTGACGCCAGGGTTGCCGCCGCGGCCAGCGATGCCCAGTACTGGCCTTCGCTCTGCAGGAAGCTGACAAGGAACACCGGCACGGTCGGGCCTTTGGTGGTGGTGAGGAAATATGCGAAAAAGAATTCGTTCCAGCTGAAAATGACGCAGATCAGCGCGGTGGCCGCGATCCCGGGCAGGGCGATCGGGAGGATGACGCGGGTGAGCTCGGTCCACACGCCGGCTCCGTCCATTCGTGCCGCTTCGAGCATTTCTCTAGGGATTTCGAGCAGGAATGAGCGGATCATCCACACGGCGATCGGCAGGTTGAAGCCCGTGTACAAGATGACGAGCGCCCAGTCATTGTCGAGCAGCCCAGTGTGCAGGGCGACGATGTAAATCGGCACGATCGCAGCGACATATGGGAGCAGTTTCGTGGCCAGGAAGAAGAACAACGCGTCCCGCCACCGCTCGATCGCCCGAATGGAAAGCGCATACGCGGCCGGGATCCCCAACGCGAGCACGAGGATCAGCGACCCAGCGGTGACAAACAGTGAATGGAAGAACGGATTTCGGAGCCCGGAGGAGAACACCTGAGAGAACTCACTGAAGGTCGGATGAAACACGATCGTGGGGGGATCCGTGTAGGCCTTGGCCTCCTGCTTGAACGCCGTGAGGACCATCCAGAAGACCGGGAAGAAAATGATGATCGCCATGACCCAGGTGACGGTGGTCCAGAAATACCCCAAGGTCCGCTGCCGTGTACCGAGCCGGCGGTAATGCCTGTCGAGTCCTTTTGCCATTTCAGGCCATCGCCTCGGAAGCGGTGAATAAGCCTGACAGCAAGCGCAGGGTGAGGGTCGCGACGATCTCCGTCGCGATCACCACGATCACCCCCGCGGCAGCCGCCTCCGAGACGTTAAACGACTGGAAGGCTTGCTGATAGATGTAGAAGGGGAGGTTGGTCGTTGCTGTGCCATTTCCACCTCCGCCTCCGGTGAGGATGAAGATCTCTCCGAAAGCTTGGACGATGTAGATCGACCCCAGCAGCAGACCGAGCTCGATATAGCGACGGAGGTGCGGCAAGGTGATCCAGGTGAACGTCTGCAAGGCATTGGCACCGTCGACCCGTGCAGCTTCGATCGCCTCGAGCGACTCGCTTTGGAGCCCGGCGAGGACGATCAGCATCATGAACGGCGTCCACTCCCAGACGAGCACCAGAACAACCGATGGGAAGGCAAAGGTGCCGAGCCAGTTGACGTGGTGGACTCCGAACGGCGACAGGACGTAATCAAGCAACCCGAAAATCGGGTCAAAGATTGTCGTCTTGAACAGCAGGGCGGTCGCGATCGGCATCACGAGGAATGGCGTGATGAGGAGAGTCCGGACCACACCGCGACCGACGAACTTGCGATTGATCATGACGGCGAGTGCCGTCCCGAGCAGCATCGAGACGATCGCCGCCGACGCGGTGAGTTCGACGGTGGTCAGCGCTGCGGATCTGAAGTTCGGATCGGAGAAGACCTTGCCGTATTCGGCGAACCCAACGAACTTATTCGACCCCGGGGTCAGTGTGTTCCAGCTACGCAGGCTGTAGAAGAGCACGACGAGGAATGGCGCCTGCGTGACGATGATCATGTAGATCAGGGCAGGAAGCAGAGGAAGCCGCTTCACCCAAGCCCGCCGACGGCGCGATGGCGCCGAGGCACGCGAGCGCCGCCAGCGGCCCGCGGAAGAACCGCGGTCCGCTGGCAGCTGCTGCACCGAGTCGATCATCAGGCCGACCGCTCACGGGGAGAGGAAAGCATTGCCTTGATCGACACGATCACAACCTTGTTATTTCAATAGTCCGGCTTGGCTGACGGTCGTCTGTGCGTCTGACTGACTCGTCGAGAGGGCTTGGCCGACACTCTGGGTGCCCGCGATTGCCGCCGCGATTTGCTGCGACACCTGCGTACCGAGGGCAATGAACCAGGGCTGGTCGACGAACTGCACTCCCGTATACGGCACCGGCACGTTTGGGTTGGTCGGATGGTTGGGATTCGCCCCGTTGATCGACGCCAGCGTGATGCCGGCGAAAGCGCCCGCCGCCTTCTTGTACTGCGGAAGGCCGTAGGTCGAGGTCCGGGTACCGGGGTCGATGTTGGCCCAGCCAATCTTCGGCCCGCTGTAGGCGATGTACTGCTTTCCCGTCGCCCACTCGAGGTATTTGACCGTCGCTGCCTGGTTCGGCACGCCCTTGGGAATGCTCAGCGACCACGTGTACAGCCAACCGGAGGGCACACCAGCAGCGCCTGTGGGGCTCCCGGTCGGCGCGTACGCGTAACCCGTATTGGCCGATATCTTCGGGTATGACGTCGAGATCAGCCCTGCGGCCACGGTCGCGTCGTACCACATCGCGGACTTGCCCTGTCCATAGGACGACTCGCATTCAGTAAAGCCGTCGTTGGACGCACCCGGCTCGCCGTACTTGCGTACGAGGTTCACGTAGAAGTTCGTGGCGGCGGTGTCAGCGGGCGAGCTGAGCTGCGGCCGCCAACTCGGGTTGAACCACGAGCCTCCGGAGGTGTTGATTACGGTGTCGAGAGCGGCGAGGTTCTCGCCCCACCCGCTCATGCCTCGCAAGCAGATTCCCGCGGTGCCCTTGCCGGGGTTGTTGAGTTTCGCGGCGAACGACGCGATCTGCGTCCAGGTCGGGTGCAAAGGCATTTTCAGCCCGGCCGCCTTGAACAGATCCTTGCGGTAGTAGACCATTGAGGACTCTCCGTAGAACGGCACGCCGTAGAGGCCGCCGTTGTACGTCAGCGAAGAAGCAATCGGCTTGAGCAGATCATTTACGTCGTAACTGGGATTCGCGGCCAGCTGCGGCGAGAGGTTGACCAGCCAACCGTTGTGCGCCCAGATCGGTGTTTCGTAGTTCGAGATCATCACGGCGTTGAACTGATTAGCGTGAGTGGTGATGTCGGTTTCGATCAGCGAGCGTTCGTTGTTCTCGTTCAACGTGTCGTACACGACCTTGATGCCTGGATTCAGCTTCTCGAAGTTCGGGGTGAGCTTCTCGATGTTGATCATGTTCGGGTTCGAGACGACGGCCACCCGGATCGTCGTCTGCGCGCCGCCTTTCGAAGACGAACCGGCGGCCTTGCTCGATGACGAAGAGCTGCCACATCCCGCGACCGTTACAACGACGGCGCCCAGTCCGACCGCTCCTCTGAGGAGGCGTAGTACGCCCCGACCCTGAACCTCCGACCATCGGCCCAACGTGTGACTGCCGGCTACATCGCGCTTGTGTCTCATGCGAAACACCCTGTCCTCCTTGCTGGAATGTCAAGATGACGGATCGTGCGCTCGTAGCGCTCCGTCCAGATGACCGATTCATCCCGTGCCGTCGTAGAGCTAGCCCTCCCTCTTTGATCTGATCCGCTCCGGCGAGCTCGCTTGGCTTGGAGGAAGCCGGCGTGTGGACTCATGGGAGCTGCTCCACCAAGGAGGCGAGGGTCAGGCGTGCTCCGCTGTCATGGAGCGCCTGCAGCGCCGAGAGGTAGGCCTCGGCGAAGCGCTCGTCGTTACCGAGCTCGCCGAACAGCTCACGATTTCCGATGAAGGCGAGCGGATCTTCACGCAGACGACCGGCTAGCTCCGTCACCTGTCCGTGCCGGCGGTCAACGATCGTGATCGGCTCTCCGTGCTCGTCGACCCCTTCCGCGTAGCGGGCCCAGCTCGCCACGATCGCCGCCGCCCGATCGATCGGCCCGTCGGCTTCGAGCTGAGCACGGACCACCGGCAACAGCCACTTCGGGATCCGATCAGAGCTCTCAGCGCACAGCCGAGCGATCGTGTCGCGGATCTCCGGGTTGGAGAATCGCTCCAGCAAGGTGGCCTTGTAGTCGTCAAGGTCAACGCCGGGTACAGGCCCCAGCGTCGGAGTCGCCTCTCGGTCCATGTAACCGCGAAGGAACCGCCTGAACAGCGGATCTTGGGCCGCCTCGTGCACCAGGGTGTAGTCGCATAGGCGGGCGAAGTAGCACAGCCCCTGGTGGCTGGCGTTGAGCAGCCGCAGCTTCATGAGCTCGTAGGGCTCGACGTCGTCGACGACCTGCACGCCGACCTCCTGCACCGGCGGTCGGCCGGCGGAGAAGGAGTCCTCCAACACCCACTGGACGAAGGGTTCGCAGACCACCGGCCAGCCATCGTCGACGCCAAATCTGTCACACACTTCCCGGCGGTCATCGTCGGTGGTGACCGGGGTGATGCGGTCGACCATCGAGTTCGGGAAACGGACCTCCTGCTCGATCCAAGAGCCCAGATCTGGATCACGTAGCCGAGCGAACGAGGTGAACGCCTCGCGGGCCAGCCGACCGTTGCCTTCGAGGTTGTCACAGGAGACGATCGTGAACGGCGCGCTGCCCTGCTCGCGGCGACGCGCGAGGGCTGCGGTCACGAGACCAAACACGCTGACCGGCAGGCCATCCGGCTCCAGGTCGGCAGCGACCTCCGGCGTCCGCGGGTTGAACTCGCCGGTGACGTCGTCGATGCTGTAGCCACCCTCGGTGATGGTGAGCGACACGATCCGAGTGGCCGGGTCGGCTAAGCGCTCGATCACTGCCTCCGGATCGTCGGGCGCATAGACGTAGTCGATGATCGAACCGATCACGCGAGCCTCGTAGATCCCGTCACTGTGTTTCTGCACCAGGGTGTAGAGGCAGTCTTGGGCGTTCATGACCCGCTGCATCTCTCGGTCCGCCTTCAGCACCCCAACGCCGCAGATGCCCCAATCCGACGCCGCGCCGGCGCGCATGAGACGATCGATGTACATCGCTTGGTGAGCGCGGTGAAAGCCCCCGACGCCGAAATGCACGATGCCGACGCTCAGGCGAGCGCGGTCATAAGCGGGAACCGGCACACGCTCCGAGCATGCGGCAAGGGTGTCGGCGCGCAGAGCGATGGCGGACATCTGGCTCATCGCTGCACTGCCTGACAGCCAAGCCTCTGAAACGAGCCTTGGTCGGTGACGACCCACGCGAGCGTGGCTCTGGATCTCCGGCGCATCTCTCTCCTCCGACACCTATCAGCCGAATCTCATTTCGGACTCGGGCGCGACACGCGGTGCTCATCTGAGCACTGACATGCTCGCTAGTGCGGGACAGTAATCCTGTGTCAGCCCAAAGTCAACTTCTGTGCGCAGATCTGTATATGCTGCTCAAATGAGCAACGGGGCAAGCCTTCCCAGGACTTCTTTGAGATGACCCCGGCCTCACCACAGCCGACCGCGACCGGCCCGGCCGCGGCTGTGCTCGCAGCCACGGTGGCCCGGCGTTACTACCTCGACGGGGTGTCAAAGAGCGAGATCGCCGACGAGCTCGGGCTGAGCCGCTTCAAAGTAGCTCGCGTGCTAGACCGCGCCCGCAGCAGCGGGCTGGTCCGGATCGAACTGCACTACGAGGGGGAAATCGACCTCGATCTGTCAGTCCGGCTGGGAACCCACCTCCACCTGCGCCGGTGCCTGGTGATCGACTCGCCGGATGAGGATGAGCAAGTACTGCGCACCAACCTCGGCAAGGTTGCCGCCGGCCTGCTGACCGAGATCGTCGAGCCCGATGACGTGCTCGGCCTGGCCTGGTCACGCACACTGATGGCGATGCGCTCATCGCTGAGGTCCCTGGCTCCCTGCGCAGTCGTCCAGCTGACCGGCGCGCTCTCGCGTCCCGATGTCGATGAGGGCTCGATCGAGCTGGTTCGCGATGTGGCGCGAATCGCCAACGGTCCCGCGTTCTGCTTCTACGCCCCGATGATCGTGCCTTCGGCCGCGACGGCCAAGTCGCTAAGCGCTCAGCCCGAGGTCGCGGGAGCGATGCGCCGGTTCGGCGACCTGACGAAGGCAGTCCTCACCATCGGAGCATGGGAACCACGGCAGTCCACGGTTGCCGACGCCCTCAGCGCCAGTCAATATGAGGACGACAAGCGACTGGGAGCGCGAGCGGAATTGTGTGGAATCCAGCTAGACGCCCAGGGCGAGCCGCTGCGCACGGCCCTCAGCGAACGGGTCATTGCCATTGGGCCCGACCAGCTGCGCGCGGTTCCCGAGATCATCGCGATTGCCTACGGCGTCCCCAAGGCCTCGGCCGTCCGGGCAGCCATCGAGGGCGGCTTTGCTACCAGCCTGATCACCCATGCATCCCTGGCGCGTGAGCTACTCGATCCGCCGTGAACACTCGCATCGCCATCCACCAAGAGGTGCCTCTGCATGGCGGCACGACGAACGCCGGCCGAGTCACCCGCGTCGGCGACACAGTCCGGCGCCCGCAACATCCAACCAGCGAGGCCACCCGGGCACTCCTTGGCCATCTGGAGCGCGTGGGGTTCGAGGGCGCTCCCCGGTATTTGGGCATTGATAGCAGCAGCCGCGAGATTCTCTCCTACATTCCGGGTCAGGCCCCGATCGAGCCCTATCCGCATTGGTCTCTCACCGACGAAGCCCTGGTCAGCGTCGCCGAACTGCTGCGTAGCTACCACGAGGCAGTCGCCAGCTTTGATTTCAGCCGCTATCAGTGGACTCATCCCATCCCGGCGCGTTTTCAGCAGGGTCTGATCAGTCATAACGACCCAAATCTCGACAATGTGATTTTCCGTAGCGGTCGCGCAGTCGCTCTGATCGACTTCGATCTGGCCGGTCCCGGCTCAACCGTTTGGGATCTCGCCTGCAGCGCCAGGCTGTGGGCTCCGCTTCGCACCCACGCTGATACTCCCACCGCCACCCGAAGTCGCGCCATGGCTCGCCTGGCGTTGTTCGCCGATGCCTACGGCGCCTCCGCGGATGAGCGTGCCGGCATGGTCGACGCGATGGTCCATTGTCACGACTGGTGCTATGAGATCGTGCGCCTGGCCGTCGCCTCTGGCCATGAGGCCTTCGGCCTGTACTGGTCCCAGGGCGGAAAGCCGCGCGCTGAGCGAACCCGGCGATGGCTGGCCACGCGGGCTCCCGAGATGCGGGGCGCACTTGGGGTTGGATGAGACCGACTGCCCTCAATCCCCGGTTGCGCCGCGTTCGCGGCGTCGACGAATGAGGGCGGCCGGACGTCGGTCCGCACGCCGGTGAGCGCCGTCCTCTATGCGATCGATGTCGGGACCACGTCGCTGAAAGGGATTGCCTTTGACGAGTCCCGCCCGGTGCTGACCCGGGCTGAGGCGTTCTACCCGCTCATCACAACCCGGCCGGGCTGAGTCGAGCAAGACCCCGAGGACTGGTGGCGAGCCGCGAGACGGTGCTGGACCGTTGGCGACAGAGCGCCGGAGGGCCCGCCGGTGTCGGTCTCGCCGGGCAGATGCGGACTGGTCGCACTCGACTCTGGCGACCGTGTGATTCGCCCGGCGATCCTGTGGGTTGACCAGAGGACTTCGGCGGAATGCGCCCAGACGTCGCTGGAGCGGCGTAGTCCTCGACGCACTCGCGCGCGATGAGGCCACCTGCCATGGCTGCTTGAGAGCCCGTCGGAATCTGGGAGGAGACGAAAGCAGGCGTGGAGGAACATCGCTGCGCTCCCAAGGGTCACGAACGCTGTCGTCTCACCAGATCGGCTCTCACTGACTGCGGCAGCCGATGTCACGCGCTTCAGCTCGCATACTGCGGGCGCCCGGTGGGCCGGTAGACCTGGATCGTTACGCCCTTCGAGTCGGCTCGCGAGTCGACCAGGTCAAGCGCAATGTCCGGGCCGGTGTCGGGGAATAGCCGCATGCCCTGGCCGACGACTACGGGGACGATGACCAGGGTCATCTCGTCCACGAGGTCGTTGGCGAGCAGCCACCGGAGCAGGGCACCGCTGCCGTGCACCTGCAGCTCACCCGCCGGCTCCGCTTTCATCTCGCCGATGGCCGCCGCGAGGTCACCGGAGAGGACGGTCGTGTTCGCCCATTGCGGATCGGCGATTGTGGTCGATGCCAGGTACTTGGGCTTCGTGTTCAAGGCGTCTGCGATCGGATGGCTGCCCCGATCCATCACGCCCCAGCCGCGGGCGAAGATCTCATAGGTCCGCCGGCCGAACAAGAACGCGTTGGCGCGCTCGTAGGTCTGGTTGATGAACGTCCTGGTCTCGTTGTCGCCCTTTCCCCGGGCCCATCCGCCGCGCTCGAATCCGCTCCTGCGATCCTCATCCGACGCGCCGCCGTTTCCCTGCATCACTCCATCGACGGTGACCTGAGTCATGGTCGTCAGCTTCATGGTCGCGATTCGCTTCTCGTTGGGCCGATCACTGTCCGGCTAGACCGGACCGCCGCGCCGAACTCATCGGTCAATGGCACGAAGAGCGATTTCCGTTGCGGCACAGGTCGCCGACGAGGCCGTCCCGCGAGTAGTTAAGCGATGGCGGCAAAGCGAGGCTATGGCCTCTGCACGCATCGGCCCTGCTCGTCGCCAGGAGCACAACGCGGTCCCGGCAGCGCACCGCGCCGGCCCCATCGGAAGGCGCCACCTCCCTGCAGCCCGCGCGCGAAGCGGGGCTCGCAATCCAGTGGTCCGGGAGGCGTGTCCCGGCTTGGAAGCAGGGCCGACTTGTGACCGCTTTCGCTCGACGCGAGCGTGTGTGTCGCGCTGGGACGCCGCTTCGGTGTCGGAGCAAACCCGCTCGGCGCGGATCCAGGCCCTCGCCGAGATCCGGGGCGGCTTGCGTGTCGCCTCCTAGGCATGCAGGGGCGCGACCGACGAGAGTGTTCCGCGCAGTCAGAATTGATGGGGGGCGGGTGGTGGCGGGGGCGGAGCTGAGGTGACTGCGCGGAGCTGTGCGAGGAGGTCGCGGAGTTGGGCGAAGGAGGCTGCTCCGAGCTGGGTGGCCCATTCGGTCTCGACCTCGGCGACGATCTCGCGGATGTCCTGGATGACCGCCTGACCACGAGCGGTGAGCTTGACGCGCTTTGACCGCTGGTCCTCGTTGTCCGCTTCGCGCGTGAGGTAGCCGAGGTCTTCCATCTGGCCAAGTAGATAGTTGAGCGCCTGCTTGCTAATCCGGACGCGGTCGGCCAGTTCGGATGGGCGCTGACCGTCGGGACCGGGGTACTGCAGGACGGTCAGATGAGCGGGCACCAGGTCGGTGAACCCGCGCTGGTGCAGGCCGTCGAGCATCCGCTGCCGGACGATCTCCCACGGCATCCTCAGGAGCGCACCGATCAGCGGAGGGTCAACGTTCTCGGCCAGCATTCAGACGGTAAAGGGACTTGACAACACGGTTCGATGAAGTGTACTCTCGTAAAAGGACTTGACCAACCAGGAAGGGGCGCGCCGCCATGAACACCGCGACACCCGACACGATTGCCGTCGGCCCGATCAGCATCCGGTTCCGCGTCGAGAGCGCGGACTCAAACGCATCCGTGACTGTCTTTGAATGCACGGTCCCGCCACAGGTACCGGTCCCCGCCGCCCACAGCCATGACGCGTTCGAGGAAACGATCTACGGACTAGCCGGGGTCCTGACCTGGACGATCGACGGTGAGGACTTTCCCATCGGCCCGGGGGAAGCCGTGTGCATTCCGCGCAGTGCCGTGCACGGATTCGTCAACCACGGCGATGTCGACGCGACCGTCCTGTGCATCGCGACCCCCGGCGTGTTCGGGCCTACCTACTTCGAAGAAATCGCTGCCGTACTGACGGCCTACGCCGGTGGCCCGCCGGATCGCGCGGCGATGATCGAGGTGATGCGCCGCCACGGCCTCACGCCGGCCCCGAACCCCAGCCACTGATCCCAGAACCGACGACGCGATCGAGAGGAACCGAAATGCCGATCAACATGATCCAGCGCTCCCCCGGAATGCCGGCCGCAGCCTACGACGAGATCATCGCGAACCTCGCCGAGCCGCTACGCAGCAGTGAAGGCTTCATCTCGCACGCCGCTGAGATCACCCCGGATGGCGTCACCGTCACCGAGGTCTGGGAAACCCGCGAGCACTGGGAACGCTGGCACACCGCATCCGTCAAACCGCACCTCCCACCCGACGCTCCCGAACCGACCGTCACCGAGCTCCACAACGCGCTCACCCGCTAGCCCCGACCGTGAACCCCTGCGACGTGACCGACCGATCCGGTCCGCGCCGAGTGCCTGGCCGCCCTCGTGCCAGCAGTCGCCCGGGGTGGCACCCGCCGGCGTCGCGGAAGCAGGGCGGGACCGTAACGAGGGACCCGGCCATGAGATTCGCCACGTGCGGAGCTGGCGAAGTCGCCGGAGGCTTCCGCCCGCGCTCGACCGCGTCCGACCGCCTGCTCGCCGCGCGATCCAGGACCTGTGCCGGCGACGACGGGATGCTTGCCGAATCGCGAGAGCAGGGTCCTTCCTGTAAGGGCGCGCGTTCTGGATTTACGAGACTGATTCGTGCAGGAACCGGGGGCGATTTAGTCTCGCCCGGGCCGAGCAGATGAGTTGGCAATGTGGTTGTTCTTCGATCACGTCGATTCGACCGTCGAAGTTCGCAGTGCCGAGTGCCCCGAGCCCCCCGATCAGGGGCCGGGGGGCCTCAACGTCGGCGATGATCCGCCCACTGTGGGCCGTCTATTTGGGCCAGCGACGCGCGCAAGGCATTGGAATCGGGGCCTTGGTCTCCCGGGTGCTGCGTGCGGTGTCAAGCGCACGTCAGTAACGAGCGGGCGTGCGCCGGCGGCAGCGTCGATTAGTCCGGCCGCCAGCGCCGACCCTGATTAGCAGCCCCAATCAGCTGACGTGGCAGTTGCTGGGCTGTGGCTCGCTGCTCTTTCTCGGGGCACCGTGCCGGAGAATCTGCACGGCGATCGTCTCTGCGGCAATGTTCCCGTTGTTGCGCAGCATGTGCACGTCGGTTCCTCCGGCGTCGATGAATCCGCTCCCGTCCGCATAGTCGTGACCCGCGCACGTCGGGTCGTCGCCCATGTAGTCCGTGATGGCACGGGCGGCGTGCTCGGCGACGCGAG
>JAXDGI010000214.1:0-9510 GCA_034665145.1 Solirubrobacteraceae bacterium
CGCCGTTGATCACCCAGTCTCCACCCCCCTCCCCTTCCCCCTTCACTCGCGCCGCGCGGGTCTCCATGAACGTCGCGTCGCTGCCGTGCCCGGGCTCGGTGATGCCGAACGCGAAGTGACGCCGGCCACGGGCGAGATCGCCGACCCAGTCGTTCTGCTGCGCCGCGCTGCCGTAGTGCAGCATCAGCAGGAGCGCGACGTTGTTGCCCACGATCGCGTGCTCGTTCTGGAGATCGCAGTGCAGGCCGAGGCCCTTGCTGGCCAGATGCTCGCGTATCACTGCCAGGCCGAGATTGCTCCCATCCCGGCCGCCGTATTCTTTCGGGAACGCGTAACGGTAGTGACCGGCCGCGTCGGCCCGCCGCCGGGCCTCCGCGAGTAGCGCCTCCCACTCGCGGCTGGGCAGCCCGCCGCGGTCCCAGTCGGTTCTGGCGTCCTCCCGGCGGTGGTCGAAGAACCGGATGTTGTCGCCGGCCTGCTCGAGCGGCTTGATCTCGCGCTCGATGAACTCGTCGAGTTCGCCAGATACTGCTGCAGGTTCCCGGGCAGATTGAAGTCCACGTCCGTTTCCTTCCGCGGTTCATCCGGGGCGGGCCAGGTGACCGGGGTTAGCGACCGCGAGCTTGTCGACGGTCATGGCCCGGACCGCCGCGATGACGTCGTCGAAGCGGTGATCCAGCGACCCGTCGCGAATGGCCGCGCAGAGCTCGGCGTCGTTGGCGCAGCCCAGAGCGGCGAGCCTGGCCCGGTGGTCGCGCGCGTGGCCGGCGGCGAGCATGGCCTCGCGCTCGGCGATGCGCAGCGCGTCCGCCGCGACCCGGGCATGAAACGCCAGGCGCGGATCCGCCGCCCCCTCGGTGGTGAGGAACTCGCGGACGGCGCGGAGCAGGCCGGGACCGGTCGGCCGGTCGTGGGGTGCCGTGGCCGGGCCGACAGTGTCCTCCAGGGGGTCCGTGACCTTCAATGGCGCGGCGTAGCCCAGCCCGAGCAGGACGTCGTATTCCTGCTCGCATACCCGGCGGCCGAGCACGGCGAGCTCGATCGAAGGCTCGGAGTCCGCGAGGTACCGCGCGGCCTGCCGACGGCACAAGAGGGCCCATCGCACGGTGCCGTACAGCTCCCACCACCGCTGGGTGGCCTCGTCCGGGGGGATGCCGCCGCCTTCGGCGTAGCCCGACATCAGGTCGGCCCGCGTCCCGAAGCCACCGACGGGGCTCGCCGAGCCGAACCGCCACGCCTTGGTGCACAGCCAGCCCAGGTCAAGCGCGGGGTCACCGCGATGGGCGAGCTCCCAGTCCAGCACGCCGCGCAGCCCGTCGGTGCCCACGATGAGGTTGCCGGTCCGGAAATCGCCGTGCACCAGAGCGTCCGCCGAGGGAGGGGGCCGGTACCGGGCGAGCCACCGCAGGCCGATCTCGAGCGCCGGCCGCGGCTCGGCGAAGTCCTCATACAGCCCGTTGACCTCGCTGAGCGCATCGACGCGGGGCAGGCCCGGGACGCGGTCGGGATCGACCCGGTGGATCCGGGCCAGCACCTCCCCGAGACGGCGCGCGAGCCGGGGCCGCACGGCCGCGTACGCGTCGTCCCGCAGCAGCCGCCGCGGGATCGTCTCCCCGTCCAGGCGCTCCATCAGCAGGTAGGCCCGACCGAGGGCCTCCGCCCCGTGGTCATAGAGCTCGGGCGCCGGGACGCCGCCCGCTCTCGCAGCGACCATGGCCGCCGCTTCGACGGCCACATCGCGCTGACGCTCTGACACACCGGGGTCGCGGAGCAGGATGAGGCGATGCTCCGCGCCGTCGGCCGTCTGGGCCGCGGCGCCCCAGCTCTCCCGGCTCGCGCCACCCGGCAGCCGCTGGATATCGGTGACCTCGACAGCCGTCCCCCACAAGGCCTGCAGACGCGAGGCCAGAAGCTGGGCCAGCCGCGCGGTCTCGGTCATGAACGAGCGGCCGCCTCTGTCTCCTGGTTTCTCTGGGCTACTGCGCTGACCAGCTGCAGGGTGCGGCGCAGGTGTTGCTCGTTCAGGGCGGCGCAGGCGTCGATGTCGCCCGCGAGCGCCGCGTCGGCGAGCGCCCCGTGCTCACCGAGCGGGTGGCGCCCATCGCCGGCGCCCACGGACGCGATCTGGAAGAGGCGGGATGCGCCGGCGAGCTGGGCCGTGAACCGGAGCAGCCAGATCGAGGGGCAGCGGGACAGCAGGATGCGGTGGAACGCGGCGTGGGCCTCCACGCCCTCGAGCGCGCTCTGGGCGGAGCGGAAGGCCGCGAAGGCGGCCCGGATCTCATCGCGATGCTGATCATCTGACGCCTCGAGCGACTGGCGAAGGGCCAGCGGCTCCAGCAGGAGCCGCAGCTCATAGATCCTGGCGGCCTCGTCGGCGGCCAGCTCACTGACCCGGGCGCCCCGCTGAGGCAGCAGCTCGACGAGCCCCTCCCCGGCCAGCCGCTGGAACGCCTCGCGCAACGGCGTGGCGCTGACGTCCCAACGTTCGGCCAGGTCACTGGCGTGCAGCCGCTGACCGGGCCGGAGCTCCCCGCGCAAGATGGCCTGTCGCAGACGATCCTCAGCCCACTCTGATCGCGTAGCGGGCGCAGCAGGGGTCATGGACGACATAATAGCCCCTTGCCAAGGAGATCTATAGATTATAGATTTTGAGGATGCGACTTGCCCGTTTCGTGCACGATGGCACCGAGCAAATCGGCACGATAGCCGGCGACGCCGTGATTCCCCTGCCCGGCCGCGCCTCCGTGCTGGACCCGGTAACCGACGTACCGCGGCTCCCGGGAATCCCGCTGGCCGAGGTGCGCCTGCTCGCGCCGATCACCCGGCCGCCCAAGTTCCTGGCCGCGGGCCTGAACTTCGAGGACCACCTCAAGGAGACGGGCATGGCCCGGCCCGCGTCGCCGGTGTTCTTCAACAAGCAGTCCACCTGCGTGGCCGGCCCCCATGACGACGTGCACAAGCCGCGAGTCTCCGACCTGCTCGACTACGAGGGCGAGCTCGGAGTCGTCATCGGTACCCGGTGCCGGCACGTGCCCGCCGCAGCCGCTTTCGAGGTGGTGGCCGGCTACCTCGTCGTGAACGACGTGACCGTGCGCGACTGGCAGCTCAACTCGCCGACCATGACGCTCGGCAAGTCCTTCGACACCCACGGGCCGACCGGGCCGTGGCTCACCACCGCCGACGAGATCGCCGACCCGCACGACCTGCGCATCCGCACCTGGCTGAATGACCAGCTCGTCCAGGACGGGTCCACCAGGGACATGATCTTCGACATCCCCACCCAGATCGCGACGCTCAGCACCGCGTTCACCCTGGAGCCCGGCGACATCATCGCCACCGGCACCCCCGCGGGCGTCGGCATCGTCCGCCAGCCGCCGTTGTGGATGAAGCCCGGCGACGTGGTCAGCGTCGAGATCGACGGCCTGGGCGCCCTGCGCAACACGATTATCGACGAACCTGACTCCACGGTGGCCCGATGAGAGTCAGTACTTCAGGAGGCCTGACATGGCATTGCACCGCCTGACCAGCGTCACGATTGGTGTCCCGAACGTGGCCGACACGGCCGCCTACTACACCGAGTTCGGGCTCGGGCCCACCGGCGGCGGGGTCTTCAGCACGGTCGACGGCGGCGAGCAGCTTCGCCTGGTCCAGGCGCCGACCCGGCGGCTGATCGAGCTCGGCATCGGCGCCGACAACCCCGACGACCTGGCCCGCATCGCCACGTCCATGGCACACCTGGGCGTGCCCACGGAGCCTGGCGACGGCATCCTGACCGCCGTTGATCCTGGGACGGCGGTTCGCGTCAGCATCGCCGTCGCCGAGCCGATCACGCAGGCCGCCGAGCCTGCCCCGGTCTACAACGGGCCCGGCCGCGATTCGCGCATGAACGCCCGCGCTCCGGGGATCGAGCGCGCTGCCCCGGTGGCGCCGCGGAAGCTCGGGCACGTGGTGCTCGGCTCCACCGAGCAGGAGGGCAGCCAGCGCTTCTTCACCGATGGGCTCGGCTTCAAGGTCAGCGACCGGATCAAGGACGTCGGCGCGTTCCTGCGCTGCTCCACCGACCACCACAACGTCCTCGTGCAGCCCGCCCCTGTCCCGTACCTGCATCACACGTCCTGGCAGGTCCAGGACGTCGACGAGGTCGGCCGCGGCGCCTACCGGATGCTGGACGGGCACCCGGAACGGCACGTATGGGGCCTGGGCCGGCACCACATCGGCTCGAATTTCTTCTGGTACCTCAGGGATCCGGCGGGCAACTTCTCCGAGTACTACAGCGACCTGGACTGCATCGTCGACGACGCGCTCTGGAAGCCAGAAGTCTTTACCGACATGCGCATCCTCTACAACTGGGGCCCGCCGGTCCCGCCCTCGTTCCTCGAGCCCGAGGACCTGGCGTCGTTGATGACCGGGGCGCACAGCCAATAACGCTAATCGCGAACACCTGAGCCGGTCTCAGCCCGGCGCGCCGAGCTCGTTCCTGTCGATGAGCGCGGCGCCTCGCGATGGCTCGGTAATGAGGCCCGGCAACTCCTTTCGGCCATGCAATCAAATCATTGACTGGGGGTTGGGTACGCGAGTACTGTCGCGGTAACACTGTTCCCACTTCGGGAGCAATGTAACCGGGATGGCAGTGGAATAGGAGACGCCAGCCAGGGCGTGAGAAGGCAGCCGGGACTTCAGACGGCAGTCAAGGACATGAGGAGATGCAAAAATGGTGAGCAACGTAGCTCGGTCCGGTTGGGCTGCACTGGCATGCTTGGCGGCCGCGCTGTCATTGGCCGCGTGTTCGACCTCGGCGGCTAACTCCTCGGCTGGCTCCAAGACTGCTTCGGGACCACCGTTGGTTATCGGGGTGTCGATGTCGCTCTCAGGCGACTTTGCCACCCTGGCCAACCCGGCCCTGAAGGGCTACAAGTTGTGGGCGTCCACGGTCAACGCGAAGGGTGGCCTGCTCGGGCGCAAGGTCAGCTTGAAGATCGTCGATGACGCGTCGAACCCAACCCAGGTAGTTACCAACTACGAGAACCTGATTACCGCCGATCACGTCAATCTGGTGTTCGGCCCGTTCTCCAGCCTTCTCACGGTCCCGGCGGCGACTATCGCCAAGCGTTTCGGCTATGCGTTTATCGAGCCTTCCGGCGGGGCTCCCCAGGTCTTCGCCCTGCACTTGCACAACCTGTTTCTGGCCCAGCCCGCTCCGATCGTGAGCTCGGGCGACGCATTCGCTAACTACATCCTCTCGCTGCCGACGGCCCAGCGTCCGCGGACGGCCGCCTATCCCTCGGCCGACGACCCGTTCACGCAGGCGATCGTCGGTGAGATCCGCCAGCGCCTGCAGGCCGCCGGCATCAAGACGGTGTACTCAACGACCTATGCCGCCGAAACCGTCGACCTGAGCCCGGTCGTGACCCGACTCGTCGCGGCCAAGCCTGACTTGCTCGTCTCCGGGACCGGCGGCGCCGACGCGGTCGCCGAAGTCAAAGGCATGGTCCAGGCCCATTTCACGCCGAAATTCGTGTTCTTTACCGGCGGCCCGAACGACCCGACCTTTCCCGCGCAGGTCGGGCCGGCCAATGCGGAGGGGATCTTCAGCACCGGCGACTGGTTCCCGCAAGCCAAGACAGCCGGCAACGCCGCCTTCGAGAAGGCCTACGTAGCGAAGTATGGCGGCACAGCGGCCAAGATTGATCCGGCCGCAGCCGAGGCGTTCGCCTGCGGCCAGCTGCTCGAGTTGGTGGCCCATCGGTATGGCAAGGTGGACAACGCGACCATTATCTCGGCCCTTCACCACGGCACCTGGCCTACCGTGGAAGGCAATCTCAGCTGGAACGCTGACGGCTCACCGCGGGGCTCCGACATCGTCGTGCAGTGGGTCCACGGTCAGCTCCTGCCCGTGTACCCGTCGGCCCAGGCCCTCACCAAGCCGATCGCCAAGCCGGCCTGGGCGGGCTGACCCATGCACCTGTTCGTGCAGGCCACCATCGTGGGAATCCTGTTCGGCGGCGTTTACGCGCTGATTGCCAGCGGTCAGGCGATAATCTTCGGGGTAACGCGCACCGTGAACTTCGCCCAGGCAATCTTCACGATTCTGTGCGCGTATCTCAGCTACACGCTCTTCACCGATTTCGGAATCGACCCGTTCCTTTCGATACTCGTGCTCGTCCCGGCCATGTTCGCCTTCGGCATCGGGATCTACGTCCTCTTGCTCCGCCGGCTCAGCCGCTCCGGCGCCGAGCTCGGCCTGCTCGTCTTGTATGGGCTGGGCATCGGCATCCAGGGCGTGCTGGACTTCGTCTACAAGACCAACACCCAGGTGATCACCCCGAGTTACGCAAATAACTCGTGGACCGTCGCCGGCTACCAGATCCCCGAGGTGCGGTTCTTCGCCTTCCTCCTGGCGGTGGCGGTGCTGGGCACGCTGCAGCTGATCCGCCAGCGCACCAAGCTCGGGCGGGCGCTACGAGCTACCACCCAGAATCCGGTCGCGTCCAGGCTGCTCGGCGTGGACGTCGAACGGATCTCGGCCATCGGGATGGGGCTGGGGGTGGCCGCGGCCGGAGCGGCAGGAGGCGTGTTCGGCATGATCCTCCCGTTCAACGGCAACACCCAGTACGACTTGCTGTCCAAGCTGCTGTCCATCGCCGTGCTCGGTGGGTTGCTGAGCATGCCCGGAACGATCGTGGCCGCGGTCATCCTGGGCGTCGTCGAATCTGTCGTTGCCGCCACGATCTCGCCGGACTGGTCAGCCTTCTCATTCCTCGTCGTCCTGTTCGCGGTCCTGATTATCCGGCCGCAGGGTCTGTTCGGCCGGCGGCTGCGGGGGGCCTTGTGACACGGCTCGGCGTTGCGGGACGGCTGAGGTCAGCGACACGGCCGGGCTCGGTGACACGGCCCGGCCCGCACTCCCGGATCCGCCCCGCGGGCACCATCCAGGCGGTGGCCTTCGTCGCCGTGGTGGCCGTGCTCCCCTTGGTCACCGGACAGCACTGGCTGGTCAGCTTGCTGGTTTTCACGGTGATGTACGCCGGCCTGGCGAGTGCCTGGAACCTCCTGGGCGGCTACGCCGGCTACCCGGCCCTCGGCCACGGGGCCTTCTTCGGTGTCGGGGCCTATGCCATGGCCATCGGCACCAGTCATCTCGGTGTGGGCGGGGGGTACCGGCCGTTCGTCCTCATCGTGCCCATCGCCGTCGGCACCGCCCTGGTGGTGCTGCCGATCGCCCGGCTGCTCTTGCGGACGCGGGCCGCCGCCTTCGCCGTGCTGAGCATCACCCTGATGTTCATGGTGCAGACGCTGGCCTACAACATCCGCAGCCTGACGGGCGGCTCGTCGGGCCTTATCGTGCCCCTCGCGCCGTTTCCCGCGGCCACCTTCGAGCGGCCGTTCTACTACGCGATGGCCGCCCTGCTCGCACTCACCCTTGCGGTGTGCTGGGTCGTGCGGACCAGCAAGCTCGGGCTGGCGCTCAACGCCGTGCGCGACGACGAAGACCGCGCCCGAGGGCTCGGCGTGCAGACCGAACTGGTCAAACTCGTCGCCTTCGCCGTGAGCGCTGGCCTCACCGCCGCCTTCGGGGCGGTGTGGGCCTACTACATCAGCTTTCTGTACCCCGGCTTCGCCATTGACCCGCTACTCGCGCTCGGCGCGATCCTGATGGCGTTCCTCGGCGGGCGGCGCACCCTCTGGGGCCCGGTCGTCGGCGCGGCCCTGATCGGCCCGGCCCAGCAGTACTTTGCTTACCGCTTCGGGGCCAGCCAGCTCTACCTCGTCGCTTACGCGGCCCTGTTTCTCCTGGTCATCTACCTCCTCCCGGAGGGCATCGTCCCCTCGCTGGCCCGTCGCCTGCGCCGCCTCCGGCGGGCGTCCCCCGCTGCCGCAACGCATGATCAGGTCGCCACGGACTCCATCTTCTCCGCGGGGGACCTGGGATGACCGCGCTGCTCGCGGTGGAGGGACTGACCAAGTCATTCGGGGGAGTCCGGGCTCTCGACGAGTGAAGCTTCGAGATCGCCGAAGGATCGGTGGGCGCCCTCATCGGACCCAACGGATCGGGCAAGACAACAGCGTTTAACGTCATCACCGGCTATCAGGCCGCCGACGCAGGCGGCCTGGCCTTCCGCGGGCGCGCAGTGCGACGTCCTGACCCGTGCCGCCTGCAGCGCCTCGGCCTGGCGCGCACCTTCCAGCAGCCACGTGTCTTCCCTGGCCTGTCCGCGCTGGAGAACGTCGTGCTGGGCCGCAATCAACCCTGGCATGCTCTGCTCCGCGACCGCGTGCCCGGCCCGGACCGGCGGCGCGCCGAAGAGCTTCTCGACGAGTTCGGCCTGGCGGCTCATGCCCACATGCCCGCCGGCCGTCTGTCCTACGGACAGCGCAAGCTGCTCGAGTTCGCCGGCGTGCTCATGGCCGAACCGGTCCTCGTCCTGCTCGACGAACCCACCGCTGGCGTCAACCCGATCATGGTCAAGACGATGGAGGACCACATTCGCCGGCGGCACGCCCAGGGCGTCACCTTCCTCATCGTCGCGCACGAGATGCAGTTCGTGATGAGCCTGTGCGATCCCGTCATCGTTCTGGACCATGGCCGCCGCATCGCGTGCGGTGCACCCGGCGAGGTTCAGAAGGACCCCCGCGTCCTCGATGCCTACCTAGGAGACTGACCCATGGACGCAGGCCTGCAGCTGGGTGGCATCGTCGCGGGCTATGGCCAGGGCGACATCCTGCGCGGTCTGGACCTCGACGTGCCCGCCGGCCAGATCACCTGCCTCATCGGCCCGAACGGCTCCGGCAAGTCGACGGTCCTGCGGGTAATCAGTGGCTTGCTCACCCCCCGGGCCGGGCAGGTCCTTCTCGCCGGGGAGAACGTCACCGGCCGGTCGCCCCGGGCCATGCTGACCCTCGGCGTCGCCCACGTGCCCCAGGAGCGCAGCCTGTTCCCGGCCATGTCGGTCTGGGACAACGTTCTCATGGGCGCCTACATCAGCAACGACCACGACGCCGTGGCGCGACGGGCCGATGAGATCGCCGAGCGCTTCCCGATCGTCGCCCGGCGCCGGCACGACCTGGCCGGCTCCCTGTCCGGCGGTGAGCAGAAGACCGTGGAGATCGCCCGGACCATGATGCTCGACCCGCCTGTTCTCTGCTTCGACGAGCCATCAGTCGGCCTGGAACCGAGGGTGCGCAGGACGATTTTCAGCATCCTCGCCGACCTCAGCAGCGACGGGCGGACCATCCTGCTCGTCGAGCAGAACGCGCGCTCGGGGCTGGCCATCGCGCACAACGGGGGCGTCCTCGATGCCGGCGTCGTCCGTTTGACCGCCCCCGCCTCCGAGCTGCTCGACAGCCCCGACGTCGGGCGCCTCTACCTCGGCGCATCCTGACGCTTCACGAAAGGAACAATCGATGAACCGCGAGGAACGCAGGGCATTCGTGGCCGCCCACCGTACCGCGATCTTCGGCTACGGCCGACGCCAGGACGGGCCCGCCATGACCGTCGTGTACTACGTC
>JAXDGI010000215.1:0-20881 GCA_034665145.1 Solirubrobacteraceae bacterium
CCGTGTTTCATCGGTTCGTTCCGATCTCGACGAACTTCGCGTCGGCGATCGCCGGCGCGAACTGCCCCTCGACCTACTACGGCAGCAAGATCGGCAGTTGGGAAAACGCGTGCATCAAGCCCTATCCGGGCAACGAGGCTGTGGCGTTCGGCCGCGCTGAGTCCGACGGCGTGCACTATGCGCTGCATCATTTGGGAAGACTGCCGATCGTGGTGGCGGCCCGGCTCGCCCGCGTCTGGGGGCTCAGACGCAACCTGCTGCCCGGCAGCAAGCTGCCGCAACTCCCGGACCGAGCGGCGATTGCGCTCGAGCTGGGCTTCGTCATGTACTACGGCCTCGTGCTGCTGGCCATCTATGGGTGGGTCGCGCGGAGACGGCGGCCCGTCCCGGCCGGAATCCTGATCAGCACGTTCATCCTCGTGACCGTCAGTGCGTTCGTCATCTACGGTGACGTCCGTTTCCGCGAGCCGGCCGAGCTGTCACTCGTCGTCCTCGCGGCGGTCGGCGCCGAGCATCTCTGGGGACGTCGGGGCGGGCGGATCGGACGGCCGACCGTGGCGTGACCGGTGATCGTCGAGATCATCGAAAAGGGGACCGCCACCGGGAGGGTGGCCGCACGGCAGGGCGAGCCCGTGTCCGACGTCGACCGCGGTCACCTGTAGGTGAAGCTCACCCGCACCGCGTCAGGCGACGCGGAGTTACGCCTGACGATGTCCTGCAATGACCGCGTTTTCGTGATGATCTGCATCCCGGCCTTGGTAAACGTCGCGTCGTTGAACACATTGCGAGCCAGCAGCGGGTTGGTCAATGCCTGTGTGAATGCGTCGTTGGCGACCATGTAGGTCAGCAGTTGGCCCATCAGCGTGTAGTCGGGATAGTCCTCGGCGAAGATCCCGACGTACCACTCGAGCTGGTCGATGTCGCGGTAGAGCGCCTCAAGTTGCGACCGCACCCCGGGGTCGGGGGTGAGCTGCTCGAAGCTGGTGAGCCGGGGAAGACCGTAGGCCTCGCGGTAGTCGTTGAACGACCTCAGCCTCGCGTTGCGCATGAGCGCCACTGTGGCCTGCTCAACCGACGGCCAGCTCGGGTTCGAGCTATCGACGAGGAACGCTGGTGTGTTGCCCAAGCCGATCTTCCCCGCGGGCTCGTTCGAACACATGGCCGTGACCGCCTCGATGCCCAGGTCGAGCACCAACGGATTGTTGTTGCGAAAGCCGCTCGCATCCAATGCGCCCCGCCCACTGCCGATGGTGTCCGGAACGAGCGGGTGCCAGCGATACAGCAGGTTGAACTCGATCGCGCACCAGTTGGGCCGGTTCCAGAGTTCCCGGTCTGCGATCAGAGGCACCGCTTCGATCGGCAGGTGAAACGGCGCAATATGCGTGATGTATTCCTCGACGACGAGCTTGAGCAGGATGACGATCAGGACGTTGCGAGTGGTCTGGAAAATGCGCTCGTCGTCCCATTCGGGGTTGTCCGCGGCGAGGATCCCGGCCACGCGATTGTGCTCGCGCAGGAACACGGTGTTCATGACGGTGTTGCCGATCGTCGAGTTGCCGTGCTCCAGCCCGACCGCGAAGAACGTATCGGTCTGCTGCTCGGGAGCGCTCCTGAGGATCACATCCGTGATGAAGGTCGGGTCAAACAGCCCCTCGAACTCAGGCCTGAACACGGGTGGCTGCCCGGTCGCGCGACTGGCGAACAGGAACTCCGGATATTCATCACCCTTGATCAGCTGGCTCTTGAGTCTCCCGCCCTGGCCTGAGCGCAGCAGGTTCGTCGCGTTGATGTTTCGTCCGTAGATCTGGCACAGGTCGATCTCGTGATTGGACTCGGTCTTGCGAAAGTCAGTCAGGCTCGTACGCAGAAAGCTGTCCGTGAACCACTGCGCGAAGAACATGAACATGACGCTCGTGTCAGTCGCTGGGGTCAACTGCTCCCGCCGGTACAGGGCGACCACATCGGCCTCGGCCGGAAGGCCGGCCCGCTGCGCGGCTGTCGATGCCGGCAGATGCCGGCCCGAAAAGGTTCGGTCGGTAAGACTCATCCAGCTCGTGTAATCGCTGGCGAGAGAAAGGGCCCGCGGCCGCAACGACGTCGCGTACCCGAACTGGTTGATCAGCACACGGCTGACCAGCCGCCGGATCGGCTTGATCCGGCTCAGCCTCAGGCGAGTAACCGCCTTCGCTCCCTCCAGGACCAGCGCATCGGGCAACCTGAGCTTCATCGCGACCACGTCCCCTTGGCCGCCCTCGCGCCACAGCGCCCACGTGAACTCATCCGATCCAGCGGCACCGATCCCCCTCCCCTAGCGATGAGAGCACTCAGTTTAGAAGACGATCTGACCCTTTCCAAAGGGTGGTCCTCCAGCGCGCCGACCGTCTCCCACACCACCCCCGGGGGCCGCCCGTTTCCCGCCAGCGGGAATCCACCGATTTCGGCGGCCGACATCCGCCGAGTGATTCCTGAAAGAGTGGGCACGATCAGCGTCATCCCGAATACGAAAAAACTCATGAGCTACACAACCCTCTCATTGGAAACCGCCAGCGGCGTGTCGACGGTCCGGTGCCCCGATGCGTGACACCAGGCAGGCGCAGGTCGTCGTGGTCGGGGCCGGGCTTGCCGGGCTTGTCACCACGTTGGAGCTCCTCGATTGTCAGGAGGTGCGCATCCTGCTGGTGGATCGGTGTGCGCCGCGAGAGGTGGGCGGGCTGGCCCGGGAGGCTTTCGGCGGGATGTTCATGGTCGACACGCGCGAGCAGAGGTTCTCGCGGATCCACGACAGCGTCGAGCTCGCGCTCGAGGACTGGCAGCGCGTGGCCGAGTTCGAGGAGGCTGATCACTGGCCGCGGCGCTGGGCGCAAGAGTACGTCGCGCGCGCGAGAGACGAGGTGGGGGGGTGGCTCAAGTCTCACGGCGTCCGTTTCTTCCCGGTCGTCAACTGGGCCGAGCGGGGCGTGCACGGCGACGGTAATTCCGTACCCCGGTTTCACCTGACGTGGGGCTGTGGCCAGGCGCTGGTCGACGCCATGTGGGACTCGATCCAGCGCCATCCGCGGCGTTCTCAGCTTGAGGTTCGCTTTGGCACGCGGGTTACCGAACTGCTGCTGCAGGATGGCGCCGTCTGCGGTTGCCGGATGGTTGCCGAGGAAGGGGGAGATGAGACATCGGTCTCCGCGGACCAGGTCGTGATCGCCGCGGGCGGCGTCGGAGGAAACCTGGACATCGTCCGACGGGAGTGGCCCTCGGAGCTGGGGGCTCCCCCGGCCGAGATCCTGATGGGCTCGCATTACTACGCCGATGGCGCGATGCACGAGGAGGTCAACCGGATCGGCGGCAACGTGACACACATCTCGCGTATGTGGAACTACGCCGACGCCGTCCATCATCCGTTTCCGAACCGGCCGCTGCACGGGTTGAAGCTGATCCCTCCACGGTCTGGGCTGGTGCTCGACCCCACGGGCCGCCGGTACGGCCCGGTTTCGCTGATCCCGACGTTCGACGCGTACTACGCGCTGCAGCGAATGTGCGAAGACGAGCGCGGCTACTACTGGATGATCTGCAATTGGAAGATCGCCCGCCGCGAGCTGGACGTATCGGGCTCTCAGCACAACCCGAACATCCGCGAGAAACGGCTCGTGCGATTCCTGCTCTCGATTGTGCTCGGCAAGCCGACACTCGTGAGGCATTTCGTGGAGCGTTGCCCGGACTTCGTCACTGCCGGCTCGCTGCGAGAACTGGGACAGCGGATGCAGGAGGTCACAGAGGATGGGGCGCTCGATACGGCGCTGATGGAGCGCGAGGTGACCAAGTACGACGCGACGATCGCTCGTGGCAAGCCGCTGTTCAACGACGACCAGCTCCGCCGCATCGCCCAGCTCCGCAACTGGCGCGGGGACCGTCTGCGGACCTGCAACTTCCAGCCAATTGTTGACGACCGCGCGATGCCGCTTATCGCGATCCGGATGACGGTGATGGCACGCAAAAGCCTCGGTGGGATCCAAACGGATCTGCAGTCCCGCGTGCTGCGCCCAGACGGCGCCCCCATCGAGGGCCTGTACGCGGCCGGAGAAGCCGCGGGCTTCGGGGGCGGGGGCATGCACGGTAAGCGTTCGCTCGAGGGCACCTTCCTGGGCGGTTGCGTGTTCTCCGGCCGGCTCGCCGCCCGCGCAATCGCCGACGCGCAATCGTCCTCCCGGGCTCCCGCGACAAGCGTGGCGCGGCCATCGAACTCAAGCGTCTGACCGATTGGCTCTGGTGCCTTCGAACGCCCGTGGTGCAGGCGTTTGCCGTCCGGGATCGAGACGGCGTCGCGTTGGCGTGGGCGCCGTTACCTGCTTCGGGCATGGCGCCGGTTGAGCGGGGACGCTAGTCGAGGGCTGCGGCAGGTCCTCTAACCCAGCGAGGCGAGCCCGTGCTCAGCGCGGTCGTGCGCCGTCTAGGAATACGGCGGCTGCGGCTGCGCTGGCTTCCTCGGGGCCGAGTTGTTGGCGTTGGGTGAGTTTGATGGCGGCCATGATCGTGCCGGCGAAGAGACTGAGTAGAACATCGGCCGTGAGGTCTGGGCGGAGCAGGCCGGTGGCGATTCCGCGTTGGAATACGGCGCGCATGGGCGCGGCGACGAGTCGCTCGGTGTCGGCTTTGTCTGGTGCGCATTGTTCGCCGGCGACGACGGCGTAGCGGTCGCCGACGGCGACGAGGGCGCGTGCGAGTCGCTGGACTGCCTCTGTGACGGTGGCTCGTTCTAGTCCGGCGTCGTTGAGGCGGCGGGCGAGCTCGGCGAGCGCGTGGGCGGCGAGGGCCTTGAGCAGCGCTTCGCGGTTGGGGTAGTAGCGGTACAGGGTGGCGCGGCTGACGCCGGCGGCGGCTGCGACGTCGGCCAGGTTGGCGGCGGTTCCGTGTTGCGAGAAGACGTGGGCGGCGGCGTCGAGGATCGCGGCGGCGGTGCGGTCGAATCGGGGGGCGGTCTTCAGGTCGGTTGTGGCGGGCATCGCTGCCTCCTGGTTAGACGTCGTTGTCTCGGGATATGACATATTTATCTTGACAATCCTACGTCACAATGATACACCTATGTCTCAGTAAGAATCAAGGCCGTATACGTGTCCGAACGCTAGCACGCGGTTGAGCGGACGGCGACCGACGAGGAGTCTTCATGCCCGCACAGACGAGTACATCGAATCGTGCCGCGCCCGGTATCGGCAACGACCACCGGCGGCGCTGGTGGATCCTCGCGGTCCTGGGGATCGCGCAGTTGATGGTGGTGCTGGACGCGTCGGTGGTGAACATCGCGCTCCCCTCGGCGCAGAAGGCGCTGCACTTCTCCAACAACAACCGACAGTGGATCGTCACCGCATACGCGCTGGCATTCGGCAGCCTGCTGCTTGTTGGCGGGCGGGTCAGCGATCTGTTCGGCCGCAAGCGGACGTTTGTCGGCGGTGCGATCGGGTTCGCGCTCGCGTCGGCGCTCGGGGGGGCGGCGCAGAGCTTCGACGTGCTCGTCGCAGCGCGCGCGCTGCAGGGCGTGTTCGCGGCGCTGCTGGCCCCGGCCGCGTTGTCGCTGGTGACAACGACGTTCACCGACCCCGACGAGCGCGGCAAGGCGTTCGCGGTCTGGGGCGCGATCGGGGGCGGCTCGGCCGCATTCGGGCTGCTGCTGGGCGGAGTGCTGACCCAGTCGCTGTCGTGGCGCTGGACCCTGTTCGTGAACCTGGGCTTCGCGATTCCCGCGGCATTCGGCGCGCTCGCGCTGCTGCCATCAAGGGTAAGAACGGTCAAGCCGCAGATCGACGTGCCGGGCACGTTGACCGCGACCGGCGGTCTGTTCGCGCTGGTGTACGGCCTGGCCCAGGCGCAGACTCACGGCTGGGGCTCCGCGACGACAGTGGGCTTCCTCGCCACCGGAATGCTGCTGCTGGCGGTGTTCGTCGCGATCCAGGCTAGGGGTGGGCACCCTCTGCTGCCGCTGCCGATCGTGCTCGAGCGCAACCGCGCCGGTTCGTTCCTGGCCCTCGGGGTCCTCGGCGCCGGCATGTTCGGCGTCTTCCTGTTCTTGACCTACTACCTGCAGCAGACCCTCGGCTACTCGCCGCTGAAGACCGGGGTGGCGTTCGTGCCGATGACCGCCGCGCTCGTGATCACATCCGCCGTCACCAGCACGCGGGTGCTGCCGCGCACCGGACCGCGACCGCTGTTCACCGCCGGGATGGCGCTGGCCGCGGTCGGCCTAGTGCTGCTCGCCCAACTCGGCGTGCATTCCAGCTACGCGACGCAGGTACTCCCGGGGCTGATCCTCGCGGGTGCCGGGATCGGCATGGTGTATCCACCCGCAACCAACATTGCCACGCTCGGTGTCGACGCCGCCGACGCCGGAGCCGCCTCGGCGATGGCCAACACGGCGCCCCAGGTCGGCGGCTCGATCGGAACCGCCCTGCTCAGCACCCTTGCGGCGAGCGCGACAAGCAGCTATGTCGCCGGCACTCAGGCCAGCGCCAATCTGGGCGCCCGCGCTGCGGTGCACGGCTACACAACCGCGTTCTGGTGGTCGGCCGGAATCTTCGCCGCGGGCGCGCTCATCACCGGGCTACTTGTCCGCGGAAGACTCCGAGGGCTGGCGCCCGGTACGCAGCCCAACGCTGAACCACTCGGCGCAGTCTGATGCGCCCGGAAAAGCGCATGCCGTCTCGTGGCGGCATAGATCCCGCGGCACTCAACCTCTATCCAACCAAGGAGTTACCACCCATGAGCACCAACACCATCCTCTCGGCCAGCGCCGTCGGTGGCCTCGGCGCCGGCACGTGGCACCTGGACCCGGTGCGCTCGAGCGTCGAGTTTCACGTGCGCCACTTCTACGGCCTGATGACCATCAAGGGCCGCTTTGAGCGTTACCAGGGCAGCCTGGACCTTTCGGACCTTCCGGCGGTCGAGCTGACCATCGACGCCGATAGCGTGAACACCGAAATAGAAAAGCGCGACGAGCACCTGCGCACCGGCGACTTCTTCGACGTCGCCAACCACCCGCACGTCCGCTTTGTCTCAGACAGCGCGACGCACCAGGGCGACACACTGAAGGTCTCCGGGCATCTGCACGCCGCGGGGAAGCACATCCCCGTAGAGGTCGGCGCACAACTGCGCGACCTCGGAATCGACGGCGAGCTCGAGATCGAGGCCACCGCGTTCGCCGATCCCCGTGAGCTCGGGATGCGCTGGGCCCCGATGGGCATCACGCGTGCCCCGATCAAGCTCATCGTCCAGGGCCGTCTCGTCCGCCAGGAGGCTCAGCGATGAGGGCCGTCACCTCAAACGAACTCGGCGCACCGGAGGCCATGCAGGCGCTCAGCGCTTCCCCTACCCGGGGCAAGCTCGCGCTGCGCGTCGCCTGATCCACATCGTTTGAGGCACGAGAGGAGAGCTCCAGATGTTC
Source organism: Solirubrobacteraceae bacterium (assembly GCA_034665145.1). GTDB lineage: Bacteria > Actinomycetota > Thermoleophilia > Solirubrobacterales > Solirubrobacteraceae > Palsa-465. The sequence continues at coordinate 7,421 of JAXDGI010000215.1, forward strand.
AAGAGAGTCACGCACGTTCACCAGACAGCCTTACCGAGACAAGGGGTGCCAGCAGCAGACCGCGGTGATGTGGTCGGCGGCGATTTGGCCGTCACCGATTCACTGAATTCACGCGAGGGGGTTCGTCGGCTTGTCGTGCGCTTGACCGCAGTGCTTGTCCCCATGGCATGCATCCTCGGTTTCACGTCGGTGGCGACGAGCACGGCGCTCGCGCGGGGGATGAAGCCATCGTGGGTGGCGGTCTGGGGGCTGCCCGTGAATACCACCGATACCGCCAGCTTCCAGAATCAAACGATCCGAGTGGTCCTACGGGCGAGCTTCGGCGGCTCGCGCGTACGGATTCGCCTCTCCAATGTCAACGGAACCCAGCCGCTGACGCTGCGGGATGCTCACATCGGGGTTGCCCAAGTCGGTGGAGACGTCCAGCCGGGAACGAACGTGCCACTGACCTTCGGTGGTTCCCGCGCGGTGACGATTCCGGTCGGCGAGTCGGTGATGAGTGATCCGGCCGCACTGCACGTGCAGGCACTTGAGCATTTGGCAGTAAGCGTGTACGCCCGGGGGTTCACGGGTCGGGGGACCGGCGACGGCGAGCTGGCCAACTACTACACCGCGGCGGGGGACCACGCCGGCGATACGAGCGGAGGGTCGTTCCCGGCGGCGGGGTCTCCGTCGGCCCTGGGCGCCACCTCGTCAGTCTCGGGCAGCTACTTCGTGACCGGCGTCGACGTGTATGCCCCCAACGACGGGCTGATCGTCGCCTTCGGGGACTCGATCACGGTTGGAGCCAACGCCAGTGATGAAGGTTGGCCCTACTGGCTCGCGGATCGTCTCGCCCAGGTGCCCGCACAGGGCGGACCTCGCCTGTCGATCATCGACATGGGCATCTCGGGCAATCAGGTCACCCAGGACAACATCGTCGCCGGGGCCTCTGCCGAGCACCGCCTCCAGCGCGACGTGCTGGACCAGACCGGGCTGAAAGCCGTCCTGATGATGGAAGGCATCAACGACATCGTGAATTTCTTCGGAACGTCCCCTGTACCAGGGGCCACGATCGAATCGGGACTCACTCAGATCACTGACAGGGTTCGCGATGCGGGCGCCGGGATCCTGGTCAGTCCGCTTACTCCCGCGGGAGACGTCACCGAGCCGTTCCCGCATGGCTACGTGTCAACCCCCGCCGGGGTTCAGGAGCGTCATGACGTCAACAACTGGATCCGTCACACGAGCGGCGGCTATTCGCCGCTGTTCGACTTCGAGCCGGTGATCGCGGATCCGCAATTCCCCGATCACCTCCTGCCGGCCTTCAACTCCGGCGACAACCTGCACCCCAACATCGCCGGACAGCGAGCTATGGCCAACAGCACCCTCCCTGGCGTGCTCAAAGCCGCGCAGGATGACGAACACGTCAGCCGCGTCACCTGGCAATTTTCCCACTCGGAAAGGTAACTGAACCAATGCTGAGATTAACGCGCTGGACAATCGCTCACCGCCGCCTCGTCGTGATTTGTTGGATCGCTCTGGCGGTCGGTGTGTCGGCGATCTCGAGCTCGGTCGGGACTCGCACGGCCAACAACTTCTCGTTGCCGAACACCGGCTCGCAGCGGGCGACGGATCTGCTGACGACCCGCTTCCCCGCGCAGGCGGGGGATGCCGATCAGATCGTGTTTTACGCGCGCGCCGGGAAGCTCAGCGATCCGGCTATCCACAGCAGGGTGAGCGCGACGATCGCTCGCGCCTCGAAGTTGCCGCACGTGACCGCCGTCGTAAGCCCGTACGCGATCGGGTCGAGGGCGATCTCTTCGGCCGGCACGATCGGCTTCGCGACCGTGACCTTTGACAAGCGTGCGAACGAGCTGCCCAAGGCTGCCGTCCAGCGCGTGATCGCGAGCGCGCGGTCGGCACAATCGCCGTCGTTGCAGGTCGAGCTCGGTGGCCAGGCGATCGAGCAGGCCCAGCAGACCAGCATCGGGTTCGCGACGCTCGTCGGGATCGCGGCGGCGATGGTGATCCTGCTGATCAGCTTTGGCTCGTTTGTGGCGATGGGCTTGCCGATGCTGACCGCGGCGCTCGGCCTGGCGACGGGAATCGGCCTGATCGGGCTCACCAGCCAGATCATCGACATGGCCGACTTCGCCTCGCAGCTGGCGCTGATGATCGGGCTCGGCGTCGGAATTGACTACGCGCTGTTCATCGTCACCCGTTACCGCGAGAACTACCGCGCCAACGGCGGCGATATCGACGCGGCCGTCGAGGGAGCCATGAACACCTCCGGACGCGCGGTGATGTTCGCGGGCGCGACCGTCGTGATCGCACTGCTGGGGATGTTCGCGCTCGGCGTGAACCTCCTCAACGGTGTCGCGATCGCCGCCGCGCTCGGGGTCGTCCTTGTGCTGGCGGCGTCGCTGACGCTGCTGCCGGCGCTGCTCAGACTCCTCGGGCGACGGATCGGGAAGGGCGGACGCGCGCGGGCCGATCGTGTGAGCGACAGGCCCGGGTTCTGGGCGCGCTGGGTCGGGGGGATCCAGCGGCGTCCCGCGCTCGCTGCGGTCGCCGCCACCGCGGTCATGCTCGCACTCGCTGCGCCGGCGCTGGGTCTGCGACTTGGCGCCAGCGACGCCGGCAACGACCCCGCCGGTCAGACCACACGCCAGGCTTATGACCTGATCGCGCAAGGCTTCGGCAAGGGCTTTAACGGGCCGCTGCAGCTCGCCGTCAAACTCCCGAGAGCGCACGGCGCAGCAGCACTCGCGCAGCTCAATTCAGCGCTTCGCGCCACTCCGGACGTGGCGTCGGTCGCGGCCCCCCGGCTCGACCTCGCCCGCGACACCGCCTCGATCCAGGTGTACCCGCGCTCCTCGCCGCAGAGCGCCCAGACCACGAGCCTGGTCACCTACCTGCGGGCCTCGGTGCTACCGGCGCTCGAGCGAGCCACGGACACGACCGTGTACATCGGCGGCGCGACCGCGACCGAGGGCGACTTCTCCCACGTGCTCTCGAGCAAGCTGCCGCTGTTCATCGGCATCGTGATCGCGCTTTCCGCCTTGTTGTTGATGATCGTGTTCCGCTCATTCCTGATCCCGCTACAGGCCGCGGTGATGAACCTGCTCTCGATCGGCGCGGCGCTCGGCATCGTCCAGGCCATATTCGAGCGCGGCTGGCTGTTCGGCCTCCAACCGGGCCCGATCGACGCGTTCATCCCGGTGATGGGGTTCGCGATCATCTTCGGGCTCTCGATGGACTACGAGGTGTTCCTGATCTCGCGCGTGCACGAGGAATGGCAAGCCCGCGGCGACGCCAGCGCCGCCGTCCGCGAGGGCCTGGCGCACACCGGCCGGGTGATCACCGCCGCCGCGCTGGTCATGGTCGCCGTGTTCGGATCGTTCGCGCTCAGCGGCAACCACACCCTGGCGCTGTTCGGCGTGATGATGGCCACCGCCGTCTTCCTCGACGCGTTCGTGATCCGGATGATCCTGCTCCCCGCCGTCCTCGAGCTACTCGGCGCCCGCACCTGGGCGTTCCCCCACAGGCTCGACCGCCGCCTCCCAAGGCTCGCGATCGAACCCGCAGCCGACGCGCCGCGAGCCCCGGAGCCGACCCCCGCCTTCGAGCAAGCGGCATGACGATCTCCAGCGACTAGGACGAACGAGTTGTCATGCCCGGACAAACGGCCGGCACTGACCCTGCTCCCGCCGTCGGGAGCGACTCTGATCACGCGCGAGGGCGGTCGACCCTCGCACATCGATCCGGGAGCCTCGGCGGGGTCGCATCATCGCGAGCATCGCCGCGCCGCGGGACTGACACGAGTCCGGGGCGCGGCCTGATGTCCGCGCTGACGTCGTCGTCACCGCGCATCGCTCGCCACCAACCGACCGGCGGAGCGACGCGACGCCGACCAGCCGATCACGGGAGGCGCCGGCCGAGCGTCGGTCGGCGTGTCGGCACCGCGGGTCTCCTGGTGGCGCTGGGCATCTCGTTGCTGCTTTCAGTGCCGGCACTCCGGCCTGTGCTGCGCGCGATCCGTGAGATCAGCCCGTGGTGGATCGCGGCCGCCGCCGCGCTCGAGCTGGCGTCGTGCGTCAGTTTCGTGATCATCTTCCGGCTGTTCTTTGACCGCGTCGGCCCGCGCGAGGCGCGCGCGCTGGCGTGGACCGAGATGGCCTCCGGCGCGCTGCTTCCGGGCGGCGGCGTCGGCGGCTACGCGGTCGGCGGGTGGCTGATCCATCTCACCGGCGCCCCAATGCGCTGGATCGTCCGGCGATCAGGTGGCCTGTTCTTTTTAACCAGCGCCGTCAACGGCGCCGCGGTGATCGGCGCGGGGCTGCTGCTTCTGGTCGGCGCCGCGGGCCCGCACGACTTCGCTCGCGCGACGCTCCCGGCGCTGCTCGCCGGCGCGGCCACGCTGATCGTCCTCGCCCTACCCCGGATCGCGAGCCGCCGGCGCACCGCGTCGGGCTGGCTCGATGGCGTCGTCGTCGGAATCCGCGACGCGCAGCGCGCCGCGCGGCAGCCGAGCTGGCGGCTTGTCGGAGCGCTCGGCTACCCCGGCTTTGACATCGCAGTGCTGTGGGTTTCCTTCTCCGCCGTCGGAGCGCCGCCGCCGCTCGCCGGGCTCGTCCTGGGCTACTCGATCGGCTACCTGGCCAACACGCTACCCGTCCCGGGCGGGATCGGTGTGCTCGACGCCGGCCTCTCCGGCGCGCTGCTGCTCTACGGCGCGTCCCCAAGTCACGTCATCGCTGCCGTCCTCGTCTACCACGCAATCGCCTTCTGGATTCCATCCGTCGGCGGACTGATCGCCTACGCCCGCCTGCGCCCGCGCCTCGCAGAACCCAGAACCGCCAGCCCGCCCGAATCCTCCCGCACCCAGACCTCACGCCACTCATTAATACGAGACCCATCATGAACACACTCGCGCTGATCCTCACACCCACCCACCCCGGATGGGCCGTCTCCCTGACCGACGGCCGGGAGCTCGCTCGCTTCCGCGGTCCCGGCGCGAAGCGGCGCGCGCTGCGCTACCTCGCCACCGTGACGAGCGCCCCGCAGATTCCGGCTGTCGCCAGGAAGCGGGGTTCTCCACCAAGAGGGTCCCGGTGGTAGCCGGCCAACGTCGCGACGCGGCGCGGCTCGGCGCCAGGTCGCGGTTCGGCCGCCCGGCCCCGTCGCAGCGGCTGCGAGTCCGGCGGCGCTTCGCCGCGGCACTCCTCGCCCTCGGCTGCGCCTTGCCGCTACTGACGCCGACTCGATCATCGGCCTCCAGTCCTGCCGTTCGTTGGGAGGACCATGCTGGCAGCGTCCGGCCGTACCACCGCCACGCTGAGGGGCCGCGCAGCCTCACTGCCGCCGCGCGCAGGTCCTCCGACCTCCCGGTCCTTCTTGTCCTAGCGCTCAACTCCGCAGTGGTGCTGATCCGGCTAGCCAGCTGGTCAACCACATGGATGAAGGACTGGGAGGACGGATGGTCGCTTCGATCCTGAGCGTCGCCCATAACGTCGGCTATCCGGCGCTCGTGCTGCTGGTCATGCTCGAGTCAGGCGGCGTTCCGCTTCCGGGCGAGACTGCGCTGATCACCGCAGCGGTGCTGGCCAGCCAGCACCGGCTCCAGATCGCGCTCGTGATCGCGTTGGCAGCCGCAGCGGCGATCCTGGGCGATAACGTCGGCTACCTGATCGGGCGCACGGGCGGACGCTGGCTCTTGCTCCGGTCGGGTCCGTTTGCGCGTCACCGCGCTCGTGTGCTGCAGATCGGCGAGCCTTTCTTTGCTCGTCATGGCTCAAAAGCGGTGTTCCTGGGACGCTGGCTTCTCGGCCTGCGCACCTGGGCCTCGTGGCTCGCCGGGGCAAGCCACATGCCGTGGCTCTCCTTCACTGTGTGGAACGCCGCCGGCGCCATCAGCTGGGCGACCACGATCGGTCTGGTCGCCTACTACGCCGGCCACAGCGCGACCGGGAGCTTCGCCCTGTTCGGAGTCGCGGGACTGACCAGCGTAATCGGCGTGCCCGGTGTGCTGCTCGCCCGCCAGCGACGCCACCGACGACACCAAGCGCCCGGCCCTCCTCCCGGCGCGGCCGGGGGATTGAACGAGCCCCCACAACCCCCGACAGCAGCTCACGCCCGGGTTTGATCTCGCCGATCGCGCGGCTGATCGTCATCCAGCAACTGTGAGCTCGTCGCCGGAGATAAGCGGACTCGTCGGTCCGGTACGATGGCCGGCATGGCCGCGATGTCCGCGCAACCATCGCAGCCCGAGGGGCTTGACCGCGACACCCTGATCGTCGCCGGCGTCGTGTTGCTCGGGGCGATCATGTCCATCCTGGACACGACCGTGGTCAACGTGGCGATCGATCACCTGGCGGTCGCGTTCCACTCGTCCCTGACCACGATCCAATGGGTCATCACGGGCTACACGCTGGCGCTCGCTGCGGTGATCCCGGTCACCGGCTGGGCGGCGGACCGGTTCGGTACGAAGCGCATCTACATGTGGTCGCTGGTGTTGTTCACGCTCGGATCAGTGCTCTCGGGCCTGGCCTGGAGTGCGGCCACGCTGATCTTCTTCCGCGTCCTGCAGGGCATCGGCGGCGGGATGATCATGCCGGCGGTCATGACGATCATGACCAAGAAGGCCGGTCCTCACCGGATGGGCCGGGTCATGGGCGTGCTCGGCGTCCCGATGCTGGTCGCGCCGATCCTGGGGCCGATCCTGGGCGGCTGGCTGGTCGACAACGCATCGTGGCGCTGGATCTTCTTCATCAACCTACCGATCGGGATCGTCGCGTTCATCCTCGCGCTGATCGTGCTCGAGTCCGATCAGCCACAGCCCGCCCACCGGCTCGACTGGTTCGGGATGCTGCTGCTCTCCCCCGGGCTGGCGGTGTTCATCTTTGGTCTGGCTGAGTCCTCGACCTACGGGTTCGGCTCGGTGCGCTCATGGGGGCCCACGGTCGCCGGCGTCGTGCTCATCGCCGCCTGGCTCATGCACACCTGGCGTACCCCAAACCCGCTGATCGAACTGCGGACGTTCGCGCACACGCGAGCGGGCGCGGCCGCGGGCACGTTCTTCCTGTTCGCCATCTCGGTGTTCGGAACGATGCTGCTCGTCCCGCTCTACTACCAGGCCGTGCGCGGCGCGTCGGCGCTCCAGGCCGGCCTGCTGATGGCGCCGGGCGGCGTCGGCGCGATGCTGCTAATGCCGCTCGCGGGTCGCCTCACCGACCGATACGGACCCACATGGCTCCCCGCCACTGGTCTGCCCCTGGTGGCCATCGGGCTCATCCCGTTCGTGTTCGTCGGCCCCCACACGTCCTACGTTTTGCTGGGTGCCGCCAACTTTGTCCAGGGCCTCGGGATGGGACTGGCCATGATGCCGAATATGACTGCCGCCATGCAGGCGGTCCCGCCCGCCGCCATCGCCCGGACCAGCACCGCAATGAACATCATCCGCCAGGCCGGGGCCTCAATCGGCACCGCGGTGCTGTCCGTGATTCTCGCGTCAGCGATCACGACCAACCTCACCGCGAGCCTTGGCAGCCGCGCCTCTGGCGCGCACTCCGGGGGGCTCGCCACCCTCCAGCACCTGCCGGCGACCGCGCACGCCGCGATCGCGGGGCCACTGGCCGACGCCTTCGCCTCAACGTTCTTATGGGCGCTCGTGCTCATCCTCGTCGCTCTCATCCCGGCCGTCGGAATGGCCGTCTCGGGCTGGCGCCGCCCCGTAACGGCGCCCGCCGGCGGTCGCCCGGTGGTGCTCGACTAGCGCCTGGCCGACGGGGTTACCAGCGCACCCGCCGCGCAACCAGCGGTACGGCCGGGCCGGCGCACGCGGGTGCAAGCCGGTGCGCGCGGCACCCCGCTCCCAGGCATCGATGTCGTGGGTCTGCCCGATGCTCGGTGTCGCGACGACACTGAGCGCGGGAGCGGGGGTCGGCACTCATCAGTCTTCGGGAAGCGCGGCGAAGTCACGCTTGGCTTTCCTATACCACGCCATTCCCGACAGGGGCTTTTTCCACCTCCCCTGCATCTCGCTCAAGGCAGTTTTGTGCGTTTCATCACCGCTTGCGACCGTTTCCTTCAGATGGTTGTCTTGCGCTTTTATCACCTCATTAGCGGTATCTCCATGGTGCGAGAAATCACATGGTCCACCCAATTGTTTACATGTCATCGTCTTCATAGTCTGGCTTCCTTTCATGGTCCTCAGCCGTCAACTCGGAGGGCAGACGGATGAGAGATTCGTCTGCGCGCCTCACGGTCGCGTCTGCGTGGGTGGTAGCTGAGATTGCCGGAGGGCTCAGCGGAGCTCGATGATGCGGATCAGGTTGCCCGCGGGATCGCGGAAGGCGCAATCGCGAACCCCGTACGGCTGCTCGATCGGCTCCTGGACGACCTCGGCTACGCTGCCCTGCACCCGCTCGAAGGTGCCGTCGAGATCCTTGGTGGCCAGGTTGATGTGGCCATAGGTGCCCTTGGCCATCATCTCGATGATGGTGCGGCGCTCGTCTTCGGTGATGCCCGGGTCGGCGGCCGGGGGATGCAGGACGATGGAGGTGCCGGGCTGGTCGGGGGGGCCGATCGTGATCCAGTGCATCCCGCCATATTCGACGTCGTTGCGGACCTCGAAGCCGAGGGTGTCGCGATAGAAGGCCAGGGACGCGTCCGGGTCGTCGTGGGGGAGGAAGGTCTGGTGAATCGTGATGTCCATGGCGGGCACGTTAGCTCCGGTTCGGTGACCGCGCTTCTCGATTCCTGATCGGTTTGGTCACCTGTTTCGCGAGACACGGCGCCATGCCCGCCGTCGCGCGCGCCGCATCGCGCCGGTACGTGCTGGGTGGCATGCCGACCAGCTCGGTGAAGCGACTGCTGAACGTGCCCAGCGACGAGCAGCCGACCGCGAAACAGACCTCGGTGACGCCCATGTCACCACGACGCAGCAGGGCCATCGCGCGCTCGATCCGCCGCGTCATCACATAGCCGTACGGCGACTCGCCGTAGGCCAGCCGAAACTGGCGGCTGAAGTGCCCGGCCGACATGTACGCACCGCGGGCGAGCGCCTCGACGTCCAGCGGCTGCGCGTACTCCCGGTCGATCCGGTCGCGAACACGGCGCAGCCGTGCGAGGTCGCTCAGGTGCTGCGCCGGGGCAGGTCCGCTGCGCACCCTGCGAGATGGTGCCACATCGCAACCGCCACCGGACGCCGGCACCCGACACCACGGCGGCACGTCGGCTACGCATTTGAGAAGTTGGCGCTCGACGGGATCGTCTTGGGCGGAGTGCCGATCACGATCGCGATCTCCTCGTGGTCGGTCAACTGGATCGTACGTGGGTCGCCCGCGAACGGTCGGCCGTCGATATAGACCTTGATGTTGGTGGCTGGGCGGCAATAGCGACTGACGCACGTGGGGGTCAGCCGGACGCCCCACTCGATGAAGAACTGACGAAGTCGATGAGGAACGGGCGATGGTGATTCGGTGTGAAGGATGCCGGTGTCGTCGTGCGTGTGCAGGGGCGAGATGCATGGTTGGGCGCAGCGCTGGATGCCCCCGTATCCGGTCGTCCCATCCGCTAGCGGGGCGCTGTGGACCCCGGGGTCGTGAATGTTGATTCCGATCCCGGCCGGAACCCGCACGGGGGCGCCGTTCACGAACACATCGAGGTGGGCGTGGACGTGGTGGATGAGTGTCTCAAAAGGCTCGGGCTTCAGCCCGGCGGCGACCGTGCGTTGCAGGGGGTTGGGCGGAGCTGGCCAGGAGGGCGCAGCGGTGGCGCTCGCGGGATGAGCGGTGCTGACCGAGGACGAGCTGCGGCTGCTCACCGACGACGAGGAACTGCCGCCACACCCGGCCGCGCTCACGCCCAGGGCTACGAGCCCTGCCACCGCCATTCGTGCAATCATGAGCGGGAGGCGCGGTGCATGCTGTGATATTCGGGATCGCGGCGCGTGCAAGGGGGCGCCGCGCCTAGACTATCCGGCTCGCGTGAGGCGCGTGCTGCCGGGTACATCGGCCCCTGGCCCGGCTCTGGTTCAGACCAGATCGCTCTGCGTCCGCCGTCGGCGGCGACGGTGGCGTAACTGGGGCGTGAGCCGTCCACGGATTGGATGGGCCTGGCGCCTTCTGACTCTTCGTCGTCGCGGCCGGCGGGGGTCAGAAGGGTTGGACTGCGCCAGGGTTATCGGCGCGCCCTGAGAGATCCGAACTCCCGACCTTCGACCTTCGGCATGCTCGAGCGCTCTGCCAGTGTAAACCACTAGTCAGGAGTCGCCAGACCACGTATTATCGCGGCCAGACGCGAGTAGATCGTGGGAATCTGTCAAAAGTGGGCGAGATTGGTTTGCAAAAGCGTAGCGCGATCCATACAGTGCGTCGATCCGATAAGCCCGAGGAGGTTGGCGCCGCGGTCGTGTCCTGGCCACGATGCCGGTCATCACCGGGCAGCGCTGGGTGTCGATGGGGGCTGGTGCTGTCATGAATCAACGCGACTCCACGGCGGCCAAGTGGCAGCTCGACGATGTCGACCTGGGAGTCATCGCTCAGCTGCAGGAGGACGGACGCCGCACGTTTGGACGCATTGCCAAGGCCGTTGGGGTCAGCGAGGCGACCGTGCGCCAGCGGATCCAGCGGCTCCTGGACAGCGACGCGATGCGGATTGTCGCCGTCACCGATCCGACGGCGCTCGGGGTGTCCCTGCGGGCCACGGTCGGGATCCGGGCCGAGGGTGAGCTCGAGCTGACCGCCCAGGCGGCCTCGGCGATACCCGAGGTCGACTACGTCGTCGTCACCGCGGGCTCGTTCGACCTGCTGCTTGAGGTTTTGTGCCAGGACACCGCGCATTTTCATGTCGTCCTGGATTCGATCCGGCGCATCCCCACCGTTCGGGCGGCCGAGAGCTTTGTCTACCTGCGGATTGCCAAGCAGACCTATCCGTGGCCACCGGCCAGTGCATGAGATGAGGAGGGGGCGTGGGGTGTTGCGCAATCAATCGGGACCGATGACGAGAATCGACGATGCACTGAGCATCAGAGGGGGCCGCCTGTTCATCGAGGAATGCGACGCGGCTGAGTTGGCGGCCCGGTTCGGGACGCCGCTCTACGTGACCTCGGAGGACCAGCTCCTCCGCAACCTGCAGCGGTTGCGGCAGGCGTTCGGGAGACACTGGCCAGGTGATCTCCACGTGCTGCCCTCGATTAAGGCAAACGCTTCACTGGCGGTCAGACGCATCCTGACCAATGCGGACGCGGGCTGCGACGCCTTCGGTCCGGCCGAGCTCGAGGCGGCACTCCGGGGTGGAGTACGCCCGAAGCGGATCTCGCTGAATGGGCCAACCAAGGGCTTGACGCTGCTCGAGCGCGCCGTCGGGCTCGGTGTGCGGGTGACCGTCGACTCTGTCGAGGAGCTCGAGCGGACCGTCGAGGCGGCGCGCCGAGCCGGCCGGCGCGCCACGGTCAGACTCCGGGTGCGGCCGGATTACCGCGCACTGCGGTCACCGAGCCAGTTGATGCCCGAGGAGGGCTCGATCCACGCGGCGGCGGCGGCCTACAAGGCGGGCATCCCCACCGAGGACCTGCTCGCTCTTGCCCCGGCGGATCTTGCCCGGCCCGAGCTCGACATCAGCGGGTTCATGGTGCATCTGGGGCGCCACGACGCCCAACCCGAAAGCTGGGCCGGTATGGCGACGGCCTTCGTAGAGGTACTTTCGCAGCTGCTGGGAGTCTGGTCGTCGCTCGAGGTGCGTGAGCTCGACATCGGCGGCGGCTATCCGGTTCCCCGTGACCCGTTCGGGCGGGCGGGCGAGCCCGCGCTCGAGGATCTCGGCCCGCGAGCGTTCTCGCTCGATACCTATGCCGGGGCGATCGTTCCGGTCATCGCCGACGGCGTACGCGCCCTGGGGCTCAGGCCCGAGCGGATCGCGCTCGAGATCGAACCCGGCCGGGCATTGTTCGGCGACGCCGGTGTGCATCTGACCCGGGTGCGCAACATCAAGCGTGAGACGGCTCCGTTCGTCCACACGTGGGTTGAAACGGACAGCTCCGACGCGTGGCTTGCTGACGTCGTACTGGAGCGCAATCGCTGGGCCACGATCCTTGCCGACCGCGCGGACAGCGAGCGCACCGAGCTGGTTCAGGTGGTAGGCACCACCTGCGCGCCGGACGTCATCGTCGCCAACGAGCCGATGCCGCCGATCGAGGTCGGTGACACGATCGTCGTCCTGGACACGGGCGCCTATCAGGAGACGAGCGCCAGCAACTTCAACTCCCTACCGCGTCCCGCGACCGTCCTCGTCCACGGTGACAGCGCCGAGCTGATCCGGCGGGCCGAGACGATCGATGATGTGTTCGCACGCGAGATCCTTCCGGCTCGGCTGGCACCCGATGGGGTGGCGGCTACCGGCGCGTCCGGCGGGGTCAAGCGGCTCGACCACGTATCCGTCACTTCGGGCGACCTCGAGCGCTCGCTCCGCTTCTACCGGGATCTGCTCGGCCTTGTCCTCCGCGACCGGGGAGAGATGAGCCACGGTGAGCTGGCGGAGATAACCGGCATGTCCGCCGCGCGGGTGCGGTGGGCAGATCTTCATTTGCCCAACCAGCAGGTCCTCGAGCTGCTCGAGTACGTTTCGCCGAAGGGAGTGCCGGTCACGAAGGCCGACAACGATCCGGGCTCGACCCACATGGCGCTGCGCGTCGACGACATCGACGCCTTCCACGCCCGTCTGGTCGCGGCGGGCGTCCCGGTGCGCTCTAGCCCGGTGACGCTCGACGATCCCGACGACTGGAACGGGGCCCGCTGCTTCTACGCCTCTGACCCGGACGGCGTCACGGTGGAGTTAATCGAATGGGCCCATGATGCGGCCCGCGTCCGAGGGGGCTAACCGCCGACCTCCCGACCATCGAGCCCTCCTTCAAGACTCTGCTTTGAGACACGAGTCCGGCAGCGCGCGCACGATGCTCCTCGCGGCGCTGGTCGAGGTTCTGCGTGAAGCCGACCCGCCGAGATCGGCGGGCCGGCAGTGCAGCTCACATGCGGATCAGGCGGGTCAGCCTTGGTGCAGCTTCTTGAGCGCCGCCGCGAACGGGCCATCGTTGAGACCGAAGCGGGAAAGCGTCCAGCTGAAGGGCAGAATCTGAGCGAGCCTGAGCTTGGAGAGGCCAATCAGGGCCGCGTACACGTACGGCTTGACGTTCTTGGCCTTTGTCCAGTTGTAATCGTGACGCGAGGAGCTCCAGCCGAACTCATTGGCGACGATCGGCGTGGATCCACGTCCATAGGCGCGCATCTCGGCAATCGAATACTTGGCCAGCGCGACCGTACCTGCGGGCGTGGACGCGTAGGGGTGGATGGCCAGCACATCGATCGGCTTGCCCCCGAAGGCCTTGAGCAGCCGCGGCAGCGAGCTGTGCGTGAAGGCCAGGCCGCCGGTCATCACCTTGGTACCGCGGCTGGCGTGCCGCACTGCCGAGGACCGCCTCGT
>JAXDGI010000216.1:0-22765 GCA_034665145.1 Solirubrobacteraceae bacterium
GCGGCCAGCTCGCGCGCCACGGCCCGCGATTGCGGATCGAGCTGGCCAACCCGGGGCAGACGCTCCCAGGCGGTGTCGGGGTCGCGCTCGTCGGTGGCCGTCTCCAATCGCCGGCATTCCTCGCGAGCCCATTCCAGGCGGCCGCTCACGGTGAGCCGGCGCTGGATCTCGTCGGCGAGCTCGAGCAGATGAACGACGTCCTCCGCGGCGTAGCCAAGCTGCTCGGCCGTCAACGGCCGCGCATCCCAGCGGGTATAGCTGGCCGTCTTGCCCACGCGCCGGCCGAGCATCGAGCTCAGCAGGTTCCCGTACCCGGTCTGGGCGCCGCCGCCGCTGAAGCCGGCCGCGATCTGCGTGTCGAAGATGTTGGTGAGCTTCGTCTGCCACGCCCGACGCAGAATGGCCACATCCTGGCGTCCGGCATGGAGGACGATCTCCACCTGCGGATCGGCCAGCAGTACGGCCAGCGGACGAGTGTCGACGTCGGTTAGCCCATCGATCAGGTAGATGAGGGGTTCGCCTCCGGACTCGGGGTTGTCGACCGAGACCTGAACGAGACACAGCAGCGCCCGGTAGCGACCCTCGGACATGAACTCGGTGTCAATGCCCAGCCGGCCCGCGGCTCGAGCGGCGTCAGCCGCCTCGGCTAGGTCGTTTGCGGTGGCCAAGCCCCCATCGATCATGGGCGGACCCTACCGTCCCGATTGCCTGGGCACCCTGTTCCTACGGGGAGGCGCCGAGCGGGCCGGCCGGCGCCGGTGGGCCGCCCAGGGGCCGGCCGTGACGCGTGAGCCTGCGACGCTCCACGTGGCGCGCAGGCTAAACCGACCCCCCTGGTAGGATTTAGATGGTGATCTTCTCCTCCAAGGCCGAATATGGCGTGCGGCTGATGATCGAGCTCGGCCGCCAATCTGACGAGCATCCCACCAGTCTCAAAGCAATCGCCGACGCCGAGGGGCTACCGCTGGCCTACCTCGAGCAGGTGGTGGCCCGCCTGCGCAAGGCCGGTCTGGTCATGAGCGCGCGGGGCGCCCATGGGGGCTACTGGCTGTCACGGCCGGCGCAGGAGATCTCGATGGATGAGGTTGTCCAGGCGCTCGAGGGCTCGATCGCCCCGATGGAATGCTTTGTCCACGAACACACCGAGCGGGTGCTGTGCTCGCATCAGCCTGACGCCGGCCGCGGCTGTGCGACAAAGCTGCTGTGGACCCGCGTGCAGGGCGGCATCATCCGCTCGCTGCAGACGACGACCCTGGCTGAGCTGGTGGAGTTCTCCGGCGGCCGGGTCCCTGAACCTGAGATTGCCGCGCCGACGGTGGACGTGATCCCCGTTCCGGCCGCCTGACCCCAAGGAAGCTGAGCAATGCCCGATCTCGAGATCCGCAACCTCCACGTCCGCGCCGGTGACAAGGAGATCCTGCGCGGTCTCGAGCTGACCGTCGGCTCGGGGGAGATCCACGCCCTGATGGGGCCCAATGGCTCGGGCAAGTCGACTCTGGCCAACGCCGTCATGGGTCATCCCGGGCTGGAGGTGACCGACGGCCAGATCATCTTCGGCGGTGAAGACATCACCGAAGCCGACACTGACGAACGCGCCCGCATGGGGCTGTTCATGGCCTTCCAGTACCCCGTCTCGGTCCCGGGCGTGACGGTGACCAAGTACCTGCGCACGGTGCTCAACGCCCATCGCGATGCCCGCGGCGAGGAGCCGATCCCGCTCAAGGAGTTCCGCACGACGGTCGAGGCGGCCATGAAGCTCACCAACGTGCCCAGGGAATTTTCCAGCCGCTATCTGAACGAGGGGTTCTCGGGCGGCGAGAAGAAGCGCATGGAGATCCTCCAGCTGGCGCTGCAGAAGCCGAACCTCGCCGTGCTCGACGAAACCGACTCGGGGCTCGACATCGACGCCCTGCGTGTGGTGGCCAACGGGGTCAACTCCGTCGCCGGCCCGGACCTCGGTCTGCTCATCATCACCCACTACCAGCGCATTCTGCACCTCGTCCAGCCCAGCCACGTCCACGTCATGTACAAGGGGCGGATCGTGCGCGCGGGTGGTCCCGAGCTTGTCACCGAGCTCGAGGCCAAGGGCTACGGATGGATCACCGACGAGCTCGATACAGCTGCGGTCTGAGCCCCGTGCGGAGGTACCCGTGAGCACGCTCGAGAGCACCCTCCCCGATGTCGCCGCTGAGTTCCCGGTCCTGCGCCGGGAGTTCGACGGCCAGCCGGTCTGCTACCTGGATTCGGCCGCCACGTCCCAGACGCCCCAGCCGGTGATCGACGCAATGACGTCGTACTACACGGATTCTCGGGCCTCGGTGCATCGCGGCGTGTACCCGCTCGCCGTCGAGGCCACGGACCTGTTCGAGGGCGCGCGGGCCAGGATCGCCCGCTGGCTCAACAGCACGATCGAGGAGACGATCTTCACCGCCAACGCGACGGCGGCGATCAACCTCGTCGCCTACACCTGGGGCCGCCAGAACGTGGCGGCCGGGGACCTGATCGTCCTCACCGAGATGGAGCACCACTCCAACATCGTTCCCTGGCAGATCCTCGCCCAGGAGAAGGGCGCCGACCTGGCCTACGTCGGGCTCACCGCAGATGGTCGGCTGGATCCCGACAGTCTGGACGCGCTGCTGGCCCGCTCGCCGAAGTTGTTGGCCGTCACGCACGTCTCCAACGTGCTCGGCACGATCAACGACATCCAGTCGATCGTTTCCCGCGCGCACGAGGCCGGCACCGCCGTCGTCGTCGACGGCAGCCAGGCCATTCCGCAGCTGCCGGTCGACGTCAATGCGCTCGGGGCTGACTTCTACGCCTGGACCGGGCACAAGGCCTACGGCCCGACCGGCATCGGCGTTCTCCACGGCCGGCGGGAGCTGCTCGAGCGGATGCCGCCGTTCATCGGTGGCGGCCACATGATCCGCACCGTCGGCGCCACGGAGTCGACCTGGACCGACCTGCCCCACAAGTTCGAGGCGGGGACATCGCAGATCGCCGAGGCGATCGGGTTGGGCGCCGCGGTCGACTGGATCCAGGCGCACGGCATCGATCGCATCCGCGCTCACGAAGCCGCGCTGATTGCCGACGCGCTGGCCCGCCTCCAGGAGGTCCCCGGGCTGGAGATCCACGGTCCGGCCGAGGCCGACGAGCGCGGCGCGCTGATCTCGTTCGTGCTCGACGGCGCTCATCCCCACGACGTGGGTGAGATTCTTGGTCGTGAGGGCGTGTGCGTGCGGACTGGCCACCATTGCACCCAGCCGCTCATGCGTCGGCTGGGCACGCCAGCGACGACGCGAGCGTCGTACGCCGTCCACAACACGACGGCTGATACCGACCGCCTGATCACGGCGCTGGGTACGGTTGCCCGGGTGCTGCGCTTGGGTGACTAGCCTCGAAAGAGCCATGGACGACCTCTATCGCGAGAACATCCTCGACCACTACAAGCGGCCCCATAACTGGAGTCCCCCCGCGCCGGAACTGGAGCGCGTCGACCTCCAGTTTCACGATCTCAATCCGCTCTGTGGGGATGAGTTGACGGTCAAGCTGGCCGTGGGCGGGGATGGCCGGATCGAGGACGTGCGCTTCGAGGGACACGGCTGCGCGATCTCGCAGGCCGCGGCCTCGATGGCCTCTGACGAGGTCAAGGGCATGACGGTCCCAGAGCTCCTGCGCCTGGACCGCGGCTTCGTGCTCGATCTGCTCGGGATCGATATCTCCGCCCAGCGCATGAAGTGCGCGCTGCTCTCCCTCAAGGTGCTCAAGAGCGCCTCGCTCGGTGACGCGGTCGCCTGGGAGCCCGAGACCCCCGAAAGCGGCGCGGCTGCGTGACCTGCGCGGCCTCGCCGGACGACACGCGCAGCCCCCGGCTCGCGACTCCCGACCGCTAGACTTGACAGGAAATCCGATCCCCACGCTAGGTATTCTCAGCACCGTGCCCACCGTCATCGAAGTCTGTCCCGTCTCAGAGCTTGCCCCGGGCCAGCGCAAGCTGGTCGAATTCGACGATCTCGAGATCGGCGTCTTCAACTGCGGGGGAAATCTGTACGCGATCGAGGACCGCTGTTCCCATGACGACGGTCCCCTCGCCGAGGGCGAGTTCGACCCGGCGGCCTGCACGGTCGAATGCCCGCGACACGGCTCGCTGTTTGACCTCAGTACCGGTAAGCCCAAGACCCTGCCCGCCTACGTCCCGGTGGATACCTTCCCCGTGATCATCGAGGGCGACACGATCAAGCTGGAGGTGGAGTGATGGCGACTCCCGACACCGTGACCACCGGTACGCCGGTGCTGACCGACAACGAGCGGCTGCGCGGCATTAACGCCGATTACACCGAGCGCTACGGGTTCCACGACGCCGAGAACTACCTCTACAAGGCCCCCAAGGGTCTGTCGGCTGAGCTCGTGGCCAAGATCTCGGAGTTCAAGTCCGAGCCCCAGTGGATGCGCGATTTCCGGCTCAAGGCGCTCGATCACTTCCTGGCTCGCCCGATGCCGACCTGGGGCTCGCCGATGCTGGCCGAGGTCGACTTCGACGACATTCACTACTTTGTGCGCGCCTCCGAGCGGGCCGAGCGGTCCTGGGACGACGTGCCCGAGGACGTCAAGAAGACCTTCGACCGGCTGGGCATTCCCGAGGCCGAGCGCAAGTTCCTCTCCGGCGTTGGGGCGCAGTACGAGTCCGAGGTCGTCTACCACCAGGTCAACGCCGAGCTCGAGAAGCAGGGCGTGATCTTCATGGACATGGACACTGCGCTACGCGAGCACGAGGATCTGGTCCGCGAGTACTTCGCCACCATCATTCCCGCCAACGACAACAAGCTGGCCTCGCTGAACAGCGCCGTCTGGTCGGGGGGCTCCTTCGTCTACGTGCCCCCGGGCGTCCACGTGGAGATGCCCCTGCAGGCCTACTTCCGCATCAACACCGAGTCCATGGGCCAGTTCGAGCGCACGTTGATCATCGCCGACGAGGGTTCCTACGTGCATTACGTGGAGGGCTGCACGGCTCCGACCTACAGCTCCTCCTCGCTGCATTCGGCCGTGGTCGAGCTGATCGCCAAGCCGGGCGCGCGGATCCGCTACACGACGGTGCAGAACTGGTCGACCAATGTGTTCAACCTGGTCACCAAGCGAGCGGTCGCCGAGACCGACGCCACCGTCGAGTGGGTCGACTGCAACCTGGGCTCCAAGCTGACCATGAAGTACCCGAGCGTCTACCTGATGGGCGAGCGCGCTCATGGGGAGATCCTCTCGATCGCCTTCGCCGGCGCCGGCCAGCACCAGGACGCGGGCGGCAAGATCATTCACGCCGCGCCGAACACCACGTCGAACATCTTCGCCAAGTCGATCTCCAAGGACGGGGGCCGCGGCTCCTACCGCGGTCTGCTCGAGATCGCCAAGGGCGCCCACGGCTCGCGCTCCAAGGTGGTCTGTGACGCGCTGCTGCTCGACGAGCACTCGCGCAGTGACACCTATCCGACCATTCGCATCTCCGAGGACGACGTCAACGTCGGTCACGAGGCCACGGTCTCCAAGGTCGGCGACGACCAGCTCTTCTACCTGATGTCGCACGGCATCTCGGAGGAGGAGGCCTCGAAGCTGATCGTCAACGGGTTCATCGAGCCGATCACCAAGGAGCTTCCGATGGAGTACGCGGTGGAGATGAACCGGCTGATCGAGCTGCAGATGGAAGGCTCCATTGGCTAAGGCTCTCCTGGAGCGGCGGGAGCGGGCGGCGGCTCGCGTCCAGGCGCTCGACGTTCCCACGTTCAAAGGCCGCCCCGGATGGGAGTTCACCGACCTCAGCGGACTTGAGCTGGGCAGCTACCGCCCGGCTGAGGGCGGCGCCGGCAATGGGACCGGGGATGGGACCCAGGCGGTACCCCTGCCGTTCGGGATCGCCCCGGCCGACAGCGCCTCCTGGCTCGAGCAGCGCGACGCGCTGTCGACGCCCGCCCACGGCCAGGGCCTCCCCGACGGCGTGATCGTCTCCACGCTCGAGGATGCCGCCGCCGAGCATCCCGAGCTCGTCGAGCGCTATCTGGGCAGCGTCGTCTCCGACGAGGACGACGTGTTCGTGGCTCGCAACGAGGCCGGCTTCATCGGCGGTGCGTTTGTCTACGTGCCCCGCAACGTTGTCGTAAAAGCCCCGATCGTGCTGACCTCGGTCCAGACCCAGACGGGTTCCGAGCTTCACCGCCGGACGGTGATCGTGCTCGAGGAGGGCGCCGAGGCGGCCGTGTGGGAGCAGTACGTCTCCGGCGCCGATGACCTCGACGCCGTGCTCAACGTGGTCAGCGAGCTGGTCGTCGGTGACGCCGCCAATCTGCGCTACGTCTGCGCCCAGGACCTGTCCGAGAAGAGCTGGATCTTCGGTGCCCAGCGGGCCGAGGTCGGGCGCGATGCGCACCTGGACTGGGTGGCGCTGGGCTTTGGCTCTTCCGGCGGACACGTACGGATGGAGACGCGTCTCAGCGGCGACGGGGCCGACGCGCGCGTCACCGGCGCCTACGCCACCCATGCCCGCCAGCACATCGACTTCGACACCACCCAGGAGCACGCCGCGCCCCATACGACGTCCGACCTCGCCTTCCGCGGTGTCCTCCAGGGCCGCTCGAGCGCCGTCTGGAAGGGCAACATCATCGTCGACCCCGGCGCCCAGAAGACCGACGCGTTTCAGGACTCGCGTAACCTGCTGCTGTCTAAGCGCGCCCATGCTGACGCCATCCCCGGTCTCGAGATCCAGGCCAACGACGTACGGTGCACGCATGCGGCGGCGGTGGCCCAGGTCGATCCCGAGCAGCTCTTCTATCTGCGCTCGCATGGATTGCCCGAGCCGGACGCCAAGCGGCTGGTCATCGAGGGGTTCCTGGCCGCACTGGTTGAGCGTTTTGAGGCCGGCCCGGTGCGTGAGGTGCTCGGCGAGGCGCTCGAGCGCCGCCTCAGCTACGTCCTCGGCGGCTGACCGGCCAGTAGCCGCCGGGAGCCCGGCGGCTACGATCCGACGTCATGGCGCGGATCATGCCGCTGGTTGCACTCGGGTACGGCAAGTTCGTGCGCGCGGACCGCGTCTATGCGTTGGTGCCCCTCGAGGTTCCGGAGCGCGGCGACGGCCGCCGCACGCTCGTCCACGTCGAGGGGATCGAGGAACCACTGATCGCCTCTCGCTCGGAGGTGGCGATTGCGCGCGACCTGGCCATCGCGCTGGGCCAGCAGACGCCACGAGGCCGGGCCAGTGACGGCGGCTTCGGCGCAGTTCCCGGCCAGGAACCCCTGTTTTACGCTTAATCCAGTGCCGGGATGGGCGCGAGGCAGGCGACCCGCCAGACGTGACGGAGGCGGGTTTCTAGACTGCGGCGGGTGCGTCAGATCATCCTGTTGCGGGGCATCAACCTCGGCCCCAACCGGCGGGTGCCGATGGCCGACCTGCGGGCGCTGCTCACCGACGCCGGCTACGAAAACGTCCGCACCTACGTGCAGTCAGGCAACGTCGTACTCGACACAGACACGAAGCCGGCCCAGCTTGAGGTCGACGCCGCGGAGCTCATCTCCGAGCGCTTCGGCTTCGACGTCCCGGTCGTCAGCCGTACGGCTCAGGAGCTCGCCTCAGTCGTCGCGCGTGATCCGTTCGGCGCGCTCGTGACCGAGCCCAAGCGCTATCAGGTGAGCTTTCTGCACGAGCCACCGCCGTCAACGGTCGTCCAGGCCGTCCAGGGGTTCGTCGCCGAGCCCGAGGCCGTCGTCTTTAACGGCCGTGAGATCTATGCCTGGCACCCGGAGGGGGTGGCCCGCTCCAAGTTGTGGAACAAGCTGGCCGGCGGCGGCCTCGGCGTCACCGCGACGGCCCGGAACTGGACAACGGTGTGCACGCTGCTCGGGATGGCCGCCGATGCGTGACTACGTGGTCGCCGACGTGTTCACCGATGTCGCGCTGCAAGGCAATCCGGTGGCGGTGTTCACCGACGGCGAGGGGCTGAGCCCCGAGACCATGCAGCGCGCGGCACGTGAGCTCAATCTGTCTGAGACCGTGTTCGTCCTGCCGCCCGAGGGTGGGGCCGATGCCCGGCTGCGCATCTTCACCCCGGCCACCGAGCTGCCCTTCGCGGGTCACCCCGTACTGGGGACGGCGTTCGTTCTCGGGGAGCGCGACGGTGGCCACGAGATATCCCTGCTCACGGGGTCCGGCCTGGTCAGGGTGCGACTGCAGCGCGACGGCGAGCGCGTGTATCACGGCGAGATGGAACAGCCGCTCCCGACCTGGAGTGAGTTTGACCGTGCGCCGGAGCTGCTCGCCGCTCTCGGCGTCGGCACCTCGGAGCTCCCGGTCGAGGTCTACGACAACGGGCCCCGCCACGCGTTCGTCGCTCTGGACAGCATCGACGCCGTGATCAGGCTGCGTCCGAACCTCGCCGCGTTGGCGGACGTCGGAGAGATCGGCGTGAGCTGTTTCGCGCTCGCCGGCGATGGCCAGGTCAGGACGCGGATGTTCGCCCCGGCGCTTGGTGTCGCCGAGGATCCGGCCACCGGCTCGGCGGCCGGTCCCCTCGCCGTGCACCTCGCCCGCCACGGATGGACCCGGTTCGGACAGCGGATCGAGATCCGTCAGGGTGAGGAGATCGGGCGGCCGTCGCGGCTGGAAGCGATGGCGGACGGCTCGGCCAGCACGCTCGAGCGTCTCCGGGTCGGTGGTGGCGCGGTGATCGTAGCCGCGGGCGGCTACCGGCTCGATTGAGGACTTGCACCCGGTAGGGTCGCGGCCAATGCGCCTCACTCCCCGTGCCCGGCAGGCCCTCGAGGAGATCTGCGCCACCTTCTGCCCGAGTGGCGATGGCCTGCCCGGCCCGACCGAGCTGGGCGCAGTGGATGCCGTGCTGGCCGCTGTCAACGCGACCCGGCCGGCCGAGCAGCTGCAACTCGCGGCGCTGCTGAACCTGTGGGACACACCGGTGCTGGGGGCCATGGGCGGCGCCGGCTGGCGCCGCTTCAGCAGCCTGACCCAGGAGCAGCGCGAGCAGGTCCTGCTCTCGTGGGGTGACTCGAATATTCCCGAGCGGCGTGCGGTCTTCCAGGCACTTCGCAAGGCGGCGCTGCTCTTTTACTACATGGTCCCTGCGCGCGACGGAGGTCGCAACCCGGCCTGGGATGCGATCGGCTATGACGGTCCGCTCGGTCCGCTTTCGACCGCGCCACCGAAAGCACTTGCGCTCACCGCGGTCGATCGTGACTGCACGTTGGACTGCGATGTCGTGATCGTGGGCTCAGGCGCCGGCGGCGGGGCGGCGGCTGGCGTGCTGGCAACGGCCGGCCTCGAGGTGATCGTGGTCGAATCGGGCCGCTATTACGACGACGAGGACTTCGACGGTGGCGAGTACAAGGCGATCAGCAACTACTACATGGGTGCCCCGACGGCCACCGACGATCACAGTGTCGGTCTCATCGCCGGCTCCTGCCTGGGCGGCGGGACCGTGGTCAACTACTCCACCGCGTTTCGCACCCCCGACGAGGTGCGAGCGGAATGGGCCGGCCTCGGCGTACCCGCGTTCACCTCCGACGAATACACCGCCAGTCTCGACGCCGTCTGGGCGCGGATCGGCGCCAATCAGGAGTACAACGACCCCTCGACCCGGGAGCGCAAGCTTCAGGAGGGCTGTGTCAAGCTCGGCTGGCATGTGGACGCCATGCCCCGCGGCGTGCGCAATTGCGCCCAGGGGCGCGAGTGCGGCTACTGCGGCTTGGGCTGCCGGGTGGGGGCAAAACAGTCCGTGGTCAAGACGTGGCTACCTGAGGCCAACGCGCAGGGCGCGAAGCTGATCGTGTCGACCAAGGTTTCGCGGGTCATCGTCGAGGGCGGCCGCGCGCGGGGAATCATCGGCCAGACCGTCGATGGGCATCGCGTGACGGTCAACGCTCGGGCGGTCATCACGAGTTGCGGAGCGATCCATACGCCGGCGCTCCTGCGCCGGTCCGGCCTGCACAACGAGAACATCGGCAAGCACCTCAAGCTGCACCCCGCGGGCGTCGTGTTCGGGATATACGACGAGGAGCTCAAGCCGTGGGAGGGAGTCATGCAGGCCCTCTATTCCGACCAGTTCCGTGACCTCGACGATGGGTATGGCCTGAAGTTCGAAACCGCAGCCACCCATCCGCATCTACTCATTCCCTTCAGCCCCTGGCGCAGCCGGAACCACAGCCTCGGACTGCTTGAGGCACTGACCAATACGGTGCCGATCGGTGTCCTGCTCCGCGACCGTGACGGGGGCGAAGTGAAGGTCGGCCGGGATGGAGAGCCGGTTGTGCGCTACCGCCTCTCGGACTTCGACGCGGGCCATCTGCGCACGGGCCTGGACGGCGCGGCGCAGTTGCTCGAGGCCACCGGTGCGCGGCGCATCTTCTCCTCCCACAGCAAGTGGGTCAGCTATGACCCCGGACGTTCGGGCTCGCGTCAGCAGTTCATGGCTGACGCCGACGCGGCCGGATATGGCGCGGGTCAGGTCGTGCTGAATTCGTTTCACATCATGGGCTCAGCCCGGATGGGCGGCTCGCCGGCCATGTCGGCGTGCGATCCGACGGCACAGACCTGGGAGGTTCGGGATCTCTACGTCCTGGATGGCTCCTCGTTCCCCACGGCATCGGGCGTGAACCCCCAGGTCTCGATCCAGGCCATCGCCCACATGAGCGCACGCGGCCTCGCCGCGCGTCTGAGCTAGACGCTCGCGAGCCCCGCGACCGTGGGGCTCGCGATGCACTGCTCTCCGGCCGTGACTCGTGCGGCTTGTCGCACCGGGACCCCGGTGGGATACTCGCCTCACCCTTACTCGCTTCACCCGCCGGAGGTGATGACTGTGTCAGAGCCGGCCCATGTCCTCGTCGTCGCTCATCAGACCGCCGCGACTCCCGCTCTTCTGGAGGCCGTGCGGTCGCGAGCCCAACGCGGAGCGGCGACATTCCACCTCGTGGTGCCCCGTCAGGCCCGCGGCATGCACCGGGTTGTCGATCCGCAGGACGCGGGTCAGGACGAGGCAACGCGGGCCCTGGCCCGCGCGCTGCCGAAGCTGACCCAGGCGGCGGGGAGCACGGTGACCGGGAGCGTCGGCGATGCCGAGCCACTGTCGGCGATCCAGGATGCCGTCAACCTGGGTTCATACGACGAGATCATCATCTCCACCCTCCCGCCGCGGATCTCGCGCTGGCTGAAGCTCGATCTGGTCTCAAAGACCCGGGCCCTCGGCCTTCCGGTCATCCACGTCGAGGGCGCCGGCGCCCAGCAGCCGCTCGGTGTGAGCTGAGCGCGCGGCCCGGGTCGGGGGCGCCATGGCTGGGACGGGGGCGGTGGGGGTATACGCATCCTCAAATGAAGCTGGCCACCTTTCTCGCCCACGACCAGGACCGCCCCCTGGGGGGGGAAATAGTCGATGAACGGGTCCAGGCCTTCCCGGACAACCTGAGCGTCGTCGATGTTCTAGACGGAGCCAGCCCCGAGCGCAGCGGCGTCTCGTGGGCGCTTGACCAGGTCAAGTTGTTAGCGCCTGTCGAGCCGGGCACGATCTATGCGATCGGGCTCAACTACGCCGCCCACATTGAGGAGACCGGGGGGCAGAAGCCCGACGAGCCGATCGTGTTCGTAAAGGTGCGAGGCTCGGTGGCGCCACCGGGCGGACCGATTCGCTGCCCGGAGGTGGTGCGCCGGCTGGACTACGAGGGCGAGCTGACGATCGTGATGGGAGCCGGGGGTCGGATTGGTGGTTACTGCGTCGCCGACGACGTCAGCGCGCGCGATCTGCAGGGACGCGAACCGCAGTGGACCCGGGCCAAGGGGGCCGACACGTTCTGTCCCTTCGGTCCGTGGGTGACGACCGCCGATGAAGTCCCCAACGCTGACGACCTGCACTTGCGGACGTGGGTCAATGGCGAGCTGCGCCAGGACAGCCGCACCTCAGATCTGGTCTTTGACTGCCACACGCTCGTGGAGTTCATTGCCCAGACCTGCACGTTGAGGCCGGGAGACCTGATTTTGACCGGCACGCCGAGCGGCGTCGGGATGGCCTTCGATCCACCCCGATTCTTAAATCGCGGCGATTCGGTACGGATCGCCATTGAAGGCCTGGGAGAGATCGAGCACAGCGTGGCCTGAGCGCTCGCTGGGGAGGGAGAAACCGGATGCTGAGGCTCCATCCGAGCACCGTTGATTACGTGATTCTGGCGATCTACTTCGCGGTCGTGCTGGGGATCGGGTTCGTGGCCCGACTGTCCATCAAGACTGACCTGGATTTCTTTTTGTCGGGCCGCTCGCTCCCGGCCTGGATTACCGGGCTGGCCTTCATCGCCGCCAACCTCGGCGCGCTGGAGATCCTCGGCAGGCCGCCAACGGCGCCCAGTACGGCGTTCCCGCCGTTCACTACTACTGGCTCGGCGCGGTCCCGGCCATGGTCTTTTTGGGCATCGTGATGATGCCCTTCTACTACGGGGCAAAGGTCCGGTCGGTCCCCGAGTACCTCAGGCTGCGCTTCAATGAGGCCACCCACGCCTTCAACGCGGCCACGTTCGCGATCGCCACCGTGCTCATCTCAGGGGTGAACCTGTACGCACTGGCCCTGATCATCCACCTGATGCTCGGCTGGTCGATCATCCTGGCCATCCTCGTCGCCGCGGCTCTGGTGCTGGTCTACATCACGCTGGGCGGCCTCACCTCGGCGATCTACAACGAGGTGCTCCAGTTCTTCATCATCGTCGCCGCGCTGCTGCCGCTGACGCTCGTCGCCCTGCACGCGGTAGGCGGGGTCTCGGGGCTCGAGAACAAGGTCAAGCACTTCAAGCCGCTTGGCGACCCGGGCCTTCACGCCTGGAAGGGGTTGGCCATCCATCACGTCACCAACCCGCTCAAGTCCGACTGGGTGGGGGTCGTGTTCGGGCTCGGTTTTGTGCTCGGGTTCGGCTACTGGACGACGAACTTCGCCGAGGTGCAGCGGGCGCTGTCGGCGCGGAACATGTCGGCATCTCGCCGCACGCCGCTGATCGGCGCCTTCCCGAAGATCTTTTTGCCCGCGATCATCATCCTGCCGGGGCTGATCGCCGTAGTGACGGTCAAGGGGTTGGGGGTGGGGAAGAGCCTGGGCGTCCAGTACAACACCGCCATTCCCCATCTGATCGGTAATTACCTCCCCAACGGGATGCTGGGATTGGCCATCACCGGCCTGCTCGCCGCGTTCATGGCCGGCGTGGCCGCCAACGTGACCGCCTTCAACACGGTCGTCACCTACGACCTGATCCAGTCCTACTTTGCCAAGGACCGCGATCCGGCCTTCTACATCCGCGCCGGCCGGATGGTGACCATCGCCGGAATTCTGATCTCGGTGCTCACGGCGCTCATCGCCAAGGGCTACTCGAACATCATGAACTACATCCAGACCCTGTTCTCGATCTTCAACGCCCCGCTGTTCGCCACCTTCATCATCGCCATGTTCTGGAAGCGCGCCACCGCCTGGGGCGGGTTCTTCAGTCTCGTGGCGGGAACTGCAGCCGCCTACGCCACCAACCGGCTGGCCGCCTACAACGTCATCTTCCACTTCGGCTCGCCGCTCAGCGCCAGCTTCTGGCAGGCGATTATCGCCTTCCTCGCGGACGCTGTGGTCATGGTGGGCGTCTCCCTGGTCACCAAGCCCAAGCCGGTCGAGGAGCTGCGGGGCCTAGTCTGGGGTACGACCCGTGACGCCGACCCCGACGCCAAGATCGACAAGCGCGATGACCTGTGGTGGCGCTCGCCGGTCGTGCTGGCCAGCATCATCATTGTGTTGCTCATCATCCTGAACATCATCTTCATCTAGGGGGCATCGCGATGCCTGAACCGCAACGTCCATTCGGAGGTCAGGACCGGCCCGGCGCCGAGGAGCCGATGGCCTCGACCGGAGCCAGCGATGAAGACGAGCTCCGGGCCGCCCGGGTGGCCAACCGCTTTGACATCCGGCGGCTGATCGGCGGAGTGTTCCTGCTCTACGGCCTGATCCTCGTCGCCCTCGGGCTGTTCGGCTCCCACGAGGTCAAAAACAAGGCGGATGGCATCAACGTCGACCTGTGGACAGGGATCGGCATGCTCGTGTTCGGCGCCCTGATGGTGTTCTGGGCGCTGTCGCGACCGACCGTGCCCGAGCCGCCCGAGACGCGGGGCGAGGGGTCGGGTCGGATCCGTCGCGCTCCCGCGACCTAGGGGAGTCGGTCCGCGGCGCCGGGGGCAGGGACCCGGCGCCGTGAGACTCCGGGGCCGCTACGACTCGAGGGTGGCGCTGACGCTGATCTGGACGCCGGCCAGTGCGCGCGAAATGGGGCAGTTCTTGCCCGCCTCCTGAGCGGCTGACTCGAAGCCGGCCTGGTCGATTCCGGGCACCTTGCCGGTGACCGTCAACTCCGAGGTGGTGACGGTCGGTGCGCCGTCCTGCTCATCGAGCGTGACCTTCGCCGTCACCTCGAGCCGCTCGGGATCACTTCCGCTCTGTGACAGCTCGTTGGACATGGCCATCGAAAAGCACGACGAGTGCGCGGCGGCGATCAGTTCCTCGGGGCTGGTCTGTCCGTTGGAGCGCTCGGTGCGCGAGGCCCAGCTGACGCCGAGGTCCGAGAGCGCCCCGCTGGCGCCGTTGAGTGTGCCCTTGCCCTTGGGGAGGCTGCCCTCCCAGACCGTCGTCGCCGACCTCTCAGCCATCGCCATCGCGGTTACCTCCGGGTTGTCAGTGGTGTTCGATCACGCGGTCGATCAAGCCGTAGGCCACGGCCTCGTCCGCCTTGAAGAATCGGTCGCGCTCCATGTCGGTGTGCACCTGGTCGAAGGTCTGCCCGGTGTGATGGGCGTAGATCTCGTCGGTGCGCTTGCGGATATTGAGGATTTCTCGGGCATGGATCTCGATGTCCGTCGACTGCCCCTCGAATCCGGCCGAGGGCTGGTGAATGAGGATCCGGCTGTTGGGCAGCGAGAAACGTTTTCCCTTGGCGCCGCCGGTCAGCAGCAATGACCCCATCGACATGGCGATGCCGACACAGATCGTCTGGATCTGCGGCTTGATGAACTGCATCGTGTCGTAGATGGCCAGGCCGGAATACACGGAGCCGCCCGGACAGTTGATGTAGATCGAGATGTCCTTGTCGGGGTCCGATGACTCCAGGTGCAGCAGCTGGGCGACGATCAGGTTGGCCACCTGATCGTCGATCGGCGAGCCGAGGAAGACGATCCGCTCGTTGAGGAGCCGGCTGTAGATGTCAAATTCGCGCTCGCCCCGGGCGGTGCGCTCGATGACCATGGGAACCAGAGGCATGGTCACCACCCTAGAACATGCGCCGACGCGGTCGTGGCGGCAGCACGACGGGTGGGCCGGGCGCGGAGGGGCGGAACGGGCTGCGCGGGCTATGGGACGACGACGGCGGTGCCGGTGAACGCCCCCGCTCGCAGGTCGCTCAGTGCGCGCTCTGCGTCGTCGAGTGGGTATGTCGTCACCGTCGTTCGGACCGGAACCCGCGGAGCGAGTGACAAGAAGCCGAGACCGTCCTCGCGGGTCAGGTTGGCCACGGAGCGGATGCTGCGCTCGTGCCATAGATCGGAATAGGGAAAGCGTGGAATGTCGGACATGTGAATTCCGGCGCAGATGACGCTGCCACCGGGGCCCAGTGCCCTGAGCGCCGCCGGGACGAGCGCTCCCGCGGAGGCAAAGATCACGGCGGCGTCGAGCTGCTGGGGCGGGCGCTCGTCACTCCCGCCGGCCCAGGTGGCCCCGAGCGAGCGGGCGAAGGCCTGCCCGCGCTCATCGCCGCTCCGCGTGAAGGCATACACCTCGCGGCCTTGGTGTACCGCGACCTGGCAGATCATGTGAGCCGCCGATCCGAAGCCGTAGAGGCCGACGCGGGCGGCCTCGCCGGTCATGCCCAGCGCCCGGTAACCGATGACGCCGCCGCATAGGAGGGGAGCCGCCTGCTCGTCGGAGAGCTCGTCGGGGATGGGCAGGCAGAAGCGCGCGTCAGCGACAGTCAGCTCGGCAAAGCCGCCGTCAATGTCGCGGCCGGTGAAGCGAGCGTGCTCGCACAGGTTCTCCTGGCCGCGCCGGCAGTAGCGACACTCGCCGTCGGTCCAGCCCAGCCACGGCACCCCCACGCGCCTCCCGTCCTCGGTGTCGGCGACGATCTGATGCCCGAGGATCACGGGCAGCCTGGGCGCCTCGATCTCGGCGTCACGCAGGTGCAGGTCGGTTCGACAGACCGCGCAGGCGCGCACTTTGAGCAGAAGCTGACCGTCGGCCGGCTCCGGATCGTCGACCGTGGCCACGTGCAGCGGATGTCCCGGTTGCTCAAGCAGAGCGGCACGCACGCCGTCAATGATGCCCGTTATGGATCCGTGTGCGGGGGTATCCCGGGCACATGACCTACACAACGCGTAATGAGAAGCGTGACGAGCCGTTTACCAACCACAGCCGCGAGCGGGAGCGAGACGAGCTGACCGCCGGTGATAGCTCGGCCGCACACAAGCCACCAGGAGCTCCAGCGGCGGACGACGATTCACCGCTGGGCGACACCGACCAGCACTCCGACGCGTAAGTACGGTGCCGGGCGGTCCGGCGCGTGATGTTCAACTGGCCAGGGCGGGCCGCTGACCCGTTAGCGTTCTGACCCGTCACATGGTTCCGCTGAACGTCCCCAATGTCCTCACCGTCATGCGAATCCTGCTCGTCCCCGTGCTGGTCGTGGCGCTGCTGGCCAAGACCGACAACGGAGATTTGCTGGCGGCGGTCGTGTTCGCGCTGGCCTCGGTGACCGACGCCCTTGACGGTCGCCTGGCCCGGTCCCGTAACTCCGTGACCACCTTCGGGAAGCTGATGGACCCCATCGCTGACAAGCTGCTTATCGTCGCTGCCCTGGTCGCGCTTGTCTCGCTCAACCGGCTCGAGGCGTGGGTGGCCATGGTGATCATCGCGCGCGAGTTCGCGGTGACCGTCTTGCGCGCGGCGGCTGGGGCGCAACAAGGGGTTGTCATTTCGGCCAGCCCGTTCGGAAAGCTCAAGACGGTCGCCCAGGTCCTCATGGTCATGGCACTCATCGCCGTCGGTGGGCGGCCCGTCTGGGTCAGCGTGCTCGTCTACGTGACCGTGGCCGTGACCGTCCTGTCCGGGCTTGACTACTTCTTTGGTCTGCGCCGCCGGCTCGCTGACGCGGCGGCTGCGCGGTCGGGGTCAGCACCGCCGCCCCCCGCTGAGTCCTGACCTCGTCGCGCCGGGGCGACAGGCGCGTCCGGACGCCGCGAGACTGCCACCGAATTTGTGACTCGGGACTAACGCCTAGTCACCGGCCTGCAGCCAGGCGCTGAGCCCGGTGTGCACGGGCGAGGGGACGCCGCTGCCCAGCTCCTCACGGATCTCGCCCAGCGTGCCAAACCGCTCGGCGACAACGCTGTGCTGGTGGATCGTCTCCAGGTTGACCTGCTGGGCCGAAACGAACGCACGATCATCCAGGCCGGGGAAACGCTCGATGACACCGCGGATCATCTCCCGCACGCAGTCCTCGACAAACCGCGGGCGCCGGTGGGCCTTCTCGACGACGTGCGCCTCGTCGGTGCGCTTCATGAGCTCATAGATCTCCGAGGACATCGATTGCTCGACGATCTCGAGCAGGACGGCGGCATCGATCTGGTCGTCGCAGTCCTCGGGGCAGCCGATGTGCAGGGTGCCCAGGCCGCGCTGATTGTGGGTTGCCACGGGCACGGCCGCAAAGATCCGCTCGATCTCTTCAGGGTCAAATCCATCTTCGGTCAGACGCTCACGCGCCGAGCCGGTGATGAGCTCCTGCGCGCACGGGCACGCGGTTATTCCCTGGGCGGTGACCCCGATCAAACGGCGGGTGCCCCGCTCGCTGGCCACGGCGCAGCCGTGCAGCGTGTAGAGCTCCTGGGTGATCACTCCGGACACCGGGGCGGGCTTGTGCTCGGGGAAGCGGGCCTCAACGCTGACCTCAGCGCGGCGCGCGCCCTGCCGGTCGCGGACGAGCTCGGCGATTCGCTGGGCCAGGGTTTCGGCCTTGAACGTGGCGTCGCCGAGCACGACCTCGCCGATTGCCTCGTTGATGACCTCCTCAAAGCGCGACATGTGGGCGCCCTTCTGGTCGAGGCCGAGCTCGATCACGCATTCGAACTTGGCCCAGAAGAGCTGTTGACCACCGGTGGGGTCGGACAGGTTCCCACCGGCGGCGCCCCCGTTTTGGCGCAGACGGATGACCTTCTCCACGGCGTTGACGCCGACTCGGGACAGGCTCAGCGGGAGCGCGGGAGGCTGCGCCTGTACGTCGATGAGCGTGCTGGATGAGGGAAGGCTGTCGGTCATCTCACTCCGCCTTGGTGGTCGGCGTCCGGGCCGCCGAAGTGTGGGCCGGCCCGCTGTACAGACTAGAGCGGTCGCGCGCCCCGGTCGGGGCGCATTTCGCGACTGCCCCGGATTGTGGTATCAATCCGGCGGGTCGTAACAGGAGTCACGAGGGAGGTTCCCGGTGTCACGGGAGTCCTCAAGAATCCATATAGGAGGAGCTCAGGGGCTGTGAGCGTGGACGAGATCGTTCTGTTGAGCGATGAAATGCCGATCGCAGAGATGGATGGACTGCGGGGGCTGATCGCCGAGGGGCAGGAGCGGGGATTCCTCACTTTCGCTCAGATCGAGGCCTGTCTGGAAGAGGTCGAGGTCACCAAGGAGCAGGTCCAGGAGCTGCACTCCTATCTGGATGAGCACGGGATCGATGTCGTCGAGTCCGACGGCCGGCTGGCCCGGTCTGAGGGCGGAAGTGTCGAGGCCGGTGCCCAGCGCGCCGCCGCGCCCGATCCCGAGCGGCGTAAGAAGGTCGAGGTCGACCTCACGGTCGAGCCCAGCCTGGACTCGCTGCGGTTGTACCTGCGATCGATCGGGCGCGTGAACCTGCTCACGGCCGAGCAGGAGGTGCAGCTGGCTCGGCGCATCGAGCGAGGCGACATGCGGGCCAAGCAGCAGATGATCGAGGCCAACCTCCGGTTGGTCGTCTCGATCGCCAAGGCCTATTTGGGGCGTGGGCTGACCTTCCTGGACCTGATTCAGGAGGGCTCGATGGGCCTGATCCGCGCCGTGGAGAAGTTCGACTACCGGCGCGGCTACAAGTTCTCCACCTACGCCACGTGGTGGATCCGCCAGGCCGTCACCCGTGCGATCGCCGACAAGGGCCGGACGATTCGTATTCCCGTGCACATGGTCGAGAAGCTCAACAAGGTGGTCCACGTCGAGCGCCAGCTCGTCCAGACCCTGGGTCGCGAGCCGACCCCCGGGGAGATCGCCACCGAGCTCGAGACCACCGTGCGCGAGGTGCGCGACATCTTGCGCATGGCCCAGCAGCCGATCTCGCTCGAGAAGCCGATCGGTGAGGAGGACGACTCCGCGCTGGGCGACTTCGTGGAGGATCAGTCCGCCGAGTCACCGTTCGAGCAGGCCTCAGAGCACCTGCGCCGGGAGAACCTGCGCCGGGCCCTGGCCGCCTTGCCCGAGCGCGAGCGTGAGGTGATCGAAATGCGCTTCGGTCTCACCGGCGAGCGGCCCTACACGCTCGAGGAGGTCGGCCGGGCCTTCAACGTCACGCGCGAGCGGATCCGCCAGATCGAGAACCACACGCTGAAAAAGCTCGAGGCGCTGCCAGAAGCGCAGCGTCTGCGCGACGCGTCGTAGCGCACTTTGTAACAACCGCCGGGAGCGTCTCTACGGTCCCGCCCATGACAGCAACCAAGCGGGACCCAAGGGGGCAGGGGGACCTAGGAGAATGGTCGGCCCTGCTCTGGTTCGGTGGCCAAGGAGCGGCGGTCTTCTGGCCGCTGTTTCACAGCCGGGACTGCGACATGGTCGTCGACTGGGGGACGGCGGCGCGCCGATCAAGGTGCAGGTGAAAACCTCGACGCAGTTCGTCAAGGGCCGATGGTCGGTGACGGTGTGCACGCGGGGCGGTAATCGCAGCTGGAGCGGCCTGGTCAAGCGGTTGGACCCGGCCCGCTACGACCAGCTGTTTGTCCTTGTCGGTGACGGCCGACGATGGCTCATCCCCGCTGCGGAGGTCGTGGGCACGACTCGCATCGTGCTGGGCGGCCAGCGATACGCTGAACACGAGATCGACCCCGGCCAGCCGCTGCCAGCGTGGGCTGCCTCGCTAGACTCGGCGCCGCTTGGCGGGATTCCCGAGCGGTCAAAGGGGACGGACTGTAAATCCGTTGGCTCAGCCTTCCCAGGTTCGAATCCTGGTCCCGCCACTCCGGGTCTTTGGATGATCTGAAACCACGTGCCATGACCGACGGCGAACCCGAGCCCACCGGCGGACTCGCCCGCCTTGATGCAGAGCCTGAACCGACCCGTCGGGACGGCCGCGCGCGTCGTCTCAAGCGCTTCGCTCGCCGCGTCGACACCCAGCCCAAGCTGCTCACGGCCGCGGAGCGTCTGCGCCGCCGTCTGCCCGGGGATGAGCGCTTCGGTGACACCCTGTCCACCGCCGGCACCCACCCGGCCGAGATCGTCGCCCGCGGGGTCTCGGCGCTGCAACCCGACCGAAGCAGCCTGAGCCAAGAGCTCGGGTTGGCCGGGCTCCAGGTCTGGCAATCGCTGTCGGAGGCGACGGGCCGTGGGCGGGGCGACCGCGAGCTGGCCATTCTCTTCACCGACCTGGTCGGCTTCTCAAGCTGGGCGCTGCAGGCCGGCGACGCCGCCACCCTCGATCTCCTGCGCAACGTGGGGACCGCGCTGGAAGACGCCGTCACCGCGCATGACGGGCGGATCGTCAAGCGACTGGGGGACGGGGTCATGGCCACCTTCCTCGCCCCCCGACCCGCCGTCGACGCGGCGCTCAACGCCCAGGCGGCCGTGGCCGACATCGACTCCAACGGCCACACCCCACGCATGCGGGCGGGCATACATTGGGGCTCGCCGCGCAAGCTTGGCGGCGACTACCTCGGGGTCGACGTCAACATTGCCGCTCGGGTCGGGGCGGCCGCCAAGGCCGACCAGGTGCTGATCTCGGACGCGGTTCTGGCCGGCATCGATAGCGATGACCTGCGCACGGGGCGGCCTCGGCGGCTGCGGGCCGATGGGACGCCGCGCCACCTGCAGGTGGTCTCGGTCTCCCGGGCCTAACTTCGTCCTGGCGGAACTTCCTGCGTCTGCAGGTTTTCTTGCAGACACGCGGCCCAGGAACCCGGGCAAAGGGCCGCGTGTTACCGTCCCCGCCGTCGTAGCTGAGCGGCTCCACGGCGAGTCCCCAGGCCCGCGCCGCTCCCAGAGAACCCGATGCCCTCCGCGAAACCGCCCCTCACACGCGTGGCCGGTGGCCTTTTGGCCGCGTTCGTGCTGGCGGCGATGCTCGTGGTTCTCACCGCCGGCTCCCCGCGCGCGAGCGCCGCGACCACCGGCCAGCTCAAGCAGCGCATCGCCTCCGGGCAGGGACGGGTATCGGCACTGGCCGGAGCGGTCAGCGCCGCAGGTCACAGGGTCGCCCAGCTCGGCCAGAGCGTGTCGGCGCTGCAGCGTCAGGTGAATCGCCTTCAGGCTGATCTGAACGCCAAGCGCACTGAGCTGCTGAAACTCCAGGCTCAGCTGGCCGCGGCCCGGAAGCGGCTGGCCCAGCTCGAGGCGGAGCAGGCCCGCACCGAGGCCGTTCTCTCCCAGCAGCTGGTGGGTAGCTATGAGGCCGACCGCCCGGATCTGGTCAGCGTGGTGATCACGTCCACCGGGTTCAAGGACCTTCTCGAGCGACTCGCCTTCGCCCAGACCATTGGCCACCACGATGCCAACATCGTCGGGCAGGTCAAGGCGGCCCGACGCGCGGTTGCCGCCGAGGCGACCCGCCTGGGCTCGCTCTCCGTGCGCCAGCAACGGCTGACCACGCAGGTTCTCTACGAGCGCAACAGCGTCGACCGTAGCCGGCTCACGCTGGTGTCCCAGCAAATTGCCGCCACCCATGTACGCAACGCCAAGGCCGGACAGCTGTCCTCAGCGCGCCAGTCGGTCGCCGGTCTGCACACGGAACTGGTCCGCCTCCAGGCCGCCCAGGCCGCCCAGGCCGCCCAGGCCGCCGCCGCGGCGCGGGCCGAGCGGGCAGCGGCAGCGCGGGCATCGACTCCGGTGAGCAGTCCCAGTACCCCGGCCGGATCGTCGGGAGGCGGCTCGCACAGCGCGCCGGCTTCCAGCGGGTCGAGCAGCGGAGGCTTCTCGTTCCCCCTGCCGACCTCAGCCGCCTCGCCGCCCAGCACGTGGTCGCTTGACGATGGCGTGGACATCTCGGCTCCGGGCGGTACTCCGGAGTACGCCGTCTGCTCGGGCACCGTTGTCCTGCATGGGATCGGCGGCTTTGGTCCTTCGGCCCCCGTGATCCACTGCGACAGCCCGCTGGCGGGCTATGACTACGTCTACTACGGCCATGCCGGCCCGGGCAACTGGACGCCAGTCGGAGCCCACGTGAGCCAGGGTCAGGTCGTGACTCAGGTGGGCTACGGCGATGTCGGCATCTCCACCGGGCCCCATCTCGAGATCGGCTTTGCCGACTCCAGCGGATCCCCGGTCGGCCCCTCCAGCGCTCCCGCCATGGCGGGGCTGCTTCACGGCGCCTACGGCGGCTGACCGTGTGATCCCGCCCCGGGGGCGGAGCTCCGGCGGCACCCCCGCTCGGATCCAGGGACGCCGCCGGCACGGCCGAGTCGCTACGCTGGCGCCAGCGCCCTCTTAGCTCAGCTGGTAGAGCACTTCCATGGTAAGGA
>JAXDGI010000217.1:0-5419 GCA_034665145.1 Solirubrobacteraceae bacterium
GCTCCGCGTGCGGCCAGTTCTCCGTGCAGCGCTCATCATGCGACGCCAGCCAGTAGTCCCAGAGGACCGCCCTGACAGCCGTTAGCTCGGCTTTCAAAGCCTCATTCTCAATCTCTAAAGCGTCCCGCTTGCCATGCTCCTGGCCGCTCACCTAGCGGCCCTCGCCTGCTTGCCATGCTCGCGAGAGTCTAGCGGCGCTTCTACAGGGAGGGTATAATTGCCGCCGTCGGTTGCGGCGTGGGCGGTCAATCAGCTGGTGCGCACCCAGGACAAGACGATTCAGGTGCTGTTTGACGCCGGCGATGAGCTCGCGCGGGCCCAGGCCGGGGCGGCCAGCGGCAAGCGGACGGCGGCGGCCATGCGTGACGCGGCGCAGCGCCAGCGGGACGCACTCGACGAGCTGCTCGACGCCGCGAAGGGACTGCTGAGCACGGACGGACATCCGCTGAGCCCGACGACGCTCGAGCGCGTGGCGGACACGCTTCGTGCCGCATCCATCGATGAGGCTTCTCGCCGGCAGGTCGCCGATGGGAGCTTGACTCAGGAGCTTCGATTTGCCGGCCTCGGGATTGGGGGCCTGACCGCTCCTCCACCCAACAGCCCGGAGGCTGACACCGCCGGGGCGAAGCCGACGGTGAAGCGTGAGGCCAAGGGCCGGCCCGCGCCGGCGCGGCGCAATGCGCAGCCGGAGCTCGAGGCCAAACGAACCGCCGCAGCCAAGCGAGAGCGGACGGCGGCCCTCAAGGCCGCCCGGCACTCGGAGGTGCAGGCTCGCCGTGCCGCCACCCGCGCCGAGCGTGAGCTGGCCGCCGCGCAGGCGCAGCGGGAGGAGGCCGCCGAGGCGCTGGAAGACGCCGAGCGGATCCTCGCGGCGGCAACACACCGGGTCGGGGCGACCACAGCCGAGCTCGCGGATGCTGAGCGCGCCGTGCGCGAGCTGGCGTCTACCGTGCAGTGAGGCGGGTAGGACTGTTGATGGGCGATGAGAGAGGTATTGACATGCAGACCATGAGTCCGCTGGACGCGTCGTTCCTTCACGTCGAGGACGCGGTGACCCACATGCACATCGGCTCGGTCGGGATCTTCGAGGGTCCTCCGCCCGGTCCGGGAGAGGTCAAGGCGGCCATCGCCGGCCGGCTGCCGCTCGTGCCGCGCTACCGGCAGAAGGTCCGCTTTGTGCCGCTGGCCCTGGGACGCCCGGCGTGGGTGGACGACCCACACTTCAACCTCGACTACCACGTCCGGCGCACGGCGCTCCCGTCGCCCGGGGGCGACGAGGAGTTGCAGAACCTGGTGGGACGCGTCATGTCTCAGCAGCTCGATCGGGCCAAGCCGCTGTGGGAGCTCTGGGTCGCCGAGGGGCTGGATGACGGGCGCTGGGCGCTGATCTCCAAGTCTCACCACTGCATGGTCGACGGCGTCTCGGCCACCGATCTGCTGAGCGTGATCCTCGGTACCGAGCGCGATGCGCGCCCGGAACCGCCGGACGGCTGGAAGCCTGAGCCCGAGCCCAATCCCGCTGAGCTGGTCGCCCATTCGCTGGCCCTGCGCGCCGCCAGTCCGTACGAGGGGATCCGGACGGTCCTGGCCGCGGTCCGCGGTCCGCAACGGATGACGCGCCAGGCGGTGGGCGTGGCCCGTGGGCTGGCCAACCTGCGGCCGCTGCTGAGCCCAACCCCGGCGAGCTCGCTCAACGGCCCCATCGGCCCGCATCGCCGTTGGGACTGGGCCCGAGCCCGGCTGGGCGACGTCAAGCAGATCCGCCAGGCCCACGGCGGGACGGTCAACGACGTCGTCCTCGCCGCGATCACCAGCGGGTTTCGCCAGCTCCTCATCTCGCGCGGCGAGAGCGTCGAGGGTCGGGTGGTCCGCACGCTCGTGCCGGTCTCGGTCCGTGCCGAGGAAGAACGGGGGACCTTCAACAACAAGGTCTCGGCCATGTTCGCCGAGCTGCCGGTCGAGCTGGAGGATCCGCGTGAGCGGCTGGCCGCGCTGCACGAGCAGATGCAGGAGCTGAAAGCTTCCGGTCAGGCGGTGGCGGCCGAACGCCTGACCGCCCTGGGCGGATTCGCGCCCGCGATGTTGCTGGCGCTGGCTGGTCGTGTGGGCAGCCGCCTGCCCCAGTCGAGCATCAATACCGTGACCACCAATGTTCCGGGTCCCCAGCAGCCGCTGTATCTGGCCGGGCGCCGGATGCTCGAAGCGTTTCCCTTCGTGCCACTCGGCGGCTCGGTGCGGATTGGGGTGGCGATCTTCTCCTACGACGGCGGTATCAACTTCGGCGTGACCGGCGACCGCGACAGCGCCGCCGACATCGGAGTGCTCTGCCAGGGAATCGAGCAGGGCATGGCCGAACTGCTCGCCGCCGGATCCACACAGTCACGAGATGGAGCCGCCGACGAGGCCGGGAGCGGCTCGCCGCCTGCGCCCGCGCGAGAACCCGATGCGCCGTCGGCTCAGCTCTCCTCGTCAGTCCGGTCTGGCCAGAGCGACACGCACTGAGCCCGTTCACTGACGGCGGGCGGCGATTAGCCCGGCGGGATGACCAGGATCCGCTGGCGCGTCATGTAGCGGCCGAGGTCATCCGGGCTGGCCGGCGCGGGCCGGTAGACGTCGATGTGCCGGCCCCTGATCGCTCCGCCGGTGTCCTGAGCGGTGAACCAGCCTCCGCCGATGTGGCGGTAGGCCGGGACGTAGACCCGGCTACCGAGCGGGATCAGCCGCGGGTCGACGGCGATGCTGCGGTAGTAGCGCAGAGGCAGCGCCGGCTCGGGGGCGAAGGTGACCCCGCCGTAGGGAAGCGTTCGCCGGCCCGGTCCATTTGACCAGCCACCGGAGGCGAGCGGAAAGGTCACGGCGCCGTGACGATTGCGCCAGCCGCCGATCAGCCAGACGGGGGAGCCATGAGTCCATTTGCCCAGGCATACCGGGACGGTGGAGCGACCGCCGGCGTTGACCCAGCCCGTCGAACCGAGCTGCGCGATGTGGACCCGATTTCCGTGACTATCGACCCCATCGCCCTCCATTGCCAGCCCCCGGGCGGAGTACAGCCAGTCAGCGGCGTGCCGGCCGCGCAGTCCGGGCGCCGTGATGCGACGCCCGATGAACCACCGCTCTGGCGCCGGGTAATACTCGGTGATCGTCACGCCGGTCAGCCACTGGCGGTGGCTGATCGGTTGCTCGGGCACGGGCGGCGGCGCCTTGCGGCAGTGCGATGCCCCCGAGCTAGGCTGGCGGGCGGTGACATCGACGTGGTGGTGCCAGAAAGCCGCCTTGCGAGCCCGCGCCTGAGCCCGGCCGGATCCAGCGGCCCGGCGGTGCGCGTGGCGCGCGGCAACACCAACCGGCCGGCGCGGCTTCGGGGAGCCTCCCTGAAGCGCGAGCGCCACCACCGTCCCGGCGCCCGCGAGCACGAGCAGCCCCACCAGCAGGGACCTGCGCAGCATCAGCACCAATATAGGTCGCTGAGGCCTCCGTGGACCCCGTCACCGTGCTGCACGGCGGACGCGGCGGACGCGGCGCGGGCTACTCGGCCCGGGCCATCCAATCGATGATCACCTGCGGCCGCTGCTCTGGCACCCAGTGCGCGACGCCCTCGATCGTCTCGACCTCCAGGTGTGGCTGGCCGGCAACCGAGCCGCTCGCCACCCCTCTGGTCACGCGATCACGCTGGCCGACCATCACCGTCGTCGGCACCTGAAGTTGCGCGCGCGCGTAGCGCCCACGGGCCATGGGCACGACCTCACGGGTCAAGAACGTCCGGTACATCGCCACCGTGACCGCAGGCGGCACATGCTGGGTGAACGACTTCACGTCTTCCGGGGAAATGGGGTCGTCCCCCCGCCCGGACTCAAGGACCTTGGCAACCATTGGCCGCGCGATCCGCGCCCCGAGAAAGGGAAGGCTGATCGGTCCCTGGTATCCGAGGAGGGCCAGTTGTCGTGGGTGCGGGGGGACCCAGAGATGGGGAACGCACAGCACGAGCATCCGCTCGATGCGCTCGGGTGCCCGCAGCGCCGAGAGCATCCCCGTCCACCCGCCCCAGTCATGCCCGACCCAGGTGACCCGGTCGAGGCCAAGCGCGTTGAGCAGTTCCAGGAGATCGGTGGCCAGCTGCTCCTTTTCGTATCCGGTGCGCGGCGCCTCGGTCCAGCCATGTCCGCGCAAGTCCGGGACGATGACGCGGTAGCGCTCCGCCAGCACCGGAATCACCTGGCGCCAGGCCCACCAGTGCTGCGGCCAGCCATGGACGAGCATGACCGGCGGCGCGTCCGCAGGCCCGGCCAGGGCGACATGCGTGCGCAGGCCGCCGGCATCGAGGTAATCATGGCGGACGCCGAAGAGCTCTGGAGGCCGGCTCATGGGCCTGGATCGTAGGCCACCGGCGCGGGGGGCGCCGGGCGCACGCGGCGCCAGTCAAAGGCTGCCGCGGGAAGGGCCACGAGCGCCACGAGGGCGCCCCCCGCGAGAAATACGCTGCTCGGGTCCAGCAGTGAGGCGATGGTGCCGAACAGCACGGCGCCGACGGCCTGACCGACGTCGTAGGTGATATTCCAGATGACGCTCGCTCGCGCGACGCCGTCGCGTCCGACACGGTCAAGCGTCATCACGAGCGTCGCGGTACACACGCACCCGATGGCGAGGCCACTTGCCGCGGCGCCGACGCCGACGACCGCGATATCTGATGTTCCCAGCAGTGTCAGCCCGATCATCGCGCCGACGAGAAGCCACAGAACGAGCTGCGTGGGCGACCGCCCGCGATCGAGTAGGTGGCCGGCCAGCAGGCGCCCGGAGGCGAAGCTTGTCCCGAAAAGCACCAGGATCAGCGGCGTGGACCCCACCTGCAGGAGGGGCACGAAGGTGAAGGCGGCAGCCAAGGTCGCGGAGACCGCGGTGAACACCACCACGGGCGGAACGAGTGTGGAGCGGTTGACGGTCCCCGACTGTCCACCCGGATGCGAAGCGTAGACGGGGGCGGGGGGCATCTTGGGGATGAGCGCGAGCAACCCGAACAGGGGCGGCAGCGCACCGAGCGCGGCCACCGCGAGCGGCGACGAGCTGCGCACGGCCGCCAGCCCGGCGGCAGGAGCGAAGGTGGCCCAGATCGAGGTCGCTACGCCATAGGCCCCGAGCGAGGTGCCGCGCGCTCCAGGCACGGCGTACCCGGCCGTCAGCGCCGACCCCATCACCGTGATGAGGCCGAACCCGGCTCCCCGCACGAGCGTCACGGCGATCAGATTGGGCAGCGACGAGGACACGGCGTAGGCCAGCGTTGGTGCTCCGATGAGGATCAGCCCCGCTGCGAACAAAACGCGGGCACTGAAGCGCCGCAGCAGCCGGGGGATGATCGCCTGCATGGCGACGGTCGTGAACATCAGAGCGAACGTGAGCAATCCCGCCGCAAATCGCCCCTCCTCTC
>JAXDGI010000218.1:0-3483 GCA_034665145.1 Solirubrobacteraceae bacterium
CATCGCACGATCGAGCGATGCGAAGCGGGTCGGATTGGTGAACCGTGACTACACCCAATCAACGCGCAATATCGAGCGAGGGAACGAGTCCAATGGCCGACCTGGTGAAGAAGTACAGCATTTCTGCTGAGCTAGCGCAGAAAATGGTTGATGAAGCGGTGGCGAAAGCCGCAGAACTTGGCGTCGCCGAGAACGTGGCGATTCTCGATGACGGTGGCAATCTGAAGGCCTTTAGGCGGATGGATGGGGCCCCGATCCTGTGCATCGAGATTGCGCAGAATAAGGCGTATACAGCTCTGT
This sequence comes from Solirubrobacteraceae bacterium, assembly GCA_034665145.1. Lineage (GTDB taxonomy): Bacteria > Actinomycetota > Thermoleophilia > Solirubrobacterales > Solirubrobacteraceae > Palsa-465. The sequence continues at coordinate 301 of JAXDGI010000218.1, forward strand.
TCGGCGTACCCACGCAGGACTTTTTCGACTTTATCCAAGGGGACCCGTCGCTTTTGGCTGGCATCCCAACGCTTGCGCGGGTGGCGGCGTACGGAGGCGGGTTTCCCATCCAGGTGGACGGAGAAATTGTCGGTGCGATCGGTTTGAGCGGGGCGCCTACGGTGCAGAACGACGAGGATTGCGCGAGGGCAGCCTTGGCGCTCGTAACCGATGCGATGGCGACCGAGGGATAACGGAGCGCGCTTGGACGGCCACGAGGAGTCCTCTCGTGCAAAAAAACCGCACGATCAGGCCATGAGGATCGGCTGAGCCGCGCCTAAGTTGACCGCCAAGCATGGGCACTAGAAGACACCCGAGAAGGCCACGTCTGTTCGTTTTCGCGCGCCACGCCGAGTCCTCCGCGAACCTCGAGGGCCTGCTCAGCAGCGATCCGGCTCGCGCGGTAGGACTGACTGCGCGAGGCAGGACGCAAGCGCACCAGCTCGGCGCCCAGCTGGCCAACTTTGACATCGACCTCGCGGTTTGTAGTTGCTTTCTGCGCACCCGGCAAACGCTCGAGCTAGCTCTGGGCGACCGTCCAGTACCGGTACGGAGCGACGCGGGCTTTGACGAGATCCGGGCCGGGGAGTTCGACGGGCAACCGATTGGAGCGTATTGGTCGTGGGAGCAGCACCACACTGGGAGCGAACGCTTTCCACACGGCGAGAGCGTGGACGAAGCGCTGCTCCGTTACGCCAACGCCCTGCGACGTCTGTTGTCACGGAGGGAGACGGTCACGCTCCTCGTAATTCACGAGTTCGCCTTGCACCACATCGCAGCAGCAGCGACAACGTCCTCATCACGGTCCTTCCACCTGCCCTTCCCAAACGCGCTTCCGTATCTCTTCGGCGAGCGCGCCATCGAGCGGGCAGCCGACGGCCTCGAGGCGTCGGCGCGGTCTGACATGACTGGGCACAGGGCGATGTCATTCAGCCCGCGGGGAGACCTTGACGGCGCCCCGCGTGCCTCGGGGTGCTCGATTCAGCAGCAGGTGGAGCTACCGCATCGTGAGGCCGAGCCCACCGTGCTCAACGGCCGAGCCGCGCCCAATCCTAGAACTGCTCGAATTCGCTGAGCCGGCCCTCGCGCCGGCTCCAGAAGCCTCGCGACAGAGCCTTGCTGGCGCCTGCTCCGGCCGCGCCGGCGCTTACAAGTGGTTCGCCACGACCTCGATCGCGCTCACCAGGTCGATCGCGTAGCCGGTCGCAGCGCAATGCGGTCACGGCCTGGGCGTTCACCCCTGCAGGCGTGATCCAGCAGCGTGTCGTGGCTACGCCGGCAGGCTGTGATCATGGCGGCCAGTTCCTGCTCCGCCTCCGGCACGAGCATCGCGAGCGCGACGCCGTCTTCCCTGCTCCGCGCGGACAGCAGGGACGAGCCGGCCGAGCTTGCAACCGTCGGGCTGTCCCGCTGGCGGCGAGCCTGGAGGTTGCGAGGACCAGGGCAGAGCCAGCTCAGGCGGTTGCGGCACGCCCCTGCGTTTGTCTCACCGCAGGCATCCGGGCGGCAACCTTGGTGCTTCTGGATCCGACGGCGCGCGGCAGTCACGGCGAGAGTGCCGCCTGGGCGACCGAGGGGAGGGGGGTTGCGTCCCCGTCTGCGGCAGGTGGTTCCTGGCATCCGCGCAAGAGCTGGGCACCCGCGAAGTCCAGGGGTTGGGTCTTAGGCGGGTAGGTGGAAGGGGACGCTCGTGACGATGATCCCCTGATACTGGATCAGCATCTTGCGTAGGCGCTGGGCGATGCGATTGTGCAGGAGACGCTGCCAGCGGCGTGCGGGGATCAGTTCGGGCACGACTACGGTCAGCGTGACGTCGGGGCGCTGGCGGTGAAGCGCCTCGATGTAGTTCGCCAATGGCGCAAGCGTGGCGCGATAGGGCGAGACGACGACCTCGAGCGGAAGGTGATCGCCCCAGGCCTTCCAGTAGCCGCGGAATCGTTCGGCCTCCACGTCGCTGGGACTCACGTGGAGCGCCAGGAGCGGTACCGAAAGCGAGGCGGCATACGCCAGTGCGCGGAGTGCGGCGAGGTCGAGCGCGGCGATCGGGACGACCACGAGATGAGTGACCTCGGTCGGTGCGTCCTGGCGCTCCCCCATCGGCGTCGTGGCCGCGGCTTTCGGCGGGGGCGGCGCAAGGATCGCTCTCGGCACGACGAGCGCCTCGCTGGGGTCAGGAATAAGGGACTCGACGGCACGCTCGTAGGCGCCGTTGATACGCCGACAAGCAAGGACGATCAGCGGGATCAGGATCACGACGATCCAGGCGCCGGCGATGAACTTTGTCGCGGCGGCAATGACCGCCACCGCCCCGGAAAGCACCGCGCCGACCAAGTTGATCGCCAGCGCCCGCCGCCAGCCCGCCTCTCGGTGGTTCCACCAGTGCGCCACCATCCCGCTCTGCGCGAGCGTGAACGCCACGAACACACCAACGGCGAACAGCGGTATCAGCGGCGCGGTCTGACCGTTGAAGGCGGCGAAGAGAATTGCGGCGGGAACGGCGAGCACAACGATCCCGGCCGTGAAGGCGAGACGGTCGCCCAGGCGCAGGAACGTGCGCGGGACGTAGCTGTCTCGAGCCATGAAGTACAGCAACTGCGGAAAGCCGTTGATGGCTGAGTTTGCGGCGATCAGCAAGACGAGGGTCGTCGCGATCTGAACGAACGCGTATAGCGGGCCGCTGCCGATGCTGCGGTGCGCGATCTGGGAAAGGACCGTCTGCGATCCGGGGCTGGCCCCGTCGAAGTGGGCAACCACTACCACGCCGATGAACATCGACACGAGCAGACCGACCATCACCGAGAGGGTGCTGCGGGCGTTGTCGGCCTCCGGCGGTTCGAACTCCGACACGGCATTGGAGATGACCTCGATCCCGGTCATCGCCGTCGCGCCGGATGAAAACGCCCGCAGGATCAGCAGCAACCCGAGCGCCTCGGTCGCGTGATGCGAGACAGGAGCAACAACATGAAAGCCGTGACTTGCGGACTTGACGAGACCGACGATCACGACCAAGGCGATCGCTGAGACGAACATGTACGTCGGGGCGGCGAACAGGGCACCGGCCGCCCGCACGCCGCGTAGGTTGCCGAGCACCAGCACCACGATCACCGCCAGCCCGATCGGCACTGTCGCGGGGCGGACCGAGGG
>JAXDGI010000219.1:0-43506 GCA_034665145.1 Solirubrobacteraceae bacterium
CCGTCTCAGCGGCGCCGAAGAAGGCCTCGCGGATCGGTACCACGGCCTCCTGCTCAATGGCCGACGGTGTCCGGGCCACGACATCGCTCTCTCCAGTCCGGGAGATCCGGCGCACCGTCTCGGCGAAGTCGTGGGTGAAGCGCTCCAGCGGCTCCACAGGCTGGCCCATGCCGAGCACGAGCACGAGGGTGGCGTGCGTGGCGAGCTCGACGTAGATGTCATAGCTGGCCCGCAGCGCAGCGGCGATCTCGTAGCCGCTGGCGCCCGTTCCGCGGACGTCGATGACGATCCGCAACGGATCCCAGCCGGCGATCCCGGGCCGGCCGACCATGTCCTCGCCGACCACCGAACAGCCGGGGATGAGCGCGAGCGCCTCACGAGCTCTGAACGAGGCCGCCAGGGTCCTGTCCAGCAGCGCCTCACCGTGGGCCGAGAGCTGGCGACGCGCGCTGTCCAGCGAGGCCAGCAGGAGCGAATTGGGGCTGGTGGAGCGCATGATCCGCACGCAGCGAGCCACCTCATCGGGGTCGATCCGACCGCCGGCCGCCACGTGCAACATCGCCGACTGGGTGAGGCTGCCCACGATCTTGTGGGTTGAGGTGAGCACCGCATCGGCACCGAGCCGCAGCGGCGACTCGGGCAGACCGGGGTGAAAGCCAAAGTGCGAGCCCCACGCGCAGTCGACGACAAGGCCGACGCCGGCGGCGTGGGCGACCTCGGCGCAGCCGCGCACGTCGGCCGCCATCCCGTAGTAGGTGGGCGAGACGATGAAGGCATGGCTGAGGCCAGGCGCGCGCGCCAGCGCGCCTTCGAGCGCCGCCGGCGTGACGCCGTGGGCCATGCCCAGCTCCTCGTCGTATTCGGGAGCGACGAAGCTGGCCATGCCCCCGCTGAGTACGAGGCCATCGACGATGCTGGCGTGCGAGTTTCGCTGGACGAGGACGTGCTGCTCCGGCCCGGCCAGAGCCAGGCACAGGGCATGGTTGCCCTGCGAGGCGCCGTTGGTGAGAAACCACGTCCGGGCCGCGCCGTAGGCGGTGGCGGCAAGCTGCTCGGCACGCTCATACGGGGTCGGGCTGGGCCCCACGTCGATGCCCTCGATGTCCTGGCAGATGTCCAGAGCCAGCGCCCGCTCGCCCATCGCGCTGCGCAGGCCGGGATCGGCTCCGGGGCCACCCTTGTGACCGGGCACGTGGAAGCGCACCGAGCCGCGGAAGCCGTAGGAGACGATCGCGTCGAGGTACGGGGCGGTGGGTAGCTCGCGAGTGGTCGGTGGCCTCTGGGTGTCGCGGTGATCACCACCGCTTATTGACGCGTGTCTCCCCGGCTCGCCGGCATCATCGATGGCGGGGGTGGTCGAGCTGCTCATCGCGACGACTTCAGCAGATAGGCGCGGACGAAGCCATCGAGATCGCCGTCGAGCGCTCTGTTCACATCTCCCATTTCGTATCCGGTGCGGTGGTCTTTGACCATCGTGTACGGGTGGAGCACGTACGATCGGATCTGTGAGCCGAAGTTGACATCCTGCGCCTCGCCCCGCTCCCGGGCGATCTCTTCACGGCGCTTACGCTCTTCGAGCTCAACCAGCCTGGAGCGCAGCATGGTCATCGCCTCGGCTTTGTTGGAGGACTGGGAGCGCTCGTTCTGGCATTGGACGACGATTCCTGTCGGCTTGTGCGTGATGCGGACCGCGGAATCGGTTTTGTTGACGTGCTGGCCGCCGGCGCCGCTGGCCCGGTAGGTGTCGATCTGCAGGTCATCATCGTCGATCTGCACCTCCGAGGTCGCCTCGACCACCGGTGAGACCTCCACCCCGGCGAAGCTGGTCTGACGCCGGTTGGCCGAGTCAAACGGCGACAGCCGCACGAGCCGGTGCACACCCTTCTCGCTGCCGTACAGGCCGTAGGCGTTCTCGCCCCGCGCACGGAAGGTGGCTGACTTGATGCCGGCCTCCTCCCCCGGGGAGACCTCGAGGAGATCGACTGTGAAGCCACGCTTCTCGGCCCAGCGCATCTCCATCCGCAGCACCATCTCGGCCCAGTCCTGAGCGTCTGTACCGCCGGCGCCTGCGTTCACTGTGACCAGCGCGTCGCCGGCGTCATAGCGTCCGGAGAACAGGCGCTCCTCCTCCAGGGCGTCCAGGCGCTCCTGCACGGCGCGGACCTGCGTCTCGAGCTCGGCGGCGATCTCGGGATCCTCCTCAGCCAGTTCGGCCAGCGGCTCGAGATCCTCGACGTCGGTCTCCAGCGCCCGGAACACGCTCAGCTTGCGGCTCGTCCGCGCGTGCTCGGCGCTGACGGTGGCTGCGCGCTCCTGGTCATCCCAGAAGCCGGCCGCCCCCATCTCGTCTTCGAGCGCGCTCGAGCGCTCGGCTAGGGCAGCGGGGTCAAAGATAATCCGCCAGCAGCTTGAGCTGCTCGCGGATTGCCGCCAAACGCTGAGGTAGCGGCTCTGAGGGGGCGGTGGCCATATCCGCGCCTACCCTAGCAACCGCAAATTGGCCGGTTCGATCATTTTTGCGGTGGGTAGGACTCGCCTAGCGTGGAATCTCCGCCCGGTCTGCGGGGGTTGTGAACGGCCTTGAGGGAGGCAGCCATGTACAAGCAGGTTCTGGACCCCGTCTCACACTCGCTGGGGGTGACGTCGATCTTCGCGATCCTGCCTCTGCTGGTCCTGTTCGTGTTGCTGGGGGTATTACGCATGAAGGCCCACTGGGCATCCCTCATCACGCTCGCGGTGGCGATTCTCGTGGCCGTGATCGTGTACTCGATGCCCATCGGCCAGGCGGGTGATTCGGCCCTGGAGGGCGCCGCATTCGGCTTCTGGCCGATCATGTGGATCGTCATCAACGCCCTGTGGATCTTCAACCTGACCGACGCCACGGGACATTTCGCGGTGTTACGCCGGGCCTTTGCCTCGGTGTCGGATGACCCCCGCGTCCAGGTGGTGGTGATCGCCTTCTGCTTCGGGGCGCTGCTCGAGGCTCTGGCCGGCTTCGGTACGCCGGCGGCCATCTGCGGGATCATGCTGGTCGGTCTGGGCCTGCCGCCCCTCCAGGCGGCCGCGGTCTGTTTGATCGCCGACACCGCGCCCGTCGCCTTCGGCGCCATCGCCATCCCCATCACCACGCTCGGCGAGGTGACGGGCCTGCCGACCCACACCCTGGCCCAGATGGTCGGTCGTCAGACGCCGTTTCTGGCCCTCATGGTGCCCTTCGTGCTCGTGTTCGTGATCGATGGCCGCCGCGGCCTGCGTCACGCCTGGCCGGCGCCGCTGGTCGCCGGGTTCACCTTCGGGGTCATCCAGTTCGCCGTATCCAACTACGTCAACTACCAGCTGACCGACATCATCGCCTCGATCGTGTCCGCCGGGGCCGTCGTGGCGCTCACCCGGGTCTGGACCCCGAGCGCCGGCGCCCCAGCCGGAATCACCAGCCCGGGCGGGCCCCGTCCGGCGATCGCGGGCGCCTCCACTACCCAGCCGGCCTTCGAGCGCCGGGTGCGGGCCGAGGAGGGCCGGCCGCTGCGGCGCTCAGAAGTCATCGAGGCCTTCCTCCCCTACATCATCATCACCATCGTCCTCGGCGTGATCAGCCTGAACAGCGTTCACGACCAGCTGGTCAAGTCCACGACCGAATTCAGCTGGCCGGGGCTGCACATCTTCGGTGCGACGGGTAAGCCGCCCAAGAGCGAGATCTTCAAGCTGGACTGGTTCACCGCCGCCGGTACCGGCCTTCTCGCCTCCGGGCTGCTGACGGTGCTTGCCCTGCGAATCCGGCCGGGGCTGGCCCTGCGCACCTACTTCGGGACTCTGAACCAGATCAAGTGGGCGTTGCTCACCGTGTGCTCGGTGCTGGCCATCGCCTACGTGATGAACTTCTCCGGCCAGACCGTGACGCTGGGCACGTGGGCGGCGGGCGCAGGCGGCTTCTTTGCCTTCCTCTCGCCGCTGATCGGCTGGTTCGGGACGGCGGTGACCGGCTCTGACACGTCGACCAACTCGCTGTTCGGAGCCCTGCAGGTGACGGCGGCCAAGCACGCCAGCCTGTCCCCAACGCTGCTTGCCGCCGCGAACAGCTCGGGCGGGGTGCTGGCCAAGATGGTCTCCCCCCAGAACCTGGCCATCGGCGCCGCCGCCGTCGGCTTGGCCGGCCGCGAGGGCGACATCTTTCGCCGCGTGATCGGCTGGAGCGTCCTCCTCGTCCTGATCATGGCCGTGCTGGTGTATCTGCAGTCGACCTCAATCCTGTCCTGGATGGTCCCCTGAGGTGGCGCGTAGACGCGGGACGGTGCGGACCGGCCGGGGCGCACCGTCCCGCTGAGGGGCCCACCGCCCCGCTGAGGGGCGCGCTCGGTTCACTTCACGTCGAAGCTGAACCGCCCGACCAGGACCGACCCGTCATGGATCGGGACGGCCGCCGAGAGAGTGTCGTGGCCTGCCATGACCACTCATACACGCTGTGCTGGTTGGTGGCCGCCAGCCGGGCGGTGAAGCGGATCTCGATGAGCGTCTGCTTGCCGCGCATGCTGGCGATCTCCGGCCGGTAACCACGTGGCACGCCGTGATCGCAGGGGATCGTCCCGCCCGTGCGGACCTTGAAGCAGTACTGCTGGGCGGGCCGTACCCACACCCGGACCGGCCCGGCCACCTCAGCGGCGGCGATGTGGGGCGGCGTGAACTTCGACGCCGGGGATGCCACGTACCCCACGCGGGGCAGCTGGCCTGGACGACCCCGGCCGCACTCGGAGCGGGCAGCCGGCAGACCTGGCCGTCGCGGTAGTGGATCGCCGTGAGGACCCCGGCCTCGACGGGGCCGCTGGACAGCACGCCGCTGCCGCCGACGCATGAACGGCCCCCGGCCAGGCCAAGCGTGCAGGTCTGCCGGGTGGCCGGCAGGACGATGATGTAGGCCCCGTCCACACTGGTTGGCACGACGTGTTCGCCACCATCCGCGGTCGCATACCTGATGCTCACCGCGTCGGGCCCGAGAAGACCGAACGCGACGTTCCGCAATGCGCTCAGGGGGCAAGGTCGGTTCGGCCGGCACGGCTGCACATGTGGCCCGGCGGGAATCTCCCGAGCGAACTCGTTGAAGAAGACGTTGCCCCGGGCGTCGGGGGCCGCGCAGTTTTCCTCGAGGGAGCGCCGGGATCCGTACGATCGGGTCACCGCCACGCAGACCCGGCTCCCGGAGCTCCTGATGACGCTCAGATCCCACGGCCCGCCGCCCCTGGGATCGGGATCGGGCGCCTCGGCCGGGAGGGAACCCGGGCAGGAGGTGAACGGGGGAACCGGCGCCCGGGGTCGTCGGGGGGCCCGAGCGGGCGAGCAGGAGAGCCATGACGGCGACGGCCGCCGTCGCCGCAACCGAGACCATGGTGAGCAGCCCGGCGAGGCCCGGTCGCCGCCGCCGTCTCTCCGACCGTCAGGTCGGCGAAGAATCGCAGGACGACGACCTCGCGCTGCCGCGCCGGGAGTCGTCGTACCGCCTGACGATCGCGTCACGGTCGGCGACGGTGTCGGCATGGTCGCGCAGCGGACTGCGACCCTCGTCGTGCCCGTCCAGCGGTCGCTCCGTCACTCTGCGGGCCAGTCCGCGGTGGCGGTCATGCAGGAGCTTGATGAGGACCCGATGGGCGTAGGCCTCGGGCGCTGTCTGCGCGGTGGCCCAGCGCTGCCCGGTCCGGACCAGGGTCATCTGCAGCGGGTTGACCGACGGGCGCTATTCGAGGTACTCGTAGGCGGGCAGGGTGAGGAACTCCACCAGCTCCTCAGACAACGACACGCGCTCGAAGATCTCGCGCGTCTCGTCGGGATGGCCCTCGGCCCAGGTCTCCTCGCCGACCTCGCCGCGGATCTTGGCTGTCTCCTCGTCGAGGATCCGGCGGACCAGATCAGGGGTGACGGTGCGGCCGTCGGAGAGCTGTGACTGATGGTGGACCCACTGCCAGATCTGGGAACGCGAGATCTCCGCCGTCGCGGCATCCTCCATCATCGCGTTGATCGCTGCGGCGCCGCGACCGCCCAGCCAGAAGGACACGTACTGAAAACCCACGTTGACGTCGGTGCGCAGCCCCTGCTCGGTGATCTCGCCCGGGGTCAAGGCCAGGTCGAGAAGATCGCTGGCTGCCACATGGACGTCGTCGCGCTGGCGCTCGAGCTGGTTGGGAGCGCCGCCGAGGCCCCTCGCAAATACCTCGCGGGCGACCGGCACCAGGTCCGGATGCGCGACCCAGGTGCCATCGTAACCCTGACCGACCTCGCGCTCCTTGTCAGCGCGGACCGCGGCCAGCGCCTTGTCATTGGCCTCCTCATCCCGGCGGGACGGGATGAGGGCCGCCATCCCCCCCATCGCGTGGGCGCCCCGGCGATGGCAGGTGGCGGCCAGCAGCTCGGTGTAGGCCCGCATGAAGGGCACGGTCATGGTGACGTCGCCGCGGTCGGGCAGCACCATCTCGGGCCGCTCGCGGAAGCACTTGATGGCGCTGAAGATGTAGTCCCAACGGCCGGCGTTGAGACCGGCCGAGTGCTCGCGCAGCTCGTAGAGGATCTCATCCATCTCAAACGCGGCGGGCAGTGTCTCGATCAGGACGGTGGCCTTGATCGTGCCCCGATCGATGCCCGCGGCATCCTGGGCGAAGCAGAACACGTCGTTCCACAGCCGGGCCTCGCGATGGGACTCCATCTTGGGCAGGTAGAAGAACGGCCCGCTGCCCGCGCGCAGGAGGCGCGGCGCGCAATGGAAGAAGTACAGCCCGAAGTCGAACAGCGATCCTGACATCGGCTCGCCGTCGACGAGCAGGTGGCGCTCAGGGAGGTGCCAGCCCCGCGGGCGGACGAGCACCGTGGCCGTGCTCTCGCCAAGCTCGTAGTGACGCCCGTCCGACCCGTCGTAGCTGATCGTGCCGTCGATCGCGTCGCGCAGATTGATCTGACCCTCGATCATGTTCGACCAACTCGGCGCGTTGGCGTCCTCGAAATCGGCCATGAAGCCGTCGGCGCCGGAGTTGAGCGCGTTAATGACCATCTTGCGCTCGGTCGGCCCGGTGATCTCCACCCACCGCTGCCGCAGGTCAGCGGGCGCCGGGGCAACCCGCCAGTCGCCGGTGCGGATGTCCTCGGTTTCGGGCAGGAAGTCGAGCATCTCGCCCTCGGCCAGGCGCGTCCGGCGCTGAGCCCGCGCTTCGAGCAGCTCGCGGCGCCGGGGCCCGAACTCGTTCTGGAGCGCCCCGAGGAACTCCAGCGCTTCAGGCGTGAGGACGGGGTCGTAGTTGCGCGGGGTGGCGCCCCGCAGCTCCAGTCGCACTCCAGTGGCCATCGCCCCGATCATCCCCACCGGGCGGCGGCGGCAAACCCGGGACGGCCTGAGAAGAGTCGCCCGGGACGTGGGCGGCACCCGCCCGGGGGCCGGGGGCGGGACCGCTCGCGGAGGCTGTGCGGCACCGCCCGCGGGACCTGGGCGGCGGCGCCCGGCGGATGGCGTTTCTCAGGCCGTGTCGCCCGGGTATCGTCATGGCATGGCCAATCTCAATGATCCAGAAGTCCGGGCGCTGCTCGAGCCCGCCAACTACGCCGTCGTGTCGACGCGCAGCGACGACGGCAGCATCGTCAGCGCCGTGGTGTGGGAGAGCCTTGAAGGGGGCGAGCTGGCTGTCAACAGTTCGCGCGGCCGTAAGTGGCCGACCAACCTGGACCGCGACCCGCACGTGACGCTGCTCGTCTACCCGCCGGACAACCCCTATGAGTACGTCGAGATCCGCGGCACCGCCACCGGCTCGCGCGAGGATGCCGACGATCACATCGACCGCCTGGCCAAGAAGTACATCAACCAGGACAAGTATCCCTTCCGCCAGCCCGGTGAGGAGCGGCTGAAGTACACGATCAAGCCGGACGTCGTCCGCTATCAGAAGCAGGGCTAGCTGGAGGACGGACCCCGCTCGGCTGAGACGGACCCCGCTCGGCTAGGAGCCGTGGCACTTCTTGAACTTCTTGCCCGACCCGCACCAGCAGGGGTCGTTGCGGCCGATCTGCTCGGACTCGTCGACCCGGCGCTGCTCGACCTGGGGCAGTCCGGCTTCGGACTCGACGACCCCATCGACGTAATTCTCAGGCGACGCCGCCCCCGCGGCGGCCATGGCCAGCGCGCTGGGCTGGGCGCCGCTCCCGCCCGAGTAGGAGACCCGGCCGCCGCCCGTGGATGAACTGCGAGCGGGCGCCGGGCGCGTCGGGGGCGCCGGCGGGGCGCCGCCATTCTCGTCCTGCAGCGTCACCTCGACGTTGAAGATCAACCGCGCGAAGTCCCCCCAGATCGAGTTCATGAGATCCCGGAAGAGCTCAAAGGCCTCGTTCTTGTAGGCGACCAGCGGCTCGATCTGAGCAAACCCGCGCAGATGGATGCCCTCGCGCAGGTAGTCCATGTCGTACAGGTGCTCCTGCCAGCGCTGATCGATGATCTGCAGCAGCAGGAAGCGCTCGACGTGGCGCATGAGCTCATCGCCGAGCTCCTGGTCGCGCCGGTCATACCAGGCCAGGGCCTCCTCCTGAAGGCGCAGGGTCAGGTCCTCCCGGTCCATGCGCCGGGCGTCCATGGCCAGCAGCTCGTCGCTGGGCGGGAAGATCTCCTCCACGCGCCGCATCAGGCCCTCGACGTCCCAATCCTCGACGAACTCCCCGGCCGTGTACTCGTCCACGAGACGGTCCATCAGGTTGACGATCTCCTCGCGGGCGGCATCGGACATGTCGCGGCCCTCCAGCACCTCGTCGCGGTAGGTGTAGATCACCTCGCGCTGCTGGTTGAGCACGTCGTCGTACTCGAGCGTGTGCTTGCGCATGAGGAAGTGCTGCTCCTCGACCTTCTTCTGCGCCTTCTCGATCTGCTTGGAGAGCATCCCGGCCTCGATCGGCTCCTCGTTGCCCTCCTCGTCGACCGAGCCGAGCCGGTCCAGGATCTTGTAGATCCGCTCGCCGGCGAACAGGCGGACGAGCTCGTCCTGGGCCGACAAGAAGAAGCGAGACTCCCCCGGGTCGCCCTGACGGCCGGCGCGACCGCGGAGCTGATTGTCGATCCGCCGCGACTCGTGGCGCTCGGTGCCGAGGATGAACATCCCCCCCGCGTCGAGCACCTGCTGGCGTTGCTCCTGCACCCGCGCCTCAATGGCCGGGAGCACCTTGGCGTAGTGCTCGTCGAAGTCGGGCATTCCGGCCTGCAGGCCGAGCTTGGCCACCTCGAGGGTGGCCAGATGCTCGGCGTTGCCGCCGAGCTTGATGTCGACGCCGCGGCCGGCCATGTTGGTGGCGATCGTGACCGCGCCGGGAGCACCGGCCTCGGCGATCGTCTCACCTTCACGCTCGGCGAACTCCGGCTTGGCGTTGAGGACCGAGTGCTTGATGCCCTTCTTGGTCAGGCGCGAGGAGATGGTCTCTGAGACCTCAACCGAGATCGTGCCGACCAGGATCGGCTGCCCGGCGGCGTTGCGGGTCTCGATCTCCTTGATAACCGCGGCCCACTTGCCGTCCTGGGTCTTGTAGACCTGATCGTTGCGATCGGCCCGGATCATGTCGCGGTTGGTCGGGATCTGGACCACGGGCAGCTTGTAGATCTTCATGAACTCGGTCGCCTCGGTGAGGGCGGTACCGGTCATGCCGGCCAGCTTGTCGTACATCCGGAAGTAGTTCTGCAGGGTGATCGTGGCCATCGTCTGGTTCTCCTCCTGAACCCGGACGCTCTCCTTGGCCTCCACGGCCTGATGCAGGCCCTCCGACCATCGCCGGCCCTCGAGGATGCGGCCGGTGAACTCGTCAATGATCTTGACCTCGCCGTCGATCACCGCGTAGTCGTCATCGCGCTTGTAGAGCGACTCGGCCTTCAGCGACTGGATGAGATGGTTGACCAGGTGGCCGTTCTCGGCCCGGTAGAGGTGGTCGATGCCCATGAACTTCTCGGCCTTGGCCACGCCGCGCTCGGTGATGGCCACTGTCTTGTGCTTTTCGTCGAACTCGTAATCGAACTCGGCGACGAACTCCTTCTTCGTCCGGGGGTCCATGCCCTCGGGCGTCTTGCCGGGCACCATCCTCGGGGCTAGGCGCGCGAACTTGGCATACAGGTCGGCGGCCTGCTCGGGCGCGCCCGAGATGATCAGCGGCGTCCGGGCCTCGTCGATGAGGATGTTGTCGACCTCGTCCACGACGGCGAACGTGTGGTACGGGGATTTGCCCTCCGGAGGCTTCTCGCGGCCGCCGTGCTGGACCTTCTCCTCCAGCGACTGGGCCATGTTGTCGCGCAGGTAGTCAAAGCCAAACTCCGAATTGGTGCCGTAGGTGACGTCGGCGGCATAGGCCTCGCGCTTCTCCTCGTAGGGCTGCATGTTCTGCAGCACCCCCACCGACACTCCGAGCATGTCGTAGATCGGCTTCATCCACATGGCGTCGCGGCGGGCCAGGTAATCATTGACCGTGACGAGGTGGACGCCGCGGCCGCCGAGGGAATTCAGGACCACGGCCAGGGTGGCGGTCAGGGTCTTGCCCTCACCGGTCTTCATCTCAGCGATCGACCCGTCGTGCAGCACCATCCCGCCGATCAGCTGGACGTCGAAGTGGCGCATGCCCATCGAGCGCTTCCCCGCCTCGCGCACGAGGGCAAAGCACTCGTAGAGCAGGTCGTCCAGGGACTCGCCGTTGCGAGCCCGCTCGCGCAGCTCATCGGCCGACTCGCGCAGCTCCGCGTCCGTGTAGTGCTCGAGCTCGGCCTCGAAACCATTGATGCGCGAGACGCGCTGCTCGTAGCTTTTGAACTTCTTGCCTTCGCCCATGCGAAGCGCGCGGTCCAGGAAGGACATGAAAGCTAGGGTAGCGCGGCAGGGTCAGCGGAGCCGAGCCTGGGACCGGTCGTCGCACCCCTGCCTCGGTCGGCGGTCACGCCGGGGCGCGGGGTGCTCACGTTGCGGGCGAAATCCCCTCCGACGGCGTGGGTTGACCCTTCGCCTCGGCGGCGGCTCGTGCCTCCCGCCGGGCCCGGCGCTTGACCCGGTGACGCTTGACCTGGACGGCAAGCTCGTCGGCACACAGGTTGATCGAATGCTTCATGTCACGGGACGCATCGCGGGCCCGGAGGGTCACGCCCTTGAGATACAGGGTCACCTCCGCCACCTGGCAATCCGGGTTGGCCGGATTGCGCTCCTCGATCAGCTCCACGCTGAGCTCGGCCAGCTTCGAGACCTGCTTGTCCACCTTCCGGAAGCGCTTGAAGACGTGCTCGCGCAAATCGTCTGAGACGGGCAAGTTGCGGCCCTTGACCTCGATCCGCATCGACCGACCTCCTGCAAATGGGGATGTTGCTATGTCAACTCGAGGTTATTGGCGCCGGCCCGCTTTGTCGAGGCGTCAAAATGTCCAATGTTGCCGTCCGACGTGTCCCCGCAGATCAGCTGGACGTTTGAGCCCACCGTGCTGGTGGGGGTGGCGGCACTCGCCGTGCTCTACGCCATGGCCTGGCGTCGCGGCCGCGCGGCCACCGGGCCCCACCGGCCCGGGCCTCGCCACGCCCTGCTCTTCAGCGGCGGGCTGGTGGCCACGCTCGCCGCCCTCATATCGCCGATCGACGCCCTCGGCGACCAGCTGATGCTGATGCACATGGTCCAGCACATCCTTCTGCTCGACATCGTTCCCATCCTGCTCATCCTCGGGCTCAACAAGGTGCTGCTGCGCCCCGTCACGCGGCGGTTGGCGGCCGTGGAGCGCCGGGCCGGCCCGCTCGCCCATCCTGCCTTCGCGGTGTTGGCCTACGCCGGGTTCATGTGGGCCTGGCACATCCCCGCCATGTACGACGCCGCTCTCAGCAACGCCAGCGTCCACGCCTTCGAGCACGTCTGCTTCGGGGCCGCCGGCGCCCTGTACTGGTGGCACATCCTCTCCCCCATCCGCGGCCGGATGCGTTTGGACGGGATGGGCCCGATCGCCTACATGGTCTCGACCAAGCTGCTGGTCGGCTTGCTGGGGATCGCGATCGCCTTCGCGCCGGCATCCTTCTATCCCTTCTACGCTCACCATCCGCACTACTGGGGTCTGTCACCGTCCGAGGATCAGTCGATGGCCGGCCTGGCCATGGCGCTGGAGCAGTCGGTCGTCATGGGGATCGCGCTGACCTGGCTGTTCGTGCGCATGCTGACCGAGTCCGAACGGGAGGCCCAGCGGGCCGAGCGCTATGAGGTCGTCTGAGATGAGCCTCCCCTTCGACCAGGCGGGCGAGGGCGCGGCGGTTGTCCTCCTCCACGCCGGGGTGGCCGACCGGCGCATGTGGAGTGAGCACCTCGAGCCGCTAAGCCAGGCCGGGTACCGGGCGGTGGCGGTTGACCTGCCCGGGTTCGGAGAGGCGCCCATGGGAGCGCTCTCCCCCTGGGACGCGGTCCTGGCCATGATGGATGAGCTCGAGATCGCGCGGGCCGCCCTGGTCGGAAACTCGTTCGGCGGCGGCATGGCGCTGCGCGCCGCGGCGATCGCCCCGGAACGGGTGGTGGCCCTGGTCCTCGTGTCGGCGCGGCCCTTCGACGCCCCGCCCTCGGCCCAGCTGGCCGCCGCCTGGGAGGCCGAGGAGGCGGCGCTCGAGCGCGGCGACGTTGCGGCGGCGACCGAGGCCGTGGTCGAGGCCTGGACGCAGCCGGACGCGCCACCGACCCTGCGCGACGAGGTGGCGGCGATGCAGCGCCGGGCCTTTGCGCTGCAGCTGGACGTCCACGAGACCGACGTGGCCGATCCGCTGACCGGCCCGGACGATCTTGCCGCGATCACGATCCCCACGTTGGTCGCCGCGGGCGAACACGACATGCCGGACTTTCTCGAGGCCGCCGCGGAACTGGAACGCACCCTGCCCGACACGGAGCGGGTCACGATCGCGCGCGCCGGGCACCTGGCCCCGCTGGAGACCCCGAAGGCCTTCCTGGAGGTGCTGACGGACTTCCTGGCCCGAAGGGCCTAGCCGGTGGCGGCGGATACGTCGCCGGAGACCAGCATGGCTGCACCGATCCCGCCGCTCTGATCACCCAGTCCGGCCACCCGGACCGCCGGCGGGCGGGCGTCGTTGAACAGGTGCGGATGCATCTCGGTCGAGATCCGCTCGGCCATCGGCTGGCCAAAGCGAACGCCGAGCCCGCCGCCCAGGATGACCGCCTCGACGTCGAGCAGGTTGACCGCCGAGGCGATGCCCGCCCCGAGCGCCTTGACGGCCCGCTCGATCAGTTCGATGGCGAGCTGATCCTCGCGCTCCAGGGCCTGGGCCCAGACGGCGCTGGTCAGCCGGCTGCGGCCGCGCTCCTTCATCAGCTTGAACAGGTCGGTCGTGGCCCCCCTGTCAACCTCGTGCCGGGCTCGCGCCTCCATCGCCGCCCGGCCGGAGTAGGCCTCCATGCAGCCTCGCCGGCCGCACGGGCAGCGCGCACCGCCGCGCTTGACGACCATGTGCCCGATCTCGCCGGCGCCGCCGCGTCCCAGCCAGGGCTCCCCGCCCAGGATGAGACCGCCCCCGACCCCGGTACCCCAGAACACGCCCAGAACCGATTGGTAGGGCTTGCCCGCCCCCAGATGGAACTCGGCCTGGGTGGCGACCTGAACGTCGTTGCCGACCAGCACCCGGGTTCCGAGCCTCTCGGAGAGGAAGTCGGCCAGCGGGAAGGCGTCGCCCCAGTCCGGCAGGTTGCGCGCGTTGGCCACCGTGCCGGCCGACTCGTCGACGTCGCCGGGTGACCCGACGCCGACGCCGGCCAGCTCAGGGCTCTCGGCGCCGGCTGCCTTGGCCGCGGCGTGCATGGCGGCCGCCATCTGGCCCGCGACTGCGCTCGGCCCCCCCGAGGTCGGTGTCTGCTCGCGCGCCTGGCCCACCACCCGCTGGTGGTCATCGACGACGACGGCCTCGATCTTGGTTCCCCCGAGATCAATCCCACCGCGCAGCTGTCCCTGGCCGGCCATGCTCAGTGGTGAAACTACCCGAGTGGCCGAGTCTTAGCCAGGCTCTGGACAGCGGCGCTCCCCCGCCGGCCTACCCCCATGAGTCGCGGTAGGTCTCCTGCTCGGCGGTGGGCGCGTCGATCTGCACCCCGAGCGCCGCGAGCTTGAGCCGGCCGACCTCCCGGTCGATGGCCGCCGGGACGGGATGAACCCCGGGCCCGAGCTCGGCCCCGCGAAGCACGAGTTCCTCCACGCTCAGCGCCTGAAGGGCGAAGGAGACATCCATGACCGCGGCCGGATGCCCCTCGGCCGCGGCCAGATTGACCACCCGTCCGCGGGCCAGGAGGTTGAGGCGGCGGCCGTCGGCCAACCTGTGCTCCTCGACGAGACGTCCGACCTCGCGTATGCCGCCCACGGCCAGAGCCCGCAGATCATCGAGATCGAGCTCGACATCGAAGTGGCCGGCGTTGGCCAGCACCGTACCGTCCTTCATACGCTCGAAGTGCTCGCCGCGCAGCACCCGGCGCGAGCCCGTCACGGTCACGAACACGTCGCCGCGCTCGGCCGCCTGCAGCGAGGGCAGGACCTCATAGCCGGCCATCCTCGCCTCGAGCGCGCGCAGTGGATCGACCTCGCAGACGATCACCACCGCCCCGGCCCCCCGCGCGCGCTCGGCCACGCCCAACCCGGCCCAGCCGTAGCCGAGGACGACGACCGTGTGGCCGGCCAGCAGAACTCCGGAGGCGCGCACGATCCCGTCCAGCGCCGACTGGCCGGTGCCGTGACGATCGTTGAGCGCCCGCTCGGTCCGCGCCTCGTTGACGGCCAGGACAGGGCAGCGCAGCGCGCCCTCGTCCTCGAGTCGGCGCAGCCGCACGAGACCGGTGGTGGTCTCCTCGGTACCGCCGATCAGGCCCTGGAGCAGATCGCCGCCCTTGGCATGGGCGGTGACAAGCAGATCGGCACCGTCATCAAGGGTGATCTGGGGGTGGGCGGGGCCCGATAGCAGAGCCAGGACATGCTCGACGAAGGTGTCGAGATCCTCGCCGCGCAGCGCCCGCACCGAGACCCCGTCTTCCAGCACGAGCGCGGCAGCCACGTCGTCTTGCGTGGACAGCGGGTTGGCCGCACAGAGCGCGACCTCGGCCCCTCCTGCCCGCAGCGTGCGGACGAGGTTGGCCGTCTCCGCGGTCACGTGCAGGCAGGCCGCGATCCGGATGCCGGCCAGGGGCTGCTCGGCGGCAAAGCGCGTACGCAGCCGGGCCAGCACGGGCATCTGCCCGTCAGCCCATTCGATCCGCGCCTCGCCCTCGGAGGCGAGGGCGAGGTCGGCTACGTCATGCGGCGGAACGGACGCTCGGGCCATCCCGGCCGCGCCTCGAATCGAGCTGGACTAGTACCGGTAATGGTCTGACTTGTACGGGCCCTCGGGCGGAATGCCGAGGTACGCCGCCTGGTCGGAGGTGAGCTCGGTCAGCCTGACGCCGAGCGCATCCAGATGCAGCCGGGCGACCTTCTCGTCCAGGTGCTTGGCCAGCGTGTAGACCTGCTTGTCGTAGCTGTCATTGCGCGCAAACAGCTCGATCTGCGCCATCACCTGGTTCGTGAACGAGTTGGACATGACGAAGCTGGGGTGGCCGGTGGCGTTGCCCAGGTTCAGCAGCCGCCCCTCCGACAGGACGATGATCGTCCGACCGCCGGGGAACACCCATTCGTCGACCTGGGGCTTGATGTTGATCTTCTTGACGCCATCGATCCGGCTCAGCCCGGCCATGTCGATCTCGTTGTCGAAGTGCCCGATGTTGCCGACGATCGCCTGATGCTTCATCTGGCTCATGTGCTCGGCGGTGATGACGTCCTTGTTGCCGGTGGCCGTGATGAAGATGTCGGCCGTGCCCAGCACGTCCTGGAGGCGAGCGACCTGGTAGCCGTCCATGGCCGCCTGGAGCGCGCAGATCGGGTCGATTTCCGTGATCACCACGCGAGCCCCCTGGCCCCGCAGCGACTCGGCGCAGCCCTTGCCGACGTCGCCGTAGCCGCAGACCACGGCCACCTTGCCGCCGATCAGCACATCGGTGGCCCGGTTGATGCCGTCGATCAAGCTGTGACGACAGCCGTACTTGTTGTCGAACTTGGACTTGGTGACCGAATCGTTGACATTGATGGCCGCAAACAGCAGCGTTCCCTGCTCGGCGAACTGGTAGAGCCGGTGAACGCCGGTGGTCGTCTCCTCGGTGACGCCCTGGATCTCGGACGCCATCTTGGTGAAGCGCTTGGGGTCCTCAGCCAGCGAGCGGTTGAGCAGCTCCAGGATGATGCGGAACTCGTCGTTATCGGCCGTGCTCGGGTCCGGAGCCTCGCCGGCCGCCTCGTACTCGACCCCCTTGTGGACGAGCAGTGTCGCGTCGCCACCGTCGTCGAGGATCATGTTCGGGCCGCCCTCCGGCCAGGCCAGGGCCTGCTCGGTGCACCACCAGTATTCCTCTAGCGTCTCGCCCTTCCAGGCGAATACTGGCACGCCCCGGGGTTCCTCGGGAGTGCCGTCCGGCCCGACGACGATCGCCGCGGCGGCGTGATCCTGAGTGGAGAAGATGTTGCAGCTGGCCCAGCGGACCTCGGCCCCGAGCGCCGTCAGGGTCTCGATCAGAACCGCGGTCTGGATCGTCATGTGCAGGCTGCCGGTGATGCGGGCGCCCTTGAGCGGCTGGCTTTCGGCGAACTCGCGCCGGGTCGCCATCAGGCCGGGCATCTCGTGCTCGGCCAGGGTGATCTCCTTGCGGCCGAAGGCGGCCAGCCCCAGGTCAGCGACCTTGTAGTCGGTCTCGGGGACGGTCGTGGTCATGTTCCTTGGTCTCCAGTTCTCGCGGAAATAGTGCGCCGAACGTCGCCTCAGGCGGCGGCGGCCAGGAGCTTCTCGTGCTTGTCCTGCTCAAAGCGCAGCCAATCGGCCACCTCGACGTCCTGCGGCCGGTAGGCCTGGGACGCAAGCCAGCGCTGCACGGCAACGCGCAGCTGCGGATCGGCCGCCATCCGCGCGGCAAAGGCCACGTCAGACAGGCCGAGGTCGAACTGGGCCAGCAGCTCCTTGAGAGTGCGCAGCCGCTGCAGCTGGGCGGCGCCGTAGAGGCGATAGCCCGAGGAGGAACGAGCGGGAGCGACCAATCCGGCCTGCTCGACATAGCGCAGCATGCGCGGGGACCAGCCCGTCGTGCCCGCCGCCTCGTTGATGGTCAGCGCTTCCATCGCCGACCAACCCTACCACGATCGTGTCAAGGTTTGAAGGGCTCCCGAGCCCCCCGCCCGACCCGTCTCAGGCCTCGGCAAGCTCCTGCTTGAGGCGCGTGAGGACATCGACGCTGCCCGGGTCAACGCCGCTGAGGACGGCCAGATACAGCGAGACCAGATCTCCGAGCAAAACCAGCGACACGAGCCGCTCGAGCCGGGTCCCCCCCACGCTCTGCACGCGCTCGGCCGGGGCACCCGTCTCGGCGATGAGTCGTTGCGTGAGCTCCACCCGCCTGCGGACCCGGGGGTGCAGATCGGAGTCATCGAGCAGCACCGCGCTGAAGGACCCCAGCTCGCCGGCCCTCGCCCAACCGACGATCTCGTTGTGATCGAGCTCGGGCAGCTCACCGGCGAACGCGGGGAGTTTGGCGTTCTCGTTGAACTGGGTCTTCCAGCGATAGGCGATCGGCGCGGTGAGATCAGCGCCGGAGATTTGCGCAACGGTTCCGTGCAGGCGCCGGGCCAGCTGCTTGGCCAGCGAGCCCTCATCGGAGTCAGGCCCCCACTCGCCAAGGAGCTTCTCCGCGTGGGCGGCGGCGACGTCGATCTCGGTGTGAAGCGGGTCGCAGACTCCGGCCAGGGCGGCGACCTCGAGGGAGACGACGAGGCCATAGCCGACCGCCGCCCGTGGCTGGTAACCACCCGGTAGGGGCACGACCGCCACCCCGTCGGCACGAGCGGCCTTGGCCAGCTCGCCGCCGGTCGTGGACACGATGCGCTGGGCGCCGATCACGCCGGCGGCCTCGTAGGCGGCCAGCGTCTCTTCCGTGTTGCCCGAGTAGCTCGAGCACAGCACGGTTACGTCGGCATCGCTCCAGGGCGGCAGCCCGTACCCGCGGGCGATCGCGATCGGCCGGGCGGCGCGGTCTCCGATGGCGGCCCGGGCCAGGGCCCCTCCGATCGCCGACCCGCCCATGCCGGCCACGACCAGGCCGCCGGGCGTCGCGGTCGGAACCAGGTTGGCCGATTCCGCACGCCACAGGGCGTCGCGCAGATGCTCGGGCAGGTCGAGGATGTCGGCCAGCTGGCCGCTGGGATCAAACGCGCCGATCGACTCGCGGTCAAGGTTGGTGGCGGCGCTCAAAACGCGATCGCTCCTGCGGGCAGCTCCACGCCGGGGAAGATACGCATGCCGGCGCTCAGTGTGTTCTGCGGCCCGATCTTCACCTGCTCGCCGATCACCACGCGGCCCTCGATGCGGCAGTGCTCGCCGATCGTCACCCCGGGACTGAGAATCGAGCCTCTGATCCGGGCCCCGGCCCCGATCTCGCAGCCATCGAGGATCACCGAGGACTCGATGTGAGCGCGCTCGTGCACCGTGACGCCCTCTCCGAGGACGGTCCGGCCGCCGATGATGGCTCCCGCGGCCACCGTCGATCCGGCCCCGATCAAAGCGGGGGCGTGAACGATCCCCTCGAGCTCGCTGTCCCGCAGGACTCCACCGGCCTCGGCCAGCCGGCGTCCCACCTCGGTCTGCACGTCGCCGTCGAGGATGTCGAAGGTGGCCTGCATGTAGCGCTCGGGGGTGCCGATATCGAGCCAGTAGGCCGCGCCCACCTCATAGCCGTACAGACCGTGGTCGACGAGGCGCGGGAAGACGTCGCGCTCGATCGAGATCTTCGTTCCCGCCGGCGCCATGTCGGCGAGGATGTCGCGCTCCAGGATGTAGGCCCCGGCGTTGATCAGATTGGTGTCGATCTCGTCCGGCCGGGGCTTTTCCACGAACTCGGTGACCGATGTGTCCTCGCGGCGGCGAACGAGCCCGTAGGCGCTGGGATCCTGGACCGCAATCAGGGCCAGGGTGGCCCGCGCGCCGGTCTGCTCGTGCTGGCGGAGCTGGGCGGTCAGATCGATGTCGGTGAGAATGTCGCCGTTAAGCATGAAGAAACGCTCGTCGAGGTATTGCTCAGCGAACTTGAGCGCGCCTCCCGTCCCGAGCGGGCGGGGCTCCTCCACGTAGCGCAGGGCCACGCCGAGGGCCGATCCGTCCCCGAGGACGCTGCGAACCCCATCGGCCAGAAAGCCGCAGGACAGGATCGCGTCGTCCACCCCGTGCCGGCGCAGCCACTCGAGCATGTAGACGATGAACGGCCGGTCGACCAGGGGAACGACGGGCTTGGGACGGTTGGAGGTCAGTGGGCGCAGCCGAGTGCCCTCACCGCCGACGAGGATCAGGGCCTGCACCTAGCGGCCGATGCCCTCGTAGATGAAGCCCGCCGCCCGCACCGCGTCGGCGTCAACGAAGTTACGGCCGTCGACGATCAGCCGGCCCGCCATCTGCTCGGCCACGGCGCCCCAGTCGAGCTCGGCGAACTCAGGCCACTCGGTGACCAGGATGCACGCGTCAGCCCCGCGCGCCGCCTCCAACGCCGAATCCGCGAACTCGACACCGCTCATCAGCTTGCGCGCCTCGTCCTCGGCGACCGGGTCATAGGCACTCACGTGCGCCCCGTCGGCGTTCAGGCGGGCGGCGAGGACCAGCGATGACGCCTCCCGCATGTCGTCGGTATTGGCCTTGAAGGCCAGGCCGAGCAGCGCGATGCGCTTGCCCACCAGGGAACCGAGGTGCTTCTGGAGCTTGGCGATCACCCGGCGCTTCTGCAGCTCATTGACCTCGATTACCGCGGTGAGCAGCTGAAAGTGGTAGCCGGAGTTGCCGGCCAGCTGTTTGAGGGCCGACACGTCCTTGGGAAAGCAGGAGCCGCCGAAGCCGATCCCGGGGCGCAGGAAGTGGGGGCCGATGCGCTGGTCGAGGCCCATTCCCCGGGCCACCTCGGCCACGTCGGCGCCAGTCTCCTCGCACACGTTGGCGATCTCGTTGATGAACGAGATCTTGGTGGCCAGAAACGCATTGGCGGCCAGCTTGACCATTTCGGCGCTGGCCACATCGGTGCGGACCAGAGTCGAGTCAAGCGGCTCGTACAGCGCGGCCACCGCGTCGCCGGCCCAGTTGCCATCGTCACCGACGACCACGCGGTCCGGGGCCAGGAAGTCCTTGAGGGCCGAGCCCTCCTTGAGGAACTCGGGACAGGACACGTAGGCAAAGCCCGACTTGCCCTGTTGCGCGAACACACGCTGGATGGCGGTCCCCGTGCCCACCGGCACCGTGGATTTCATGACCAGGGCGTGACGGTCGGAGGCCGGCATCGCCGAGACCACGGCGTTGACCGCGGAGAGATCCGCGTCGCCGGAGTAGGTCGGCGGAGTTCCGACGGCAACGAACAGCAGCCGGGCATGCTCAAGCGCTTCGGTGATCTCGGTGGAGAAGTGCATCCGCGGGCGGTTGCGCTCCAGGGACTCGCCCAGGCCGGGCTCGTAGATCGGAACCTCGCCCCGCTTGAGGCGGGCGATCTTGTCGGCATCGACATCGACGCACCACACGTCGCTGCCCAGCTCGGCGAATCCGGCCGCGGTGACCAAGCCGACGTAGCCGGTCCCGATGACAGCAATCGGTTCGCGTTGGGTGCTCATGAAGCGGGTGAGAGTAGCGGGATCGCGAGGCGGAGAGTGGACAGCGGTGCAAAAGAGCCGGCGCCCCGTCTCGCGGGCTCCCGTCGGCAGCGACCCTAGTGGGTCAGCGAAGCCGCGATGTCCACCATCTGTCGATTCGGGATGTCGCTGGTCAGCGTGTTGGCAATCCAGTAGACGCCCTGTTTGGTGCGCCAGGCGACGTCGACGAGCTTGCCGCCCTGGGCGAAGAGCAGCAGCGTCTTGCCCCCCACCACCTTCGTCCCCGATGGGTTGGCCAGCAGCGGCGGATGGCGCCAGCTCGTGCCCTGCACGCCGTAGTACTGACCGAGCATGGGATTGATCTCCAGCGTCATCCGGTAGGCGGCATGGGGACGGCCGCCCTGATCGCGCATCACGTAGTGGCGCGGATAGGAGCCGGGGCTGGGGACCTCGAGCGGGCAGATGCTGGTCTGATCGGAGCAGTAGTTGGAACCCGCCACGACCAGGCGCGGGTAGTAGACGGGCAACCCGGCGTGGTGGAGGGCGGACGCCTGCGCCCTGCCGTCGGCGCTGTCAGCGGTGAGACCCGAGGTCTGGATCGCGCTCGAGTGGTTCTTGACGCCCTGGCCGGCGCTGCGCGCCTTCTTGACCGCCGCCTTCGTCGTCGGTCGCATGAAGGCGGCAAATTCCGGGGCCTCGGAACCGGCCGTCGCGGTCAGGTAGCAGGGCGTGGCGACCCCGTTGAGCCCGGTAGAACCGCAGCCCGGGACCTGATCGGCCATGAACTTGATCTGCTTGATGGTATGCCCAGCCGAGAAGGCGACGAGGTTGAACAGGTTGATCAAACCGTCGGTCGTGTGGAGGTTGCCGTCGGTCTGGGTGTTGGCCCCGAAGATCCGCAGCAGCCGGTCCTTGTTGGTGATGATGTTGTCGACTCCGTACTGATCCTTGGCCCAGCGGATGAAATCCTGCTGGCGGGCGTTGCGGACCAGGTCAGAGTCGGTATGGCGGAAGCGGACGAAGGCCAGCGCCGCCGCTCCGCACAGCTTCTGGTAGCCGGGCTGGATGTTGATGCTCGAGTAGTTGGTCAGCGCCGTGTTGTTGTAGTAGCGGTGATCGACGTCGGCGTACACGCAGCCGATCGCGTTGACCAACTTCTGGAAGCTGCCGAAGTTCACGTCGATGATGTGATTGATGTGCAGCTGCGGGAAGACGTCGGCGTGGATCGTCTTGATGAGCAGGTTCGGTCCGCCCTCGGAGTAGGCAGCGTTGATCCTCGACTGCCCGAAGCCCGGGACCTGGACCTGGAGGTCACGCGGGATCGACATCACGTTGATCGTCTGCGAGGCGCCGTTGAGCCGCACGAGCAGCATCGTGTCGGTGTTGGCCGCCCGGAACGACTCTCCGGCCCGATGGTCTGAGCCGATGATGAGGATCGTCTGCGGGTCGCCCGGGTTGGGGATCGTGACCTGGGCGTGCTTGAGCGGAGCGGTGAGCGAGATGTCGGCGGCCAGCTGCTTGAACTGCAGCCGGCCGGCCACCGCGGTGGTCGCCGCCGTGCCGCTGACGATGATCACGGCGGCGAGCGCGAAGCGCCAGAGCGCACCACCTCGGCTGTGGGGAAGAATCCTCATGAGCGGTCCCCGATGATGGCACCGCGACTCATGCCAGCCCACCCTCGATCGCGGTCAGCCCATCGGTCTCACGGGGGGCGAGCCAGGCGGGCAGGCGCCGCACGAACGTGACCAGGGCCTGGCGGTAGAGCGCCAGCGAGGAGAGCGACACCCATTCGTCGGGGCCGTGATGGCCGGCGCCGACCGGGCCGAACTCGACGGCGGGAATGCCCGCCTCGATGAACGAGGCGGCATCGGAGGCGCCGTCGCGCCCGACGCTCATCGTCTCACCGTCCGGTCGCGCCCGGGAGACGGCCTCGCGCAGCGCGCGAACGTATGGATTGGTGGCCGACACGGTCACCGGCGGATGGATGAAGGTTCGCTTGACGTCGATCCCGGGAATGGCCCGGACCTGGGCCAGGATCTCCCCTGGGTCCTGCCCGGGCAGGTAGCGCACGTCGACGGCCATCTCGCAGCGATCCGGGACCTTGTTGAGGGCATCGCCGCCCTCGATCCGGCCCAGGTTGATGGACGGGCGGTCAAACATCTCCGAGGATTCGCGCGAAAACGGCAGCGTTTCGATCGCCCGGAAGACGTCCACAGCCTTGAGCACGGCGTTGTCGCCCAACCACGGTGTCGAGCTGTGGGCGGCGCGTCCGAGCACGAGGATGCGCATGACCAGCACGCCCTTGGCCTGGACGCCGATGTGCAGGTCGGTGGGCTCGCCGGTGATGGCAAACGTCCCCCCCAGACCGCGGGCCACGGCGGTGTCGGTGGAGCGCTCGTCGAGATCCTCGGACTCCTCGTCGGGCACGCAGATCAGCCGCACGCGCACCGCGTCCTGGTCACTGAGGTCTTTGAGGGCGCACATCATCGCCGCCAATCCGCCCTTCATGTCGTAGGCGCCGCGGCCGATGAGGCGGTCGCCTTCGATCCGGGGCGTGAATTGACCGGTGTGACCCGGCACGACATCGAGGTGGCCGTGAAAGACCACGCACGGCGCCTCGGGGGCGGAGGCCCCGCTCTCCGCGAGCAGCACGGGAAGTCCGTGGTGGTCGTAATCACGCACCTCGATGTCACGGGATTCGAGCCAGCCCTTGACGAATCCTGCCGCCGCGATGAGCTCGTCGGGACGCGAGGTCTCGTAGCCGATCAGCCGCTCGGCCAGATTGCGCTCGTCAACCATGGATCGCCACACTCCTAGGCGGCGCACCTGACGGCTGCTCAAGGGCCGACTGGGCCGCCGCGGGCCGCCATGGTGAGAGCATGACCGGGCTGGGCGTCAACTGCCCTCGGCGATGCCGAGGAACGTCTCCCAGCGGAGCTTGTCGCGCTCGGCCACCCGTCGCTTCTCGCTGTCCTCGCCGGCCTGGTCGAGCTCCTTCTCGGCCCGTTGGAGGCGCTCGCGGAGATCGCCGGCGTCCAGGCCGTCGGCGTCATGCGCCTCCTCGACGAGAACCATCACCCGGCCGCCGCTGACCTGCAGGTAGCCCTCGGACTGCGCGAAGCGAAGCACGTCGGAGACGGACTAGTAGATCCGCAACTCGGTGGGATCGAGCATGGCCAGCAGCGGCTGATGGTTGGCCAGCACGCCGATCGAGCCGATCGCCGTCTTGGTCGAGACCATCTCGACCTCGTCGGCAAACACCTCGCCCTCGGGAGTGAGGACCTCCACCTCGAACTTGGTCCGCGCCACGGCCGCCTACTCCCCCGACTCGCCGTTCTCGCCCGAGCCCTCGGAATCGGCGTCGGGGCCGGACTTCCCGCCCTCATCGGACTTCTCGTCGTCATCGGACGTGTCCGAGTCGCCGCCGGCGTCCTTGACCACCTCGTCGATCGTGCCCTTCATGAAGAACGCGCGCTCGGGGAGGTCGTCGTGCTTGCCCTCGAGAATCTCCTTGAAGCCCCGGATCGACTCCTTGATCGGCACGAAGGTGCCGGGGATGCCGGTGAACTGCTCGGCCACGTGGAACGGCTGGGACAAAAAGCGCTCCAGGCGACGCGCCCGGCTGACGGTCACCTTGTCCTCGTCGGAGAGCTCGTCGATCCCGAGAATGGCGATGATGTCCTGCAGCTCCTTATAGCGCTGCAGGACCTCCTTGACCTGGTTGGCGACCTCGAAATGCTCGTCACCGAGGATCTCGGGCTTGAGGATCGTGGAGGTCGAGTCGAGCGGATCGACCGCCGGGTAGATGCCCTTCTCGGAGATCGACCGCGACAGCGACGTGGTCGAGTTCAGATGGGCGAAGGCGGAGGCCGGGGCCGGGTCAGTCAGATCGTCAGCCGGAACATAGATGGCCTGGATGGAGGTCACCGAGCCCTTGCGCGTCGAGGTGATGCGCTCCTGGAGCTGACCCATCTCGGACTCGAGCGTGGGCTGGTAGCCGACCTGGGAGGGCATCCGGCCCAGCAGCGCCGATACCTCGGAGCCCGCCTGGACGAACCGGAAGATGTTGTCGATGAACAGGAGCACGTCCTGGCCCTCCTCATCACGGAAGTACTCCGCCATGGTGAGGCCCGACAGGGCGACGCGCATGCGGGCGCCCGGGGGCTCGTTCATCTGGCCAAAGACGAGCATCGTCTTGTCCAGAACGCCGGACTCCTTCATCTCCAGCCACAGGTCGTTGCCCTCGCGCGAGCGCTCGCCGACGCCGCAGAACGCCGACAGGCCACCGTGCTCCTGGGCCAGGTTGTGGATCAGCTCCTGGATGATGACCGTCTTGCCGACGCCGGCACCGCCGAACAAGCCGACCTTGCCGCCGCGGGCGTAGGGAGCGAGCAGGTCGATGACCTTGATCCCGGTCTCGAACATCTCGGTGGTCGGGGTCAGCTGCTCGACCGTCGGGGCGGCGCGGTGGATCGGCCAGCGCTCGGTGTCCTCGGGGATCGCATCGCCGAGGTCGATGGGCTCGCCGAGCAGATTGAAGATCCGTCCGAGGGTGCTCTTGCCGACGGGCACGGTGATCGGCTGGCCGGTATCGACCACCTCGGCGCCACGGGACAGGCCGTCGGTGGTGTCCATGGCCACCGCGCGAACCCGGTCGTCGCCGAGATGCTGCTGGACCTCGAGCACGAGCACGTCAGAGCCCGAGGCGGCAATGTCCTCGTCCTCCTCGGCCCTGGCGGCCTCCGGCCGCTTGACGGTGATGGCGTGGTTGATCTCAGGCAGCTTGTCGGGGAACACGGCCTCGATGACGACGCCCTGGATCTCCTCGATCGTGCCGGTGTTCTCGCCGGTCTCGCCGGTCTTGGTTTCTTCTGTGGTGGTAGCCATGTCTTCTCCTGTTACGCGCCGTCTCTAGCTGAGGCCCTCGGCCCCGGCGACGACTTCCATGATCTCCTGGGTGATCTCCGCCTGGCGCGCGCGGTTCATCTCCAGCGTGTAATCGTCGATGAGGTTGCTGGCGTTCTCCGAGGCGTTGCGCATCGCCGTCATGCGCGCACCCAGCTCGGAGGCACTTGACTCCAGCAGCGCCCGGTAGATCGAGATCTCGACGTAGTCGGGGACCAGGCGGCGCAGGATCTCCTCGGGGTCGGGCTCATACTCGACCAATGCGCGCGGTCCCGAGTTCGAATCGCCGCCGCCGTTGCGGTCGTCGCCGTCCTTCGCCCCATCGTCCTCGTCTTTGTCCTCGTCGCTGAGAACGCTGGCCCGCTGCAGGGGCAGGAGCGTCTCGCGGCGCATGGTCTGGGTGAGCGGCGAAACGTAGCCGTTGTAGAAGATCTCGACCTGGTCGACCTCTTCATCGATGTAGGCGGCCATGAGCCGCTCGGCGATCCGCCGGGCGTCGGCGTACGACGGCCGCTCGGTGAAGCCGGTGAAGCTGTCGGCGACCTCATAGCCGCGGAAGGTCAGCGAGGAGGCAGCCCGTCGCCCGGAGGCGAAGAAGACCGACTCATGGCCGTCGCCGCTGTGCTCGCGGCCGGCGGCCACCCCGGCCCGCACGGCGTTGGAGTTGAACGCGCCGGCCAGTCCCCGGTCGCCGGCGACGACGAGCAGACCCACCGTGGAGACCTGCTCGTGCTCGACGAGGATGGGCAGGCGCGGAATCTCCCCGGCCGCCTCGGCGGCCTGGCGGGTCATGCGCCGGATGGCGTCGGCATACGGGCGCAGGGACTCGATGCGCTGCTCGGCCCGGCGCAGGCGTGCCGCGGCGACCATCTCCATGGCCCGGGTGATCTTCTGGATGTTCTTGACCGAACTGATGCGGTTGCGAACGTCTCGCTGCGAGGTGGCCATGGGTCAACCTCAGGCCGGCTGGGCCTCGGCCTCGGCCTCATCACGCGCGCCCTCCCCGGAGTCCGAGTCCGAGTCTGACTCCGAGTCAGATTCTGAGTCTGACCCGTTGCGGCTCGAACGCGAGCTCGGGGCATCGTCGTCTTCCAGCGGATGACCCTCCTCGTCGAGGTCATAGCCGAAGTCCTCAGCGAACGTCTTGATGGCCTCCTCGAGCCTGGATTGTGTCCCGTCGCTCCAGTCACCCTCGGCCATCGCCTTGACCACGTCGGCCTCGTTGCCACGAACGTTCTCGACCACCTCGGCCAGGAACTTCGGCACCTTGTCGACGTCGATCCGGTCCAGGTAACCGTTGGTCGCGGCGTAGATCTGGACGACCTGGTCCTCGACCGGCATCGGGTGGCGCTCGGACTGGTTGAGGGCCTCGACCAGCCGCTCACCGCGGGCCAGAGTGCGGCGCGTCTCGGCGTCGAGGTCAGACCCGAACTGGGCAAAGGCCTCGAGGTCACGGTATTGGGAGAGCTCGAGCTTCAATCGCCCGGCCACCTTGCGCATCGGCCCGATCTGAGCGTTGCCGCCCACGCGCGACACCGAGATACCGACGTTGATGGCGGGTCGGACGCCCGAGTAGAACAGCTTGGGCTCCAGGAAGATCTGCCCGTCGGTGATCGAGATGACGTTGGTCGGAATGTAGGCCGAGACGTCTCCGGCCTGGGTCTCGATGACCGGCAGCGAGGTGAGGCTGCCGCCCCCGAGGTCGTCGTTGAGCTTGCACGCCCGTTCGAGCAACCGTGAGTGCAGGTAGAAGACATCGCCCGGGTAGGCCTCACGACCCGGCGGGCGGCGCAGCAGCAGCGACATCTGCCGATAGGCGTAGGCGTGCTTGGTCAGGTCGTCGTAGATGGTGAGAGCGGCCTTTCCGTTGTAGAGGAAGTGCTCGGCCATCGCGCAGCCCGCGTACGGGGCCAGGAATTTGATCGGCGCCGCCTCATCGGCGGCGGCCATGACGATGATCGTGTTTTCCAGCGCCCCGGCCTCCTCGAGCGTGTTGGCCAGCTGGACCACGGTCGCCTTGCGCTGCCCGATGGCCACGTAGACGCAGATCAGGTCGCGGTCCTTGTTGTTGATGATCGTGTCGACCGCGATCGATGTCTTGCCGGTCTGCCGGTCACCGATGATCAGCTCCCGCTGGCCGCGCCCGATGGGGATCATCGAGTCGATCGCCTTCAGCCCGGTGAGCATCGGCTCCTTGACCGGCTGGCGTTGGACGACGCCCGGAGCCTTGTGCTCGGCGGGGCGCGTGTCCGAGGTCTCAATTTCCCCTTTCCCGTCGAGCGGGTTGCCGAGCGGATCGACGATCCGGCCCAGGAGGGCCTCGCCGACGGGAATCTCGAGCAGGCGCTTGGTGCGCTTGACCGTGTCGCCCTCGACGATCTTCTCCCACTCGCCGAACAGCACGACACCGACGTTGTCGGACTCGAGGTTGAGGGCCAGGCCGGTCACGTCGTGCGGGAACTCGAGCATCTCGAAGGACATGCAGTCCTCGAGTCCGTGCACGCGGCAGATGCCGTCGGCCACGGACAGCACCGTGCCGACCTCGGTCAGCTCGGCGTCAGAGGTGTCCAGGCCCTCGATCCGGCTCTTGAGAATTGAGGTGATCTCGTCGGGCTTGATCTGCATGTGGCTTCGTTTGCTCCCTTACCGGCGCGGCTGACTAGCCCTGCGCCACTTGCTTTCTGAGTTGTTCAAGTCGGTTCTTGATCGATGCGTCGAGGACGACGTTGCCCACGCGCAGGACGATTCCGCCCAGGATGTCTGGGTCCACGTCGCTGGAGAGCTCGATCTGCCGGTCGACCTGTTCGCCGATGCGCTTGCCGAGATCGTCCAGGAGCGTGTTGTCGAGTTCGATGGCACTGGTCACGCGGACAGGAAGCATGCGCCGCTCCTTCGCCCACAGGGTCTCGAATTCAGTGCGGATGCGAAAGATGGCCGGCATGCGGTGACGCTCGATCAGCGCCTGGAGGAAATTGACCAGGCTCGAATCGGCGTCGACGACCGCCTTATCCAGGCCCTCCTTCTTCTCATCCACCGAGAAGTACGGCGAGAAGAAGAAGACCGCCATGTCACGGTTCTCGTGCATGGCGTCGGCGAACTCGGCCAGCTCGTCACGGATCTCGTCGAGCACGTCGTGCTCGAGTGCGACCTCGAACAGAGCCCGCGCGTAGACCTGGGCGATTTCCTCCATTGCTCTAGTGGCCCTCGGCGGAGCTCAGGGCTTCGAAGTCAAGCTCGGCGAGGGTCTCCTCGACGAGACGGCGCTGATCCTCCTCGGTGAGCGTCTTGCGCGTCACCTTCTCGGTGGCCAGAACCGTGAGGTCGGCGACCTCGCGGCGGATCTCCTGGATGGCCCGCCGGGTCTCGGTCTCGATGTCGCGCCGGGTCTGTTCCATCAGCTGCTCGCGCCGGGCCTTGGCCTCCTCGGAGGCGTCCCGCTCGAGCCCCTCGGCCGCTCTGCGGGCCCGCTCGATGATCTCCTCGGCCTGCTCGCGCGCCTCCCTCAGACGGGCACGGTAGTCCGACAGGAGCGTGTCAGCCTCCATGCGCGTGCGCTCGGCGGCATCGATCGACTCCTCGATCGCGTGCTGGCGCTTCTCCAGGGCCGCCGAGATACGCGGAAAGGCGACCTTGGCCAGGACGTACAGGGAGATCCCGAACAGCAACAGGGTCCAGACCATCAACCCCACATTGGGGGAGATGAGGAACGACCCTGATGAGGAAGCAATGACGGGCATCTACTTGAGGACGTAGGAGAGCAGGCCGGCCACCAGCCCGTAGAAGAACACCGCCTCGGTAAGGGCGAAACCGAGCCACTGGATGCTCGTGATCTCGTCGCGCATCTCCGGCTGGCGGGTGACGGACTCGATCACCTTGCCGAAGATGATGCCGATGCCGACGCCGGCGCCGACCGCACCGAGCCCGCCGCCGATGCCGATTCCGAGTCCGGCACCAACCCCGGAGGACGCGGCGGCGAACGAGATGATGGTTGTAAGCACTTTGAGCTCAGCTCCTTGTCTTAGTGATGGGTGACCGCGCCACCCAAATAGATGGCGGAAAGGGTGGCGAAGATAAAGGCCTGCAGCGTGGCCACGAGGCCCAGTTCGAACATGTAGATCAGGATCCCGAAGGGCAGGGTGAACCAGCCCAGGAACGACAGGCCGAGGATCACGGCCAGAGCCCCGGCCATGAACAGGATGATCATGTGCCCGGCGAGGATGTTGGCAAAGAGCCGGACGGTGAGCGAGATGAGCCGCATGAAGGTCGAGATGACCTCGAGCGGGGCGATCAGGATCAGGATCGGGCCGTGTACCCCGGCCGGGATCAGGCTCTTCAGATAGCCGATCGGGCCGTGGGTCCGGATGCCTTCCCAGTTGAAGGCCACGAACACGATGAGGGCCAGGACCAGGGGAACGGAGATGTTCGCCGTCGCCGCATAGAGGGCGAAGCTTGGAATGTGGACGCCGAAGACGTTGAACGTTTCCTCGCTGTTGGTCGGCAGCGGGAGGTAGCCGATCAGATTGTTGAACCAGATGAAGAGAAAGAGCGCGCCGAGGAACGGAAACCAGCGGGCCGCCATTGTGTCGTCCATGTTTCCGCGGGTGATGTTGTCGCGCATGAGCGAGTAGAGCGCCTCCACCGCGGTCTGCACCTTGTTGGGGCGGTCGTGCATGCGCCGGGCGATCCAGACCATCGTCACCACGGTGAGGATGGACGAGACGAGCAGATAGACCACGGCGCGATTGATGCTGAACACGCCCAGGTTCACCCAGTTGATCAGCTTGAATTCATTCTGGATCTGGAACGAGTTGTTCTTCTGACCGAAGCCGAAGATGACGACCAGCAGCACGATTCCGAGGACATAGAAGCCGAAGATCGACAGCAAAAGCTTGCGCCTACTGCTCATCGCGGCCTCGCTCGGGTAGGACGGTTCAGCGCGGAGATGAAGAGGCTGATCGTGAAGACGAAGACGACCAGGGCCAGACAGGTGAGTCCGGCGTCCTGGCCGTCGGCCTGACGAACCAGGATCACGGTGATGGCCAGCGCAAAGAGACGGGTCAGCATGTAGGTCATGCGGATCGCGGTGGAGCGGGCGAGGTCAGCAGCCGCTGCGTAACGGTCGACGGCTACCCCAATCAACCTCAGGCCGACCCAAGCTGCCGCGCCGATCAGATATCCGCTCGCCGACACCCCGATCAGCAGCATGATGGGCGCGGCGACCACGATCAGGACGACGTCGAAATACCGCAGCACGGGCATGTGGCGCTCAGGACCTGTCAAGACGCTCACCGACAAGTTACGTCCTTGATGGCGTGGCCGGCCCCGGTGCTCGGGGACGACTGTTCGTGATGCTTTCGAAGGAAGCTTGGCATTGGACAGCACAGGGCGGCGCGGAGGCCGTTGAGGGTATCGGCGCGGCGGTGCACGCGTCGCGGGGTAGCCCGCGGCAGCACTACCGGCCCCCACTCGTGACGGAAGTGGGATCCCGACTTAGGTTAACCGGAGGTTAGCGCGCTCGCGCCGTCGGGCGCCGCGCGAAGCGTCGGTCTTTGCGCCCCGGAAGGACGGCTTGTAGAGCTGTCCCTCGGCCCACATCGCGGCGACCCCGGCTCGGGCCAGACCGAGGCGACCCTCGTAGACGAGGTAGCGCGGCTCCCAACGCGGGAAGAACTTGGCGTTGAACCGGTACAGGCTCTCGATCTGGAAGAACGGATTGCCGAGCGCGATCAGCTTGCCGAGGGTACGCTCGACCCGTCCGGCCGGGCTGTGCATCCACTTGGCGAAGGCGGCGAAGTTGAGCGACATCTCCCGGACGCCACGCTCGCGCAGCAACTCGGCCGCCGAGACGACCAGGAACTCGGTCAGGCCGTTGGGAGTCGCCGGATCGCGGCGCATGAACGACAGGGAGGCGGCGTCGCGGCCGTAGCAGGGAACGAAATGCAGCACCCCGCGGATCGGGCGGGCCGGATCGGATTCGTCGCGAGCCAGGACGACGACCGTCTCCTCCCCGTGAGAACCGCCGATTGTGTCCATGGCCATCGAGAAGCCGCGCTCTGGCGCCCCCTCGCGGCCACGCTCGAGCACCGCCTCGACCTCCTCGGCAGTCTCGGGCGACAGGTCCGAGACCCGGTGCAGCTCGGCGGTGTAGCCGGCCTTGCTGAGCCGGTGCACCGACTGGCGGATCTTGCGGATCTTGCGACCCTCGAGCGAGAAGCACTCGAGATCGAGGATCGCCTCATCGCCCAGGTAAACCGTGTGCAGCCCGATCTCGTTGTAGAGCGGCCGCATCCGTTCGGAGGCGCCGACCCCACCGAGCTTCAGACCCCGCGCGGCCGCGAACTCCTGCAGCTCGCCGAGCAGGCCCCGGAAGGCGGATTCCGGCCCCACCGGGTCGCCTGACAGCAGGAGCACGCGGTTCTCGATCCGGTAGCCGACAAAGGCCTGCCCTCCAGCGGCGAAGAAGTAATGCTGGTCGGAGCGCAGCTTGAAGAACGACAGCGTGTCGGAGCCGTGGGCGCGGACCAGATCGGCCGCGGCCCGGCGCGAGGTCGGGCCGGGCAGGGCCTTGGGCGCCGTGAGTGGGCGGAATACGACGTAGGCCATGGCCAGCAGCGTCCCGAGTTCGACGAGGTGCACGCTGAGGGGCAGCCAGACGAAGCGGTGATGGAGCAGATCGGCCTGGTGGTGGAAGTGGATCGGCCCGCTGCGCCAGAGCAGGAGATCCCCCGTCTCGCGGGCAACCGAGGTCCACGACGGATGGCCCTCCGACGCCCATGCGGCCACGGCCGTCACGGCCAGGGCGAGCGAACCGAGCAGCGGCACCCGCCAGATCGCCGAGCGCAGAGTCAGATCATCGTGGTGCACGGCAAACGAGGGCTTTGACCACCAGAGCAGCCCGGCCGCAGCCCCGGTGAGGACGGTCTCCTCAAATTCAAGCCCGCGCAAGAGGTCGAGCAGGCCCAGCAGCAGCATGAGCGCGATCGCCGCCCGCCAGGCCCGGCGACGGCGGCGCCAGAGGTAGGGCGCGACCAGCAGCAGGGCCACGCCGATCGGCAGCGCGAAGGCGTGAAAGATGCGCATCGCCTCGACAGGCTCGAAATTGAGGAGCAGGTGCCCCCGCCAGCGAATCCCCGGCGTGAGCGCCGAACCGACGTTGATGAGGCCGACCAGCGCGGCGGCGATCGCCGCCACTCTCGGCGTCCATTTCATCGTGCGTTGCTTGGTGAGGACGGTCATGACGGGCGGCCCGGCTCGCGGAGCCAGACGTCGATACGGTGAGTGTGGTGCGCCGCGACCCTGAGAAGAGACTACGGCTGGGGCGGGTTCTGGTTACGGCGCTCGTCGGCGCATTCCTGCTCGGTCTCAATACCAGTGGCGCCTGGGGACGAGCCTACACGCCGCCTTCCGGGAAGGTGTTTCAGGGAGAGACCGGAGCCCCGGCCACCGTTTACCAGCGGGCGGTGGGCAAGCATCCCGCGGTCGTCCAGGTGTTCAGCGCCTGGGGGGAGTACCTCCCCGGCATCTTCGCCACCGCGGCCACCGCCCATGCCCGGCTCATGATTCACATCACCACGGCCTCGGGAACCCGGGAAGTGATCACGCCCGGTTCGATCGCCGCCGGACGGGGCGATGGCTGGCTACTCGCCCTCGGGCAGGCCATCGCCGCCAGCGGTCATCCGGTCTACATCCGCCTCATGGCCGAAATGGACGCCTACTGGAACTTCTACAGCGCCTTCAACTCCGACGGCAGCACCCGCGGCGCCGCCCACTCGACCGCCGCCTTCCGCCAGGCTTGGAGGCGGGTGACGCTCATCCTCCGCGGCGGCGCGCTCGCTCACATCGATCAGGTACTGGCCCGGCTGCACATGCCCCCGTTGCACACCACCCACGATCTCCCGGCCGGCCAGGTGGCCATGCTGTGGGTCCCTCAGGTCGCGGGCGCACCCGATGTCGCCGGCAATCGCCCGCGGGCCTACTGGCCGGGGCGGGCCTGGGTGGATTGGGTCGGCACCGACTTCTACTCGAAGTTCCCCAACTTCCCCGGCCTGAACTCGTTCTACGCCGCGTTCGGTGGTGAGCCCTTCCTGTTCGGCGAGTACGCGCTGTGGGGCGCCGACGATCCCGGCTTCGTTCGCCGCCTGTTCACCTGGGTCGGCACGCATCGACGGACCCGGATGCTCGTCTACAACGAGGGGACGACCACCGGCGGCCCGTTCCGGCTCACCCGCTACCCGCGGGCGGCGCGGGCGCTGCGGCAGGCCCTGGCCTCCGCGCGCTACCCGTCTTTCTCCCCCGACTGGTAACGGCGGCCGACGGCACGGGGAGCAGCCGGGCCAGGCCCAGGGCCAGAAGCGGGAACACGGCAATCAACTCAAAGACCGCCCGCAGCCCACTGGTGTCGGCCAGTAGCCCGAGCAGCGGCGCGCCCACCCCGCCGAGGCCGATCGACAGCCCGATCGTCACCCCCGACGCGATTCCGATCCGGCCCGGCAGATACTCCTGGCCCATGACGATCGTCACGGCGAAGGTGGCGATCGTGGCCGCACCGGCCAGGGCGGCAAAGACAAGGCCAACCACGGGGCCGGAGACGAGGAAGCCCACCAGCAGCGGGGGCAGCACGAGCATCGAGCCCTGGAGGACCGCCCGGCGGCCAAAGCGGTCGGCGAGCCGCCCTCCGATCAGGGTGCCCGCGGCGCCGCCGACCAGCATCACCGATAGCGCTGCCCCGCCCAGCGCCGTGCCCGTATGGAGGTCGCGCACGTAGTAGAGCGGGATGAACGTGACCATCCCGAAGTAGACGAAGGAGCGCAGGGCGATGACCACGGCGAGGAGGGTGAACGGGCGCCAGGCGTCGGTGGTCGTGGCGTTGGCCGGGAGTCTCGCCGGCGCGCTCCGGAACGTCTTCAGGCGCGGCAGCTCGCGAGCCAGCAGTGCCCCCATGAGCGCGGTCGGCACGATCACGAGCAGGGTCCCGTGTAGGCCGAAGGCCAGCACCAGCGGGGTGATCAGGATCGGACCGAGCGCGAAGCCGATGTTGCCGCCGACGCTGAACAGGCTCATTCCCGACGAGCGCCGGCTTCCCGACACGTAGTTGGCAAACCGGGAGCCTTCAGGATGAAAGGCGGCCACCCCGAGTCCGCTGAGCACGACGGCGGCGAAGATCCACCCGTAGCTGGGGGCGATCCCAACCAGGCCGACCCCGATGCCGCCCAGGACGGGTCCGATCGGCATCAGGCCCGGGAGCGAGCGGCGGTCGGACAGGTGGCCGAAGAGCGGCTGGATGACCGAGCTCGAGATCGTGGCGGCGAGGATGAGCGCCGACGCACTCGTGTAGCTC
Organism: Solirubrobacteraceae bacterium; assembly: GCA_034665145.1. GTDB lineage: Bacteria > Actinomycetota > Thermoleophilia > Solirubrobacterales > Solirubrobacteraceae > Palsa-465. The sequence continues at coordinate 34,913 of JAXDGI010000219.1, forward strand.
AGATGCTCACGAGCGATGAGAAACGGCAGGAGCGCCGGGATCGATCCCTGACTCACGTCTGTGAACAGGTGGCCGGCGGAGAGCGCCGCCATTGCCCGGCGATCCACCTCGCCGGGCGCCCGCGGGCTCACGAATTCTCGCGGATCCGCTGCTTGACCAGCTTCTCCCTCGCCTCGAGCTCCTGGGCGAGCTCGGCCAGCTCGCCCATGCGGCTGCGCACCAGGCTGAGCTGGTTTCTGATGTGCTCTTGGGCCTGGACGAGGATCCGGCGGCGCTCGGCCCGGGCCTCGGTCTGGTGGTATTCGCGGCGGAGGTGAGCCCGCGCGCTCTCGGCCTCCAGCAGCGAGGAGAGCTGCTCGAGCGACAGCCCGAGCAGCTCCTTAAGACGGACGATCTCGCGCAGGCGCTCGACCTCGGCCTCGGTGTAGACCCGGTGCTTGCCCTGAGCCCGCTCGGCTTCGCTGCCGAGCAGGCCGATCTCCTCGTAATAGCGGATCGTGCGCGGAGTGACGCCGGTCAGCTCGGCCACCTCGCCGATGCGCAGTGTGCGGGGTGCGGTGGCGCTCACGCCGACATCACCGGCTGGGCGGGCTGCCGGTCAGCGGACGGCGAGGGCGACCTGACCTGCTTGGGCCGGGCGGCCGAGATGAAGGCCCCCAGCAGCGACACGGCGGCCAGGCACCACAGGGCCGTGTGCATGTTGGAGATGAACGGATTCAGCTGTGCGGTCGAGATGTGATTGGCCAGTCCCGAGAAGACGCTGAAGAGAACCTGCTTGGGCACGGACGAGGTCACGACCGCGAGCACGAAGGCGATCGAGATCACCGCTCCCGTGTTCTGGACCAGCACCCGCGCCCCCGCGGCGATCCCTCGCCGGTGCGGAGCCACGGTGCCCATCATGGCCGCCGTATTGGGCGAGTTGAACATACCCGAGCCGATACCGACGATGAACATGTACACGCCCGGCCACAGGTAGCTGGTGTTCCGGCCGAGCGTCGTCATCAGGGCCAGGCCGACGGCGGTGACCAGCATCCCCATGACGGCCAGCATGCGCGAGCCGCGCCGGTCGGCCCAGATCCCGGCGGCGGGGGAGGAGATGAGCATGCCGATGGCCAGCGGAGCCAGCTTGACCCCGGCCAGGATCGGCGAGTTGCCCTGCACTCCCTGGAAGTAGAAGACGAACACGAACATGAGCGCGAAGCGGGCCAGGCCATTGCAGAACGAGGCCGCGGCGGCGGTCGAGAACAGGCGGTTGTTGAAGATGCTCAGGTCGAGCATCGGCGCCTTCTGCCGGCTCTCGACGAGCACGTAGGCGGGCAGCAGCACGGCGGCCTCGATCTGGGCGGGGATGACCAGCGACGAACCCCACCCGGAGATGCCGCCCTTGGAGATCCCGTAGACGAGACCGGTGAGACCGATCAGGAAGGTGACCGTGCCCAGGAAGTCAAACGAGCGGTCCTCGGAGCGACCGGTCACCTCGTGCAGCACCATCCAGCCCCACAGGGCGCCGGCCAGGCCGAAGGGAACGTTGAACCAGAACACCCACGGCCACTGGATGGCCACCAGCGCGCCACCGAGTACCGGTCCGATGACCAGCCCGATCGCGGCCACCATCGTGTTGGTGCCCATGGCCAGACCGAGCTGCTCCTTCGGGAAGGCGTCGGTGACGATGGCGGCTGAATTGGCGAACAGGAAGGCGCCGCCGATGCCCTGCAGGATCCGCCACAGAATGAGCTCGGTTCCGGTGGCGGCAAAGCCGGCTCCCAGCGAGGCGAAAGCGAACAGAACAAAGCCCCCGACATAGGCCTTCTTGCGCCCAAACTGATCAGACAGGCGTCCGGCGCTGAGCACCAGGACCGTGGAGGCGATCATGTAGACGAGGATGACCCACACCAGCTCCAGCAGGCTCGTGTGCAGGCTGCGCTCGAGGTCGGGCAGAGCAATGATCAGCGTTCCCGAGTTGATCGTGGCCAGGAGCATGCCCAGCGACGTGCAGGACAGGGCCCACCATTTGTAGGAGTCGTGTTTGGAGTCGACGCCGAGCCGGCGGTTGCGTTGCCTACCACTGGCCGGCGGATCTGAGACGGTGCTCAAGGCCACCACCCTCTTTCCGAGACAAAATCTAATTCTTACGTAAACGTCAGAATATCACACCCCCCGGGGTGCTCTGTCTCGTCCCCGGGGTGCTCTGCCTCGCCCCGGGGTGCTCTGCCTCGCCCCCGGGCGGGCATCCCCCGTCACCGGGCTTGGGCTTCGAAGGCTCGGCCATCGCGGGGATCCCCCGTCACCGGCTCAGGCTTCGAAGGCGGCCACGATGGCCAGGATCACGAACGCGGCAATGAGCGCCGCCCCCTCAAACGGGGTCGCCTCTCCGTCCCCGGTGATCTGCCACACGATGACCGCCGTCCCCAGGAGCGCCCCCGTAAACACCGGCGCGAGCACGAAGGTCAGCGTGGTCGCCGTCAGCAGGGAGGCGAGCACGAGCAGCGGGAACAGGAATGCCGCCACCTGCGCAACCGAGTTCTTGACCACGGAGATGGCCAGCTCCGGATAGCCCTTGTAGGCCAGGACGACCCCCACGGCGTGTTCGACCGCGTTGCCCGCCGTGGCCACGATGACCAGCCCAGCAAATGACTGAGAGATACCCAGCGAGTGGATCGTTGGCTCGAGCGCGTGCACGAACCAGTCCGAGACGAAGCCGGCGGCCACCCCGGCGACGAGCAGCAGCACCATGCTTCCAGTCGTCGAGAGCCGCGTCTCGGACCTCCGCTCGTCCTCGGGCTGATCCATCGTCAGGTACTGGCGCACCCAGAATCCGTAGACGACGAGGATCGCGACGGCGCTGACGATCGAGATCGTGCTGATGTGATGGCTGGCCGAGTCGTGGGCCGAGTCGGCCAGGCGGACGAGCAGGATGATGAAGCTCGTGATGAGCAGCAGCGTGGTGGCGTCATTGGGCAGACGCACGCCGAAACGCATTGTCCGGTCCGGCTCGCGCAGCGAACCGGTCACGAGGACCAGCCCGAGCACGAGCAGGGCGTTGACCAGGATGGAGCCCAGGATCGCCGTCTGGGCGACGATCTTCTGCCCGGCGTTGAGGGCGAAGATGACCACGAAGAACTCGGGCAGGTTCCCCAGCGTGGATTGCAACAACCCGGTGGCCGCGGTGCCAAATCGCTGGCCGACCTGTTCGGTGGCAAAGGACACGATCCAGGCCCCACCGGCGAGGGCAAAGCCGGCCACCACGAAGGCAGCCACGTGGGGAACGGCGCTCACGTAGCGCGCGACCCCGGCCAGGACCGTGAGCACGGCCACCGCCGCCAGGCCGGCCCGCTCCCGCCGTGTCAAACCGGCGAACACCCGGACTACGTCACCCTTTCGAACTCGCCCGTCTCGATGTCGCGCTCCACCTGCGCTTCGATCTCGTGCTCGGTGGTGGCGGGATCAGCACTGCGCAACTCCTGCGCGCGCAGCCCCTTGAACTTGAAGATCTCAAGCACGTAGACGAGGTAGACGCTGGCCGCCGCGCACAGCGCGATCAGCGCGATGAGGAAGATGATCCAGCCCATGGCATGGCGCTCGTAGTGGGGAATGATGCGCAGAGCCACGGCCAGACCGGCCATCAGTGCAGTCCACACGTACAGGTAGGTGACCGTCTTGCGCTGAGAGAAGCCGATCCGGGCCATGCGGTGATGGAAGTGGTTGGCGTCGGCCGACCACGGCTTGCGCCGGTACTTCAGCCGCTTGGCGATGACGAAGCTCGTATCCAGGAACGGGACGGCGAGGATGACCAGCGGCACGATCAGGGCGACGACGGCGTTGGTCTTCAGCGACCCGACCACGGCGACGACGCCGAGCAGGTAGCCGAGCAGGTTGGCCCCCGCGTCGCCCATGAACACCGAGGCGGGATGGAAATTGTGAAACAGGAAGCCCAGGGCGGCGCCGGCGGTGAGCGCGGCCAGCACCGCCGCCCCGTTGACGTCGAGGCTGTAGGCGATGATCGAGAAGGCGATTCCGTCGATCGTGCACACCCCGGCGGCGAGACCGTCCACCCCGTCGGAGAAGTTGACGACGTTCATCATCGCCACCAGCCAGAGGACGGTGAGCACGCCGCCGGCATTGGGGAACTGAAAGGCACCGAGAAACGGAAGCGTGATGTCGGTCACCACCGCCCCGGCCTCGACCGCGACCACCGCGGCAGCGATCTGGCCGATGAGCTTGAGCGCCGGATGCAGGTCGCGCACATCATCGATCGCCCCCACGAGGGTGATCAGGCAGGCGCCCCCGATCACCCACCAGACATGGACCGTCCCCCCGGGTCCCTTCGGCCCGTGGGCGACATGCGGCAGCTTGATCTCCGGATGCAGCCAGATCGCCCCCGAGACCAGCACCGCGACCAGGATGGCCAGGCCGCCCAGCAGCGGTGTCTCGCGCCGCGCCAGGCCCCGCTCACGGGGCACATCGACCGCGTTCAGTCTCCGGGCCAGGCGAGCGGCCAGGGGCGTGACTGCCGCCGACACCGCGAGCGCGACCACAAAGGAGAGCACGGCGTCCCAGTACGGCATGCCCGGGAAGGATGGCAGCCCGGGCCGATCACTCACCGGCTCGTGACCCGCAGCCCCGCCCGGGGCCGCCGCCACAGGCCCCCCGCTAACCGGCCCCGAGCACCTGGCCGATCCGCACCGCCAGCGCCATCGGCTCATCGCGAAGCTGGCGCCAGGTCAGCCGGATGACCCGAAACCCGGCCGCGATCAGCACCTGGTCGCGCCGCCGGTCCTTCTCAAACTGAGCCCGATGACGGTGGAACTCGAAGCCGTCGAACTCCACGACGACTCGCTGGGCACGCCAGAGGAAGTCGACCTCGAAGTTGAGAACGCGCACGTTGGTCTCCGGGGTGGGCAGCTGAGCTTCGGCGACGAGGCGGAGAACGAGCCGCTCGGCCTGCGATCGGGTGATGACGCGCCCGGCGTCACCGCGGATCACGCGCGCCAGCCGCCGCGCTCCCGGCCTGTTCGGGGCTCGGCTGAGCGCTCCCTCGAGGTCTGCGTCGTTGACAAGCCGCCGCACCCTCGCCTCGGCCACCGCATGCTCGGTCTCATCGTCATCCGCATCTGCGGCCATGTCCAGCAGGCATCGAGCCGCGGCGGTCACGGGTAGGCCCTGGTGCAAGCGAACGTCACGGAGGTCCAGCACGGGGACGCGGTGCGCGCAGAGGTGGGGCTGGGGATGGACGTAGCGCCCCTGCCGGGTGAGGTCAATGACCTCCGGAGGTGGCGTGAGTCCCCAGAGCGCAGCCGCGGAGCGATGGCTGATGACGCTGTCGTCGCCGGCGTACAGCAGGGCTGCGATCAACCTGGCGGTCAGATCGGTTCGCGGATAGGCGACGGCGAACACGCCCGGGAAGCGCAGGTGCAGTCGCCCGTCCCTGACACGGTGGGCAATCATGGAGCGGCTAAAGCCGATCGCATTCAGCTGACGACGGTGGACCATGCCGCTCTGCGCGGCGGCGACCCAGGCCAGCGCGGCGTCGCCTTTCCCGTCAAGCGGCAAAACGGAGAAAACTCGAATTCCGCCGTCAGGTTTTCCATCAATCGCACCCTCAGCGCGACGTACGGAGAAAAGCTGCGGAGCAAGTCCAGCTTTTCTCCGTATTGCACCCTGATGAGCACTCCCCATGCCAGCTGTGAGCCGCCCGAGGGCCGAAACTCTCCCCCTCCCCAGCCCACTTTTGACCTCCGCGCGCCCGGAGCGCGACTCCGGACCGCCAGGAGGCGCTCAGCCGGCCCCAGCCCGCCGACGACCGCCGACGACCGGCGACGACCGAGCGGCTAGGCCATCGACGCCGCGCCCAGGCCCGCGTACAGCGGGTAGCGCTCGGCAATCGCGGTGACCCGCTCGGTCAGTTCGTCCCGGACGGCCTCGAACGAATCCGCCGGGTTCAGGGTGGCGGCGATCAGCCCGCCCACCTCGATGAAGTCGTCGACCTGCAGGCCACGGGTGGCCAGCGCCGGCGTGCCGATCCGCAGGCCTGAGGAGACCGCCGGGGGCCGCGGGTCAAAGGGCACGGCGTTGCGGTTCACGGTGATGCCGATCGAGTGCAGCCGGTCCTCGGCCTGCTGGCCGTCCAGCTCGGATTCGCGCAGATCGCAGAGCACCAGGTGCACGTCGGTGCCGCCCGTCAGGACGGACACGCCACCGCCCGCGGCCAGCAGTTCGCGGGCGACGGCCTGGGCGCCGACCACGGTTCGCTCCTGACGCTCGCGGAAGGCCTCGGAGGCGGCGATCTTCAGGGCCACCGCCTTGCCGGCGATGATGTGCTCGAGCGGGCCTCCCTGCTGTCCGGGAAAGACGGCGGAGTTGATCTTCTTGGCGTGCTCCTCGCGACACAGGATCATGCCGCCCCGGCCGCCGCCGATCGTCTTGTGGATCGTGGTGGTGACGACGTCGGCGTAGGGCACCGGGCTGGGGTGCACGCCGGCGGCGACGAGCCCGGCGAAGTGGGCCATGTCGACCATCAGATAGGCACCCACGGACTCGGCGATCTCCTGAAAGCGCGGGAAGTCGAGCTGGCGGGGGTAGGCCGACCAGCCGGCCACGATCATCTTGGGGCGATGCTCCTCGGCCAAGCGCTGGACCTCGTCCATGTCGATCAGGCTCGTGTCGCGGTCGACGTGGTAGGCGACGATGTTGTAGAGACGCCCGGAGACATTGATCTTCATCCCGTGCGAGAGGTGGCCACCGTGGGCCAGTTCCAGCCCCATCAGCGTGTCACCGGGCTGCAGGAGAGCGTGGTAGACGGCGGTGTTGGCCTGCGCGCCGGCGTGAGGCTGCACGTTGGCGTGGTCGGCGCCGAACAGGGCCTTGGCGCGGTCGATGGCCAGCTGCTCGGCGATGTCGACAAACTCGCATCCGCCGTAGTAGCGCTTGCCGGGATAGCCCTCGGCGTACTTGTTGTTGAGCACTGAGCCCTGGGCCTCGAGCACGGCCACCGGAGCGAAGTTCTCCGAGGCGATCATCTCCAGCGTGCGCTGCTGGCGCTCGAGCTCGAGGTTGAGGACCTCGGCGATCTCGGGATCCACGTCCGCCAGGGGACGGTTGAAGAAGTCCGGCGGCAACTCGGAGCTCACGCGAGCCATGGTAGCGGTGGGCCCGGGCGCTTCAAGGTGACCGGGCCGCGGGCCCCGCCAAGAACCGGGGCCCGGCAGCACAAAGAACCAGGGCCCGGCAGCACAAAGAACCGGGGCCCGGCAGCGCAGGAACCGCGGCCCGCCAGCACAAGCACCGGGGCCGCCAGCACAAGCACCGGGCCCGCCCGCGTCACAGCTCACACGGCAACCGCCCGCACCACGGCCAGATCGCGCTCGGCCCAGAGCACCTCGACATCAAAGCCCGCCGCCGCCAGCCACCGCACCTGGTCGGGCAGGGGGCTCGGCTTGTCGTAACCATCGGTGAGCGGCGTCACGGCATCCTCTGGGGACCCAGGCACGACCACGTCGCCAAGCACGAAGTGTCCCCCCGGTCGCAGCGCCGCCCGAACGCGCCCGAAGAGCTCGCGCTTCTCTGCCCCGTCCAGGTGGTGTACGCACAGCGCGCTGGCCACCAGATCAAACGGCCCGGGCGGCAGCTCGTCCTGAAGCCGGGCGACCCGCAACAAAACCTGGTCGCCACCGAGGTCGGCGCGGGCCACGTCGAGCATTTCGGGGGTCTCGTCGATGCCCACGAACTCGGCGTCGGGATGACGGGCCAGCAGGCGCCGCGCCGTTTCGCCGGTCCCGGTGCCCAGCTCGAGGATCCGGCGCGCGCCCTCCCCACTGGCCGACGCCACCGCATCCTGAAACGCGTCGTAGCCGGCGATCTCGGTGCGGATCTCGGTCAGGTAGGTGTCGGGCCGGAAGTGAAACTGGCCCGCGATGGCGGCGGCCAGAGCGTCGGCGCCGAGCGCGCCCGGGCGGAGGACCCGCCACTCCTGCCGGTCCTCGTATTCGCGCAGGTCAACCACGGTTGACGCCGTGCCCGGTAGCTCACCGCCGTCGACGAGCATGTCGGCGCGGCGGCGGATCGGTTCGGCCACCTCCTCCAGGCGCCGGGCCTCGGGGCCGCCGGCCAGATTCGCGCTGGACTGCAGGATCGGCCAGCGTACGCCGGCGAGCGCCGGCACGACCGGGACGCGTAGCCCGAGGGTGGATGGGTCATCGCCGCAGGCCAGGGGAAAGCGCCCGCCGGGGTTGCGCAGCAGCAGCGTCACCGGCCCGGGGAGCAGGCGGGTCAACACGGCGCGCGTCCGCGGGCCGAGCTCGGGCAGCGCGGCCAGGGCCAGGTCACGGTGAAAGAACATGACCGCCGAGGGCTTGTCGAGCCGCCGGCGCTTGAACGTGTAGAGCCGCTCGACGGCGACGCGGTTGTGGGCGTCGCAGGCCAGCCCGTACACGGTGTCAGACGGGAATACGGCCACCCCGCCGACGGCCATGCAGCGCTCGAAGGCCGCCGCGTCCGCGCCGGCCGGCACCCCGGCTGCGCTCACGGCCGACCGACCACCACCCGGGCCAGCCCAGCCAGGTCCGGGCGCACCTCCACCGAGCCAAAGCCGTGCTCGC
>JAXDGI010000220.1:0-3718 GCA_034665145.1 Solirubrobacteraceae bacterium
CTCAGGTGGGACCGCAGAGCACCAACATCGCCCGTACGGCCGTCCTCGCCGCCGGATGGCCGGTCAGCGTTCCTGGAACGACGGTCGACCGGCAGTGCGGATCGTCGCAGCAGGCCATCCATTTCGCCGCCCAGTCGATCATGTCCGGGGTCAACGACGTCGTCGTCGCGGCCGGTGTCGAGTGCATGAGCACCGTGCCGATGTTCTCCAACGCCCCGGGCGGCGACATCCGCGAGGTCTACGGAGAGGTCGTGCAGGAGCGCTTCGGCGATCGGGAGTCGCACGGCCTGCGCGGCCTGGTCCCGCAGGGCATCTCCGCCGAACTGATCTGCGATCGCTGGCAGCTGAGCCGCACCGAGCTGGACGAGTACTCCCTGCGCAGTCATGAGCTCGCCGCAGCGGCCCGCGACTCCGGGCGGTTCGACTCGCAGGTCTGGCCGGTCCAGGTTCGCCGCCGCGACCGAGACAGCGGCGCCGTCCTGGTCGAAGACGACCGGCTCGCCGCCGACGAGTGCATCCGCTCCACGTCGCGCGAGGCCCTCGCGGGCCTGGCGCCGGCGTTCGTGCCCGACGGCCGGATCACCGCCGGCAACTCGTCGCAGATCGTCGACGGCTCCGCGGCCGTGCTCCTCATGAGCGCGGCCAGGGCGGCCGAGCTCGGGGTCCGTCCACGGGCGGCTGTCCGGCACATGAGCGTGGTCGCGGCCGATCCGGTCGAGATGCTCTCGGCGCCGATCCCGGCCACGGCTCAGGTGCTGGCCCGGGCGGGCCTGACCATCTCGGACGTCGACCGCTACGAGGTCAACGAGGCGTTCGCCCCGGTCGTGCTGGCCTGGTTGCACGACACCAAGGCGGATCTGGACCGGCTCAACGTGAACGGGGGCGGGATCTCGCTCGGGCACCCCCTGGGAGCGTCGGGCGCGAAGCTGATGACGACGCTGCTCTGCGAACTCGAGCGGGCCGGCGGCCACTACGGGCTGCAGACGATGTGCGAGGGCGGCGGCATGGCCAATGCGACGATCATCGAGCGTCTCGACTGATGGTGGCAGCCGCTCCGCACGCCAGCCCGATCCCTGGCTTCGATCTGAGCGGGACGACGGCCGTCGTGACCGGCGCGTCCTCGGGCCTGGGTCGACACTTCGTGCACGTTCTCAGCAGTGCCGGCGCGACCGTCTTCGCCGCGGCGCGGCGGGCTGACCTGCTCGCCGAACTCGCCGAGGAGGTGCCCAACGCGACCGCGGCCCGGTGTGACGTCACCTCGCCGACTGACATAGCACGGCTGGTCGAAATGGTGCACCCGGGCGACACGCCCCTCGTTCTCGTGAACAACGCCGGTGGCGCGGCCTCCCGTCCCGCGCTCGACCTCACGGCTGCGTCGTTCGACGAATCGCTCGCAGTCAACCTCACCGCGACGTTCGCGATGTCCGCGGCGTTCGCCCGATCGATGATCGACGGCGCGGGCGGCAGCATCATCAACGTGGCCTCGATGTACGGACTCGTGGCCGCGGCGCCGATCCCGCACGCGGCCTACACCGCAGCGAAGGCGGGGGTCGTCGGACTGACCCGCCAGCTCGGCTGCGAGTGGGCCCGCCACGGCATCCGGGTCAATGCGATCGCGCCCGGATGGTTCGAAAGCGACCTCACCAGAGACTTCTTGCGGAGCGCCAAGGGCGACGAGTATGTGCGCCGAAACGCCCCGATCGGCCGCCCCGGACGGCTGGACGAGCTCGACGGCGTGCTCCTGTTGCTGGCCAGCGGCCTGAGCAGCTACATCACCGGTCAGACGATCGCCGTCGATGGCGGATGGACCGCGCGATGACCACGCGCGAGCTGTTCGACGACATTCACGACTCGTTTCGCGATGCATTCCGGTCCTTCGTCGCCACGCAGATCCTGCCCTTCCACGACACGTGGGAGCAGGCCGGGCGAGTGGATCGCAGCATGTTCGCCGAAGCCGGCGCCCGGGGATTCCTTGGCATGGCCGTCCCCGAGCAGCACGGCGGGCCCGGCCAGCCCGACTTTCGCTTCAACGTGGTCATCAGCGAGGAGCTGCAGCGGGCGAACGTCATTGCGTCCGGCACCTGCATCACCTTGCACAACGACATCGTGCTGCCCTATTTCCTCACCGCGACCAACGACGAGCAGCGCCGTCGTTGGCTGCCCGGGATGGTGACCGGTGAGCGGATGGGGGCAATCTCCATGTCGGAGCCGGGTGCCGGGTCCGATCTGGCGTCAATTCGCACGTCCGCTCGTCTCGACGGTGACCACTACGTCGTCAACGGCTCGAAGACCTTCGTCACGAACGGCCTGAACTCCGACATCGTGGTGCTCGCCGTGAAGACGGACCCGACCCAGCGGCACAAGGGCATGAGCCTCCTCGTCGTCGAGGAGCCCACCGCGGGCTTCGAGCGCGGGCGGAAGCTCGACAAGATCGGGCAGCGCAGCCAGGACACCGCCGAACTCTTCTTCAACGACGCCCGGGTTCCGGTCGCTAACCGGCTTGGCGAGGAGGGCTCTGGTTTCACGCTTCTCATGGGCAACCTCGTCCAGGAGCGGCTGTCGATGGCCGTGAACGCCATCGCCGGGGCCCGCGAGGTGCTGGGATGGACGCTCGACTACTGCCGGCAACGCACCGCATTCGGAGGCCCGCTCACCGACCAGCAGTTCGTGCGGTTCGAGTTCGCCGAGATGACCACGGCGACCGAGATCGGTCAGGTGTACGTAGACCACCTGGTGAGCCGTCTCGACCGGGGCGACGTGACGGCTGAGGACGCCGCCAAGGCCAAATACTGGATGACCGAACTGCAGCAGGACGTTGTCAGCCGCTGCCTGCAGTTGCACGGTGGCTATGGGTACATGCGCGAGTACCCGGTCGCCCGCGCCTTCCTGGACGCCCGCATCCAGACAATCTACGGCGGCACCACCCAGATCATGAAGGAGATCATCGGGCGCGCTGTCGTGGGGGCCTCCCGGTGAGCGATCTCATCGTGTCGCGGCACGACGGCGTCGTGACGATCGTGCTGAACCGGCCCGGCAAGCTGAACGCGATTACCGACGCGATGTGGGCGCAGCTGGGTGAGGAGTTCGCCCGGGTGCGTGCCGACGAAGGCGATCGGGCCGTGCTGCTCAGTGGCGCTGCCGGTGTCTTCTCGGCCGGCAGCGACGTCTCCGGGTTCATCGGCCACCCGGAGCCGCTGGCTGACCGCATCGAGGACTGCAATGAGGTGTTGCTGGATCTTTATGATCTCCCCGTGCCGACCGTCGCGAAGGTCGACGGCCTGGCCGGCGGATCAGGTGCGAATCTGGCTCTGCTCTGCGATTTCGTCATCGCGTCGGACCGGTCGCGTTTCGCTGAACTCTTCACGCACATCGGGCTCTCGCTCGACACCGGCTCGAGCTGGCTGCTTCCCCGGCTCGTGGGGGATCGTCGGGCCCGCGAGCTCGCGCTGCTCGGTGACTGGGTCGACGCGGCGACGGCGGTGACGTGGGGCCTGGTCAACGCGGTCGTGCCCGAGAGCCGACTGGACGCCGAGTGCGAGGCCCTGCTCGCCCGCCTGGTCACGCTCTCCGCAGCCGCGAGTGCCGGGACGAAGCGACTGCTGGCCGACAGCTGGCACAGCACGCTGCGGGAGGCATTGACCGCCGAAACCGCCAACCAGTTGCGCGTCATCGAGACGCCGACGGCGCGGGCGAGGATCCAGGCCTTCATAGCGAAATC
>JAXDGI010000221.1:0-21134 GCA_034665145.1 Solirubrobacteraceae bacterium
CGCGCGCGGGTAGGCTCATCGCGCGCGTAGGCTCATCGCGCGCGTAGGCTCATCGCGCGCGTAGGCTCATCGCGCGCGTAGGCTCATCGCGCGCGTATGGTTCGCCGCGCGCGTAGGCTCATCGCGCGCGCGGAGTGACTGAGGGGCGACGCGAGAGTCCGGACGACGTGCCATCCTGGCGCCGGTGCAACGCGTTCAGATCACCCAGGACTTCCCCCAGCCCGTGGAAGCGCTGTTCGCCCACCTCAGCGAACACGAGAACCTGGAGCCGCTGTTCGGAGCTAGGATTCGCCGCCTCAACGACGGCAGCGACGGAACGCGCAACGGCGTCGGTTCCGCCCGTCAGCTGCGGGTCGGGCCCCTGCCTCCATTCGTGGAGACCGTCACCGAGGTCATCCCCAACGAGCTGATCCGCTACCGCATCACCCGAGGCGGAGTTCTCAAAGACCACGAGGGCGTGATGCGCTTCACCAGGCAGGGCAGCGGATCACGGCTTGACTACACGATCGACTTCGACGGCAAGCTGCCGGGCGTTGGACCGGTCGTCAAGCTCGTGCTGACCCGCAGCGTCTCCGCGGCACTGCGCCAATTCGCGGGCCGGGCCTAGTTTCAGCTTCCCGGCAGTGATGCCGATGATGCGGGTGTGCCTCGGAGCATCCGGATAGCCGTGATCGTGCTCGCGGGCTGGGTCGCCGCCTGCGAGCTTCGTGCCCTCGGCGTGAGCTGGCTCAACGTGGGACCGGAGAAGTGGCTTCATCTCGTCGTTATGGGCGCCGGCGCAGGCCTCTGCCTGCTCCGGGCGGCCGTCCGGCGCGAGGAGCGCACAGCCTGGATGTTGCTGGGCCTCGGCGTCAGCGCCTGGGTGTTCGGTGAAACGTACTTCACCGCGGTGTTGTGGAGCGCTACCTCCCCGCCCGTCCCGTCACCGGCCGACGCCGGCTACCTCACGCTTCCGCCGCTCGTCTTCCTGGGCCTGCTCGCTCTGGCCCGCTCCCGGATTCGCAATCTTTCCCCGACCCTTTGGGTCGACGGCATCACGGCCGGGCTCACCGCCGGCGCGCTGAGCGCGGCCATCGTCTTCGGCCGGATCCTGGGTTCGGTTCGCGGGCTGAATCTGGCCGAGGTGACCAATCTCCTCTATCCCGTCTCGGACCTGCTCATGCTCGGCCTCATCTGTGGCCTGCTCGCCGTGGGCGGCCGGCGGCTCGACCGGCGCTTCGCAATCCTGGCCTTCGGCATCGTCTGCTTCTGGGCGTCTGACAGCGTGTATCTGGTCAAGGCCGCCGCGGGCACCTGGCAGTCCGGAGGACCGTATGACCCAGGCTGGTGGATGATCAGCGTCTGCGTGGCCGCTGCGGCCTGGACCACGCCGCGCGCCGCGATCTCATCGGGACGCCGGCGCCCGGTGATCAGCGTGCCCATCGCCTTCTCGCTGGTCAGCCTGGGGATCCTGGTCGCCGGAGCGGTCACCCGGCTTTCGTGGCCACCCATCGTGCTGGCCTGCGGGGCCCTGATCGCGGTCCTGGTCCGCCTGGCCCTGACCTTCCGCGCCCACCAGGCCATGCTCGAGCGCTCGCAGGCCGAGGCGCTGACGGACCCTCTCACCGGCCTGGGCAACCGCCGCGCGCTGGCGGTGGCCCTGGCCCGCCGCCTGGAACGACCGGCCGCCGACCCGATCATCCTGGCTCTATTCGACCTCGACGGCTTTAAGAGCTACAACGACAGCTTCGGTCACGCCGCCGGTGACGAGCTGCTCAAGCGCCTGGCCACCGCCCTGGATACCGTCCTCAAGGCGCCGGCCAGCGTGTACCGGATGGGCGGCGATGAGTTCTGCGCCCTGCTGCCAGGCGGAGATCCCGGGCAGGCGCTGCTGCTGGCGGCCCGGGCGGTGCTCACCGACCAGGGCGACGGCTTCTCGATCTCAGCCTCGCTGGGCAGCGTCAACCTCCCGGCCGAGACCGACGACGTCGAGGAGGCCCTCCGGCTGGCCGACCAGCGCATGTACGCCCACAAGCGCGCCGCCCGGCGTGAGGGCGCCGCCCATGAGGTCAAGCGGGCCCTGCTGTCAGCGCTTGCCCAGCGTGACCCCGAACTGGGCGATCACGTCGATGACGTCGGAGCATTGGCCGAGCAGACCGCGCGCGAGCTGGGCTACGGTAGCGGCCAGACCGAGCGGATCCGGATTGCCGCTGAATTGCACGACATCGGGAAGATGGCCATCCCCGAGGCGATCCTCAACAAGCGCGGTCCGCTCACTGAGCAGGAGTGGGCGCTGATGCGCCAGCACACGGTCGCCGGGGAGCGGATCATCGCCGCGGCAGCCGCTCTGGCCGACATCGGCCCGGTCGTTCGCGCTTCACACGAGCGCTGGGATGGCCAGGGCTATCCCGATGGGCTGGCCGGCGAGCAGATTCCCCGCGGCGCGCGGATCATCAGCGTGTGTGACTCCTACCACGCGATGACCAGCGATCGCCCGTACCGCAAGGCCATGAGCATCGAGGTGGCGCTGGCCGAGCTGAATGCCGGGTCGGGCTGCCAATTTGACCCGGAAGTCGTGCAGGCCTTCCTTCGCGTCCAGGTGCGAGGCGCCGCCCCGGGCCCGCCCACAGCACACCGCCTGACCGACCGGCGAGACCGGCGGTTCAGCCGTTAGCGGCTAAAGGGCGCTCAGCGCGTCGTTGAACGTCGCGCTGGGACGCATCGCCTCGGCCACGCGCTCGGGCTCTGGCCGGTAGTAGCCGCCGATGTCGACCGGGGAGCCCTGGACCTCGTTGAGTTCGGCGATGATCGTCTCCTCCGCGGCGGCCAACCGCTTGGCCAATGGCGCGAAGCGCCCGGCCAGGTCGGGGTCCTCATCCTGTCCGGCCAGCTCCTGGGCCCAGTAGAGGGCGAGGTAGAAGTGGCTGCCGCGATTGTCAAGCTCGCCGACCCTGCGCGAGGGTGAGCGGTCCTCCTCGAGCACGCGGCCGGTGGCCCGGTCAAGCGCCTGGCCAAGCAACCGCGCGCGCGGGTTGGCGGCCTTGTCGGCGAGCATCTCCAGCGACTCGGCGAGAGCCAGAAATTCACCCAGGCTGTCCCAGCGCAAGTGGTTCTCGCGCGTGAACTGCTGCACATGCTTGGGCGCCGACCCGCCCGCACCGGTTTCGAACAGGCCGCCCCCGTTCATGAGGGGCACGATCGAGAGCATCTTCGCACTCGTGCCGAGTTCGAGAATCGGGAACAGGTCGGTCAGGTAGTCACGCAGGACATTGCCGGTCGCCGAGATCGTGTCCTCTCCGGCCCGGGCCCGGTCGAGCGTGAATCTTGTGGCCTGGGCCACGTCGAGGATCTCGATCTGCGTGCCCGCAGTGTCGAGCTCGTCCAGTCGCGATCGCACCTTGGCCAGCAGCTGCTGATCATGCGGGCGCGTCTCATCAAGCCAGAACACGGCCGGCGCGCCCGTCGCCTTGGCACGCTCCACCGCCAGGCGAACCCAGTCCCGGATGGCGGCGTCCTTGGTCTGGCACATGCGCCAGATGTCTCCCGGCGCCACCTCGTGCTCGAGCAACGTCGTCCCCGCCTCATCGATCACGCGCACCGTGCCGGCTTGCGCGATCTCGAAGGTCTTGTCGTGGGAGCCGTATTCCTCGGCCTTCTGGGCCATCAGGCCGACATTCGGGGTCGTGCCCATCGTGGCCGGGTCAAACGCCCCGTGTTCACGGCAATGGTTCACGGCCTCCGCGTACAGGGCGGCGTAGGAGTGATCGGGGATCACGAACTTGGTGTCCTGCAGTTCGCCGTCGGCGTTCCACATCTGTCCTGAGGAGCGGATCGCCGCCGGGATGGAGGCGTCGATGATCACGTCACTGGGAACATGCAGGTTGGTGATGCCCCGGTCAGAGTCGACCATGGCCAGGCCGGGGCCGGCGGCGTAGGCGGCGTCGATCGCCACCTGGACGGCGTCGCGCTCGTCCTCGGACAGCTTGTCCAGGGCGGTGAGCAGGGCGGCCAGGCCGTCGTTGGCATTGACACCGGCCCGGCGCAATGGCGCATCATGCTCGGCGAACACGCCGGCAAAGAAGGCGCGCACGGCGTGGCCGAAGATGATCGGGTCAGAGACCTTCATCATCGTCGCCTTCAGGTGGACGGAGAAGAGGACGCCCTGCTCCTTGGCCTCCGCCACCTGGTCGGCCAAGAAGCGCTCGAGGGCTGCGCGGCGCATCACGGCGGCATCGAGAACCTCGCCGGCCACGACCGGTGTCGAGGCCTTGAGCACCGCCACCCGGCCGTCCTCCCCGGCCAGCTCGATCCGGACCTCCCCGTCGTGATCGGCCGTCACCGAGCGCTCGGTGGATCGGAAGTCGCCTTCGCTCATCGTGGAAATGTGGGAGTGCGAGTCGTGCCGCCAGGCGCCCATCGAGTGGGGATGGGAACGGGCGTAGGCCTTGACCGAGGCCGGCGCGCGGCGGTCGGAATTGCCCTCGCGCAACACGGGGTTGACAGCGCTGCCCTTCACCCGGTCATAGCGGGCGCGCACCTCGCGCTGCTCATCATCGCTCGGCTCATCCGGGTAGTCAGGGATGTCGTATCCAGCCTGCTGAAGTTCGGTGATGGCCGCCTTGAGCTGGGGCACGGAGGCGCTGATGTTGGGCAGCTTGATGATGTTGGCCTCCGGCCGGATGGCAAGCTCACCGAGCTCGGCCAGCGCGTCGACGACCCGGTGCGCTTGATCGAGCCGGTCGCCGAACTGAGCCAGGATCCGGCCCGACAGCGAGATGTCGCGCAGCTCCATTTCCACTCCGGCCACGGCGGCGAAGGCCTGCACGACCGGAAGCAGCGACTTGGTGGCCAGCGCCGGAGCCTCGTCGGTATGGGTGTAGACGATCTTCAAACCCGACCGCAGACTAGTACACGCGTCCGCAAATCCTGATCGTCTCGATGGCGTCTGTACCCGCTGGCGACGGCGCGCAGTCACAGGCTGAGAAATCGCCGGACTGACTCGGTTCCGTCAGACGAACGACCACGTCTGAGACCGCGACGTCCCCGGCAGACCGGCGGCGGGTCAGGTCGGCCCCTCCCGGGTAGGAAGCGGAGCACATGCCGATCCGCACAGTCGTTATCGACCATGTCACCATCGGGGTCAGCGATCTCGAGCGCAGCGCGGAGTTCTACCGCCGCGTCCTCATCACGCTTGGCTTCCGCGATTTCGGGCCGTGGCAGGAGGGAGAGCCCGAGGTGGCCTTCGGCACCGACGGAGCCGACGACTTTGCCGTCTCCCTCGCCTACAAGACCGGCGCGCCGATCCACATCGCCTTTGCCGCCGAGCGTCGCCAGCAGGTCGATGCCTTCCATTCCGCCGCGCTCAAGGCCGGCGGAACCGATAACGGGACGCCCGGATTCCGACCGGAGTACTCCGACGGTTACTACGCGGCGTTCGTGCTTGATCCCGATGGCAACAACATCGAGGCCGTACACCACGGAGACGATTAGGCCAGTCCCCGAGGCCGTGCACCGCGGCGACGATTAGGGCAATCCCTGCCCGGCCGCACGCGAGCCGGAACGCCGAATGCTCAGCCGGGCCCCTGGCCGCACCCGAGCACTTTGGCTAGCCTTTACCGCTCGGCATGTCCGAGCCAGTCATCCACTTATCCTCGCTGGCCGGCAGTCCGCTACTCGACTCGGCGGGCGAGCATCTGGGGCGGGTCCAGGATCTTGTGGCACGACTGGATGGGTCGAGCGCACTACCCCCGGTGATCGGGTTGCAGGTGCGGATCGGGGGTCGCGACTCCTTCCTGCCCACCGACCGCGTGGAGCGGCTGGAGCCAGCGGCCGCACGGGCGTCAACGACCAAGTTGGACCTGGCCCAGTTCGAGCGCCGACCGGGCGAGGTGCTGCTCCGGGCTGATCTGCTCGACCGTAGCCTCATCAACGTCAAAACCGCTCGTCTGGTCACGGCGCGCGAGGTAGAGCTCGTCTGTGGCGACGGCGCCTGGCGCGTGGCCGGCATCGACCCCAGCCTCCGCCCGCGCCTTTGGCGGCTCTTTCCACGCAGGTTCCGGGGCCATGACAGCGAGCATCGGCAGTTCGTCGCGTGGAGCGACCTAGAGCCGTTTGTGGCCCATGTCCCCACCTCCCGGCTGAAACTCGCCGGTCGGAGGCTGGGGCGCCTCCACCCGGCGCAGATCGCCGATCTCATCGAGGCGGCGTCCCATGACGAGGGCGAGGAGATCCTGGCCGCGGTGGGGCAGGACAAGGAACTCGAGGCCGACGTCTTCGAGGAGCTCGACGACCACCATCAGGTCGAATTCCTGCGCGAACGCTCCGATGCGGAGGTGGCGGGCGTACTGGCCAGGATGGCCAGCGATGACGCTGCCGACCTCCTGCTGGAACTCGAACAGGAGCGGCGCCGTCCCGTGCTTGAGCTCCTCCCGCCCGGCAAGCAGCAAAAGGTCACTAGCCTGCTCGGCCACAACCCATCCACAGCCGGCGGTCTGATGAACCCGGACTTCGCCTCCGCGCCAGTCTCCGCGACGGTCGGCGAGGTGCTGGCCCAGCTACGAGCGACGGATCCGGGTGCACAACAGGTCTCGATCGTCTGTCTGCTCGACGACCAAGGCGGCCTGGTCGCCACCATCGTGCTAGCGGACCTGGTTCGGGCGGCTGATGATCAGCCCATCAGGAGCCTGGCCGCCGCTACCCCCACTGTCACGGCCGAGACCGATCTTCCTGACGTGGCGATCCTGATGGCCGACTACAACCTGATCGCGATGCCGGTGGTGGATGCAGACGGTAAACCGATCGGCATCGTCGCCGTCGACGACGTCCTCGAGCAGATCCTGCCGGAAGAGTGGCGCCAGCGTGCCGGCGTTGCTCGTCAATGAGCACACCGCCGGAACAGCAGTTTCTCATGTGACGAAAAGCGCCTCGTTGCTAGCCTCAAAGGCGCGCCAGAGCGCGCAAATCAAGTGGTTCGAGCATGAGTGATCCCAGCGAACATCAAGACAGCGAGCTGCCCCGAAGTAGCAGCCTCATGGCGCCTGCCGTGAGGGTCGCGAGCCGCCCGGTGCCCTAGCGCCCGCCGCCAGCACCCTCCGCCTGTCGCCGCAGACCGCGAGCGGTAGAAGGAAGGTCGAGCAGTGGCGAACAACCGAGCAGACGGGCCAGTCGGTCGCGCACCGCAACCCACGCCGCCACTCACCCGCGAGCGCTTCGTGCTCGACGCCGCTCACATCGGTGATATCGAGGGCGCGTTCGGCACGATCCGGCTGGGCGAGGAACGACATCGCGGTCTGCGCTCGCGGCTGATCGCCCTGCTGGCCATTGTCGGTCCGGGCCTCATCGTCATGGTCGGCGATAACGATGCCGGCGGAGTAGCGACCTACTCCCAGGCCGGTCAGAACTTTGGCACCAGCCTGCTGTGGGTGCTCCTGCTCCTGGTCCCGGTGCTGATCGTCAACCAGGAGATGGTGGTCCGGCTAGGCGCCGTCACCGGGGTCGGCCATGCCCGACTGATCGCTGAGCGTTTCGGGCGCTTCTGGGCGTGGTTCTCCGTCATCGACCTGTTCGTGCTCAATTTCCTCACCATCGTCACCGAGTTCATCGGCGTCAGCCTGGCCCTTGCTTACTTCGGTGTCTCGCCGTACATCGCTGTCCCGATTGCCGCCGTCGCCCTCGTGGCGATCACCGCCAGCGGCAGCTTCAGGTCCTGGGAGCGCTCGATGTTCGTGTTTGTCTTCGCGAACCTGCTCGTCATTCCGCTCTTCTTCCTCTCCCATCCTCATTGGGGAACAATCGGCCATGACCTCGTCATCCCCGGGGTGCAGGGAGGCGTGAACTCCACGTCGATTCTCCTGGTCATCGCCATCGTCGGGACCACGGTCGCCCCCTGGCAGCTGTTCTTCCAGCAGTCGAACATCATCGACAAGCGCATCACCCCGAGGTGGATCAACTACGAACGTGTCGACACGGTCCTGGGCGCGGTGATCGTTGTCGTCGGCGCCTCGGCCCTGATGTGCGTGTCCGCGTTTGCCTTCCGGCACACTCACTACGCTGGCCACTTCACCAATGCCGGTGGCACCGCCTCGGGCCTTGAGCATCAGCTCAGCCCCGTAGCCGGCGCGTTCTTCGCCATCGTGTTGCTCAACGCCTCGCTCATCGGGGCCGGGGCCCTCACCCTGTCGACCAGCTACGCGTTCGGTGACTTGTTCGGAACCAAGAGCTCGCTGCACCGAAGCTTTGGCGAAGCCAAGGGCTTTTATGCCCTCTTCACGCTCATGGTGGGGGGTGCGGCGGGAATCGTGCTGATACCCGGCGCGCCCCTTGGCCTGATCACCGAGGCCGTGCAGGCGCTGGCCGGGGTCCTGCTGCCGAGCGCGAGCATGTTCCTGCTCCTCCTCTGCAACGACCCGGCGGTGCTCGGACCCTGGCGCAATGGGCTGAAGCTGAACATCCTGGCCACGGTGATCGTCGCCGTGCTCGTGCTTCTGTCCTTGATCCTCATGGCCACGACGCTGTTCCCGAGCCTGAATGTGACCGCGTTCTCTGAGATCGGGGGCGCCGTGCTGGCCGGGGCGCTAGTGATCGCCGGGGCAACAATCTGGGGGGGCCACCGCGGTCGACAGCAAGTGCTGGAAGCCAGGGGGGTTCCGCAGGTGCCCAAGGAGCAGTGGACGATGCCACCATTGACGCTGCTCTCCCGTCCCACCGCGTCGACCGGACGCAAACTCGCCATGTTCAGCATGGAGGCGTATCTGCTCGCCGCGGTTACCTTGCTGATCGTCAAAGCCGTGGGACTCGCAGGAGGCTGATCGCCTCTCAGGGCTCGCGGCGAGTTCGCCCAGGCGGGTTTGCGGGCATAGGATTGCACTGTGGAGCGGCGCGTCATCTACGTATCGGGATTGACGCGGTTGCCCCTGCTCGGAGCCGACGGCGGAGAGATCGGACGCGTCGTCGACGGCGTCGTGGATCTCGGCTCAAAGCCTCCTCGTCTGCACGGGGTGGTGGTGGGCGTGCAGCGCCGTCGGGTGTTTGTCGGCATCACCCGGATTGGCGAGATCGCCTCCGACGGCGCCCGGCTGCGCCGCGGCTCGGTGAACCTGCGGCAGTTCGAGCTGCGCGACGGCGAGCGTCTGCTCGCGGGTCAGCTGATCGGCAAGCGGCTCAAGGGCCAGCGCGTGGTCGACATCGGGCTGATCCCGGCTCCGGAGCCGTTCGGCTGGGAGATCTCCACCGTGGCCCTGGCCGGCCGGCGCGTGCCCGGTCTGCGCCGCGCCCCCGAGATCGTCGATTGGAGCGAAGCCGGGGAGCTGTTTGCCTCCGAGCGGCCGCTGGACCGCCAGGCGGCTGAGCTGGGTGGTCTGCATCCGGCGGAGATGGCCGCCGCGATCCGGCGCCTGCCCGTGAGCCGACGGCGCGTGCTGGCCAACGAGCTCGAGGATGAGCGCTTTGCCGACCTGCTGGAGGAGCTGTCCGAGGATGACCAGGTCAAGCTCGTCGAAGGGCTCGGCCCCGAGCGCCTGGCCCGGGTCCTGGAGGAGATGGAGGCCGACGACGCTGCCGACCTGCTGGGCGAGTTCTCCCCCGTTCGCCAGGCCGAGCTTCTGACCGCCATGGATCCCGAGGAGGCCGCGCCGGTGCGCCGGCTGCTCAGCTATCAGCCTGACACCGCAGGCGGGTTGATGACCCCGGAACCGGTCATCCTGGCTCCGAACGCCACCGTGGCCGAGGCCCTGGCCCGGATCCGCGATCCCTCGCTGCCGGTCCCGCTGGCAGCGGCGGTGTTCGTGAGCCGCCCACCGCTGGAGACCCCGACGGGGCGCTACCTGGGCAACGTCGGATTTCAGCGCCTGCTGCGCGAGGCGCCGAGCAAACCACTCGGGCGGTGCCTCGACGAGGACCTGGAGCCGGTCCAGGAGGATACGAGCGACCGCGACGTGGCCGCCCAGCTGGCCGCCTATGACGTCGTCACGCTCGCGGTCGTCGATGAGGGGGGCCGCCTCGTGGGAGCGGTGACCATCGACGACGTGCTCGACCGGGTACTGCCCTCCAACTGGCGCCTGACGATATCGGACAGCTGATGGCCCGCGACGATCTCTCCAAGCCCCGCGGCACCCCTGGAGGTCCGGTCTATGACCCGGATTCCTTCGGGCGCCTCGCCGAGCGGCTGGCCCGGTTTCTGGGCACGGGGCGCTACCTCGTCGGCCAGACCCTTATCGTCATTCTTTGGATCGCGCTCAATGTGGCCGCGGTCTCGCTGCGCTGGGATCCGTACCCGTTCATCCTGCTCAACCTGGGCTTCTCCACCCAGGCCGCCTACGCGGCCCCGCTGATCCTGCTGGCCCAGAACCGCCAGGCCGACCGGGATCGTGAGGAGGTTGAACGCGATCGCGAGACGAACGCCCGATCGTTGGCCGAGACCGAGTACCTGGCCCGCGAGATTGCCGCGGTCCGCCTGGCCGTCGACCGAAAGGCCGACCGCGAGGATCTGGTCGAATGGATGGAGCGACTCACGCATGCCGTCGAGCGCCTGCAACCCGCCGACTCCGAGTTGGAAGGGGCCGACCATGACTAGTGTCCCGAGTCACAAATTCGGTGGCAGCGAATTTCCGACTCACGACACCAGCGGGAGCGCGCCGGATCAAGCGCCGGCGCGCCCTCGCCTAAATGTCTACAGGCCGGTTGAGGCGCCCGAACCGACCGGCGCGGCGGCTCCGTGGCCGCTGGCGCTGCCGCCGTCTGCGGCCTGGATACCGGCGGCGATCTTGGCGCCGACGTCCGTATCGATGTTCATCCAGTACTGAATCACGCGCTCCTGGACAGCGGGTGAGACGCCGTCGGTGGCGTGACCGATGACGTTGGAGACGAGTCGCTCACGCGCTGCGTCATCCATCACCTCGCGCACCATCGTGCCCGCCTGGCCCCAATCATCGTCCTCGGCGTGCAGCGTATAGGCCTGACGCACCATCTCGCCATCGGTGGCCCACAGCCCGGCACCGTCGGTCTGCGACGGGTCGGCCTTCGGGCCGCCGTAGGAGTTGGGCGCGTACACGGGATCGCTGACGTTGACCGTGCGCATCACGCCGTCCTTGCTGTAGCTGTGGACGGGCGCGTGCGGCGCGTTGACCGGGATCTGCTTGTAGTTGACCCCGAGCCGGGCGCGATGCGCGTCGGCGTAGGAGAACCCACGAGCCAACAGCATCTTGTCGGGGCTGAGGCCGATGCCGGGCACGAGGTTGTTGGGCTCGAACGCGGCCTGCTCCATCTCGGTGTGGAAGTCGGTCACGTTGCGATCGAGGGTCATCTTGCCGACCTCGATCAGGGGGTAGTCGCCGTGCGGCCACACCTTGGTCAGGTCGAACGGGTTGAAGCGGTAGGTCTTGGCCTCCTCGAACGGCATCACCTGCACGTACAGCGTCCAGCTTGGGTGATCGCCGCTGCGGATCGACTCGAACAGGTCGCGGCGGTGATAGTCGCCGTCCTCGCCGGCGATCCGGTCGGCCTCCTCCTGAGTGAGGCACTCGATGCCCTGGTCGGTCTTGAAGTGATACCTGACCCAGTATTTGTCGCCGGCGGCGTTGACCCAGCTGTAGGTGTGGCTGGAGTAGCCGTTCATGTGGCGCCAGCTGCGCGGGATGCCGCGATCGCCCATCAGCCAGGTGACCTGGTGCGCGGACTCGGGCGACAGCGTCCAGAAGTCCCACTGCATGTCGTGGTCGCGCAGGCCGCTGTCGGCGCGGCGCTTCTGGCTGCGGATGAAGTGCTGGAACTTCATCGGGTCGCGGATGAAGAACACGGGCGTGTTGTTGCCGACCATGTCGTAGTTGCCCTGCTCGGTATAGAACTTCAGCGAGAAGCCACGCGGGTCGCGCCACGTGTCCGGGCTGCCGCTCTCGCCGGCCACGGTGCTGAAGCGGGCCAGCATGTCGGTCTTGACCCCGGGCTGGAACAGCCCCGCGCGGGTGTAGGCACTCACGTCTCCGGTCGTCTCGAAGTGGCCGAAGGCACCGGCGCCCTTGGCGTGGGGCTGGCGCTCGGGGATCCGCTCGCGGTTGAACTGGGCCATCTGCTCGATCAGGTACTGGTCCTGAAGCAGGATCGGACCGTCGGGGCCGACGGTCAGGGAATGCTCGTCGCTGGCAACGGGGATGCCTGCGTCGGTGGTCGTGCGGGGTACCTGGCTGTCGCTCATGAGGAAGGCAGCTCCTTTCGTGGACAGGGAGCGCGAATCGGGGCGCGTAAAACGTTCTTAGCAGCTATCGCTCAGGCGTCAAATACCCGTCGTTTTTCGCGTCAATCTTGAACTGAGCCGGCGAACGAAGCGGCCCGGCTGGGGTGGGTGAGGGCCAGCCGCCCGCGCGCATTCTCCATGAGCGAACTCGAGGCTGGGGACGCGGTCAGGGCGTCGCGCAGGGCGTCGCCGTCGATCCGCAGGAGCATCACCGGGGTGAGCGCGGTGACGGTGGCCGTGCGCGGGATCCGCTCCAGCACACCGATTTCTCCGAAGTACGTCGGGGCGGTCATGACCCGGATCTTCTCCTCAGGGCCTCCGCCCTCCCCGCGGGCGGTGACCTCAACCTCTCCCTCGCTGAGGACATACAGAGCGTCGGCGTCCTCCCCCTCGCGCACGATCGTGGTCGCCGCCTCGACCGTGAGCGGCGCGGCCGTCGTGGCCAGGCGCTCCAGGATCGGCCGCCGCGCCGCGGCGAAGATGCCCAAGCCCTCCAGCAATGCGACCCGAGGCACGAGTTCGGCGGCGCGCGGCGCCGTCGCCTGATCGACGGCACGCAGCGCTGGATAGCCGGCCAGGGCCAGCACCGAGGGCGCGAGCGCCATCGTCCACAACCCTGCGCTGAGCCCGCCCGCGCTGACCACGACGGGCGTGATGAGGGTGCCGAGCGCGATGGCGCCGAGGATGAAGGCAAAGAACACCCCGAACACCCGAGCGAGCTGATCCGGCGCGACGGCACGCTGGAGGGCGGTCACGGCGAGCACGTCGACGATCAGCGTGGAGATCCCGCGGAAGACCTCGACCACGAAGGCCAGCTCCGGTGAATGGATGACCACCAGGAGCGCCGTCGGCAGGCAGTATCCGATCGCGCCGGCCAGGATGATCACCGCCAGCCGGCGCGAGCCGGCGAGCCGGTCCACCGCTCCGGCGGCCATCACGCCGCCCACGCCCAGGCCGGCCAGGAGGTAGCCAAAGCCCTCGGACCCGGTGCCCAACCGTTGGGCCGAGACCCCGATGAACAGGACGGTGTCGGTTCCGTAGACGAAGCTGACCAGCACGCTGTAGGCGACCATCGTGCGCGCGGCGGGCAGGGCGGCGATCGTCCGCACCCCGACCAGCATCTGACCTAGCGGTCCGAGATTCCCGCCGTCGGTCACGTCAACGGACCGGCTGCGCTGGCGGATGCGCGAGACCAGCACTGCGGAGAGCGCGAAGCTGACGGCGTTGATGGCGAACACCGCCGCCGGGGAGCCCACCAGCAGGAGCACCACGCCGACAGCCGGACCGGCGATCACCACGAGCTGCTCGATCGTTCCGTTGAGAGCGTTGGCGGCGGCCAGCTCGTCCTCGTCCACCAGCGAGGGGATCGTGGCCGCGGCCGCCGGTGGATAGATGACGCTCGAGGCGGAGGTCAGGCCGGTGAAGATCAGTGCCACCAGGGGCGGCCCTCCGGAAGCCGCGACCACCGTCATCCCGAGTTGCCAGAGGGCACAGAGGACGTCAGCGCCGGCCATCAGCCGGATGCGCTCGGTCCGTTCGGCCAGCACCCCGCCGTAGGCGCTCAGCACAAGCTGCGGAAGCATGCGCACCAGGCCCGCCGCTCCTACCCAGCCCAGCGAATGGGTGCGCTGAAAGATGAACGCCAGCAGCGCCACGTTGTAGGCCCAGCTGCCGGTGGCGGAGATGATCAGTCCGCTGAACAGGAGCCGCACGTCGCGCTGGGCCAGTACCGCGCGGTACCGGCTCATGTCTTCGCTCCCATTTGGGGCCGGATTATGGTTCGTCGGCCGGGTAGAATGCCGCGCGGTGGTCACCTGCTCGGCGTGCGGACATGAGAACCGGGCGCAACGACGCTTTTGCGCGCAGTGCGGGGCAGCACTGTCGGTCACGTGTGAGAGTTGCGGGACCGAGAACGAGCCCGGCGACCGGTTTTGCGGTCACTGCGGCTCTGCGCTTGTCTCCGGAGCGGCGCCCCCACCCGTTCATACGGGCTCGCCGCCGGTGTCCGAACGACGGCTCGTGTCGGTGCTGTTCGCGGACCTGGTCGGGTTCACCAGTCTCTCCGAGCACCGTGATCCCGAGGAGGTGCGCGAGCTTCTCAACCGCTACTTCGAGCGCTGCCGGTCACTGATCGAGCGCTACGGCGGGACGGTGGAGAAGTTCATCGGCGACGCGGTCATGGCGGTGTGGGGCACGCCGGTGGCTCGCGAGGACGATGCTGAACGTGCCGTGCGCGCCGCCCTGTCGCTGACCCAGGCGGTACCCCTGCTCGGGGAGGAACTGGGCGTGCCCGAGCTGCGTGTCCGCGCTGGGGTACTGACTGGCAGCGCATCGGTGGAGATGGGCGGTGACGGCGAGGGGATGGTCCTGGGGGACACGGTGAACACGGCGAGTCGCCTGCAGGCGATCGCTGTCCCGGGGACCGTGCTGGTCGACGACGTCACGCGGCGCGCCTCGGAGGCCGCCGTTGCCTATGAGGACGCCGGTCACCACGAGGTCAAGGGTCGCGACCAGCCCGTCCATGCCTGGACCGCGCTGCGCGTCGTGGCCGGGGTGGGTGGAGCCCGGCGCTCGGCCGGGCTCGAAGCGCCATTCGTCGGGCGCGAGCGTGAGCTCGAGACGGTGATCGAGGCCTACGAGAAGACCGCCGGCGAGGGACAGGCGCGGCTGGTGGCCGTCGTCGGGGAGGCCGGTGCCGGCAAGTCGCGGCTGCTGTGGGAGTACTTCAAATATCTCGACGGCGTCGAGCGGCTCGTGCGCTGGCACCAAGGGCGGTGCCTGTCCTACGGTGAGGGGGTCGGGTACTGGGCACTGGCGGAGATGATCCGCGGGCGGGCCGGCATCGCCGAGGAGGAGCCGGCCGCCGAGGCCCGGGAGAAGCTTCATGCCACGGTGGCCACGTTCGTGTCCGACGAGCGCGAACGCCGCCTGGTCGAACCGCGCCTAGCCCATCTGCTCCGGCTGGAGGAGCGGCCCGACGCCGACCGCGCCGACCTGTTCAGCGGCTGGCGACTGTTCTTTGAGCGCATGGCGGCCACCGAGCCGGTGGTGCTGGCCTTCGAGGATCTGCAGTGGGCCGACTCGGGCCTCCTCGAGTTCATCGATTACCTCCTCGAGTGGTCCGCCGACAACCCTATCTTCGTGCTCGCCCTGGGCCGCTCGGAGCTGCGTCAGCGACGGCCGGCCTGGGAGCCGTTGGTGCTCGGCCCGCTGCCCGCCGGGAGCATCGGAGCGATCCTCGAGGGCCTCGCTCCCGGCCTGCCCAGCGACCTGGTGCGCGAGATCGGCCACCGCGCGGAGGGAATCCCCCTGTACGTCGTGGAGACGATCCGCATGCTTCAGGATCGCGGTCTGCTCGTGCAGGAGGGAGCGCGCTACGTGGTCACCGGCGATGTCACCGACCTTGAGGTGCCCGAGACCCTGCAGGCGCTCGTCGCCTCCCGGCTGGACGGCCTGTCGGCCGGCGAGCGCGCGCTGCTGCAGGACGCCTCGGTGCTGGGCCAGACCTTCAGCGGCGGGGCGGCGGCAGCGCTGAGCGGACGCGGCGAACCCGAGGTGATCAAGATCCTCGACGGCTTGGTCGACAAGCAGATCCTCGGTCGCGACGACGACTCTCGGTCGCCCGAGCGCGGCCAGTATCACTTTCTCCAGGCCCTGCTGCGCACCGTCGCCTACGGCACGCTGTCACGACGGGCGCGCAAGACCCGCCATCTCGCGGCCGCCGAGCACCTGCAGCACACCTGGCCAGGCGAGTCACGCGACATCGCCGAGGTGCTCGCCTCCCACTATCTGGAGGCGATCCGCGCCGACCCCGACGCCGGCGACGCCAGCCATCTGCGCGCTCTGGCCCGGGAGACGCTCACCGAGGCCGGGCGGGCGGCCGCATCGCTGCTGCTCGGCCCCGAGGCGCAGCGCTATTTCAACCAGGCAGCAGAGCTGGCCGAGGACAACGTCGGGCGCGCCGACCTGTTCGAGCAGGCCGGACGCGCCCTGCGCGACAGCGGCCACCCTCAGGCGGCGGCCGAGCACCTGCGCCGGGCGATCGAGCTGCGCGAGGCCAGCGGGACGCCGCTGAGCGGCCGGGCAGCGATCGTGCTCGCCTCCATGCTGCGCTACGAGGGCCGGCTCGACGAGGCCCGCGCGCTGCTGGAGCGATTCCGGGGCGCCGGCGATGGCGAGACCGACGCCATCACCCAGGCCGAGGCGCGCACCGAGCTGGCCAGCGTCCTGGTCGCAGCGGGCGAGATGGAGGAGGCCACGGCGCTCATCGAAGCTGCGCTGGTCGTACTCGAGGAGGAGCAGGCATGGGCCTCGCTCGTGCCCGCCTTGATCACCCGAGCGGTCTACCTCATGCTCTCCAACCGCTACGAGGAGGGACACGGAGTGCTGCACCACGCGCTCGTGCTGGCCGAGCAGCACGATCTACCCCAATCGGTGCTGCGGGCCCGGTTCAATCTGGCCGCAGTGTCGATTGCCGCGTCGGACGCCCGTCGGGCTCTGGAGGAGCTGGCCGCCGGCCTACGCCAGGCCCACGAGCGCGGTGACCGCCTGTTTGAGCGGACCCTGCTCACCCAGCAGATGGCCCCGCTCACCTGGCTGGGGCGGTGGGACGAGGCGATCGACGTCGGGGTGCGCATCATGGGCGCCGACCAGGACGTGGACGCGCTCGCCGCAGCCTGCTTCGTGGCCCCCATCGCTGCCGCGCGGGGCGATGAAGCGACGCGCGAGCGCTGCCTGGCCGTGGCCAGTCCGGCGGTGGATTCGGCCTCGGTGGATCAGCGCACCGCGGCCGGCCTGATCCTGGCCCGGGCCGCGCTCGAAGATGAGCATCACGCCGAGGTGCATCGCCTCGTTGATGAGATCCGGGCCACGCCGGCGCTCCCACCCGAATTCGAGGAGGAGGCCTACGCGCTCAGCATCCAGGCGGCGATCGCCTCCGGCGAGGTGGAGGTTCTCCGGGCGCGCGAGGCGGCGCTGGGGGTGATGCGCCGCGGGCGCTCGAGCCCCCTGCTGCGGGCCCTGCGTCAGCGCTGCGTGGCCGAGCTGGCCCACATCGCCGGTGACGGAGAGGCGACCCGCAGAGCCGAGGCCGAGGCCGAGGCGTTGCTGCGCGGCGTCCATGCTCGCCCCCGGCTCGCGCAGGCTCTGGTCGAGCGCGCGCGAAGGCGCGAGGAGCCCCAGCCGCTCGCGGAGGCCCGGGCCATCTATGAGGAGCTGCGCGCGTCGCAGTGGCTGGCCCGGATCGACCAGGACTTCGGGGTGGTGGCGTGAGGAGCCGCGTCGGGGTGGTGGCGTGAGACGTCTTCGGGACGGTGGGGTGCGCAGCCGCGGCGGGTCATCGCGGCGGGCGCCGTTCACCGCGCGAGGCGCGGCGCCCGAGTGACCTGGCCCGCGCTGATGGTCGTCTTCCTGGTCTCACACCTGGGCGGGGACCTGCTCCTGCAGACCGAGTGGCAGGCACTGACGAAGATCCGTGGCCTGGGCGATCCCGAGGGCCGGCGCGCTCTCATGCGCCACGGGACCACGTACACCCTGGCCTTCGTTCCCGCGCTCGTCTGGGTGGCGGTCGATCGGAGCCTCATCGGAGCGATCGGGATCGCCATTCTCATTGCCATTCCCCATGTCCTGGTCGATGACGGCCACTTCACCCAGGTGTGGCTGCGCGACGTCAAGCACGCTCGCGACCCCGCCCCCAGCCTGCGTCTGATGGTCGATCAGAGCTTCCATGTCGTGTGCCTGCTGGCCGCAGCGCTGATCGCCACCGGCTGATCCGGGTAGCGTGTGCGTCGTGCTCGGCCTTCCCGATGGCATCACGGCGTGTCTGTTCGATCTCGACGGGGTCCTCACGCAGACGGCCAAGGTCCATGCCGAGGCTTGGAAGCAGACCTTTGACGAGTACCTGACAAAGCGCGACGGGAGTGACTTCAAGCCGTTTGACAAGGTCGCCGACTACGACGAGTACGTCGACGGTCTCCCCCGGTATGACGGCGTGCGCAACTTCCTGAAGTCCCGCGACATCGACCTGCCCGAAGGCAGCCCCGATGATCCCGATGACCGGGAGACGATCTGCGGAATCGGCAACCGCAAGAACGATCTCGTCCTCGACCTGATCAAGCGTGACGGCGTCCAGGCCTACGAGGGGTCGGTCCGCTACGTCAAGGCGTGCCGGGACGCTGGCCTGCACCGCGCCGTGGTCTCCTCCAGCGCCAACTGCCGCGATGTGCTGATCGCCGCAGGGATCGAGGATCTGTTCGAGGCCCGCATCGACGGCAAGGTGGCCGAGGAACGACATCTGCAGGGCAAGCCCGCTCCGGACACATTCCTGGCCGGAGCGCGTGCCCTCGGCGTCGGCCGCGCGGAGGCGTGCGTATACGAGGACGCTCTCGCCGGTGTACAGGCCGGGCGGGCCGGAGATTTTGGCTACGTGGTCGGCGTCGACCGCGTTGGTCAGGCCGACGCGCTGCGCGGCCACGGCGCCGACGTGGTCGTCAAGGACCTCAGCGAGCTGCTCGACGACCAATGATCCAGCGGCCCGCTTTCCCCGTCGAGCCGTGGGGGATCCGCGAGACCGAGCTGCACCTCGACACGCTCGCCGAGACCGAGTCGGTGTTCGCGCTCTCCAACGGGCACGTCGGCCTGCGCGGAAATCTCGACGAGGGCGAGCCCTACGGGCTGCCCGGCACCTACCTCGGTGGGTTCTTCGAGGTCCGCCCGCTCCCCTATGCCGAGGCCGGTTACGGCTATCCGGAGGACGGTGAGACGGTCGTCAACGTCACCAACGGCAAGGTCATCCGTCTGCTCGTCGAGGATGAGCCATTTGACCTGCGCTACGGGACGGTCATCTCCCATCAGCGCTTCCTCGACTTTCGGGCCGGCACGCTGCACCGCGAGGTGGAGTGGATCTCCCCCACCGGGCGGCGGGTGCGGGTGACAAGCACACGGCTGGTGTCGTTCACACAGCGAGCGGTGGCGCTGATCGCCTACACGGTGGAGTCGGTGGACGGTGATTTCCAGGTCGTGCTCCAGTCCCAGCTCGCCGCCAACGAGGGCGGGCCCGAGGCCAGCGCTGACCCGCGGGCGGCCGCCGCCCTATCCGCCCCGCTCGTGTCCGAGTCCTTTGACTGCCATGAGAATCGGGCCATCCTCGTCCATCGGACCAAGAGCTCGGGTCTGCGCGTCGCCGCGTCGATGGACCACGTTGTGGACGGGCCCGACGGGACCCAGACATGGGTCGAGGCGTTTCCCGACCTCGCCCGCTTTCAGGTCACCGCCGACATCTCGCCTGATTCTCCCCTGCGCATCGTCAAGCTGCTCGGCTACGGCTGGTCCAGCCAGCGCTCCGCCGCTGCCCTCCGTGACCAGGTGGCGGCCGCCGGAACCGGGGCACGCCACATTGGCTGGAAGGGCATGTGCCGCGAGCAGCGTGAGTACCTGGATGACTTCTGGGCCAGGTCCGATGTCGAGCTCGACGGCGATGCCGAGCTTCAGCAGGCATTGCGATTTGCCCTCTTTCACACCCTGCAGGCGGGCGCGCGAGGCGAGCAGCGCGCCATCGCCGCCAAGGGTCTGACCGGCCCCGGCTATGACGGCCATACCTTCTGGGACACCGAGATGTTCGTCCTGGCCGTCCTCACCTACACGGCCCCGACGGCGGCAGCTGACGCATTGCGCTGGCGGCGCTCGACCATCGACCTGGCCCGCGCGCGCGCCCGTACGCTCGGCCTGCGGGGAGCGGTCTTCCCGTGGCGCACGATCCGGGGCGAGGAGTGCTCGAGCTACTGGCCGGCGGGGACGGCGGCCTTTCACATCAACGCGGACATCGCCGACGCGGTCAGGCGGTATCTCGCCGCCACCGGCGATGACGCCTTCGCCTGCGAATGCGGTCTGGAATTGCTGATCGAGACCGCCCGGCTGTGGCGCTCACTCGGCCACCACGATCCCCATGGGGCCTTCCGGATCGATGGCGTCACCGGTCCCGACGAGTACAGCGCCATCGCCGACAACAACGTGTACACGAACCTGATGGCCCAGCGGAACCTGACCGCCGCCGCGGACCTGGCCGAGACCCATCATGATCTCGCCGAGGGGTTCGGGGTCGACGACGAGGAGGTGGCCAGCTGGCGTGACGCGGCACGGTCCATGATCGTCGTCTATGACGACTCCCTCGGCGTGCACCCCCAGGCCGAGGGCTTCACCTTCCATCAGCGCTGGAACTTCGACGAGACCGGCCCGGACGAGTACCCGCTCATGCTGCACTTCCCCTACTTCGACCTGTATCGCAAGCAGGTCGTCAAGCAGGCCGACCTGGTGCTGGCCCTGTTCGCCTGCGGCGACGCCTTCACACGGGAGGAGAAGCAGCGCAACTTCAACTACTACGAGCCGCTCACCGTGCGTGACTCCTCACTGTCGGCGTGTATCCAGTCGATCGTGGCGGCCGAGGTGGGCCATGTCGAGCTCGCCTTCGACTACTTCGCCGAGGCGGCCTTGATGGACCTGGGAGACCTCGAGCACAACACCTCGGACGGGATCCACATCGCCTCGGTGGCCGGCACCTGGCTGGCCGCGGTATGCGGGTTCGGCGGCATGCGCGACCACGGGGGTCAGCTCAGCTTTCGCCCGCGACTGCCCGGGGCACTGACTCGCCTGCGCTTCCGGATCGTCTTCCAGGCCCGCACGCTGCAGGTCGAGGTCGACCGTGACGCAGCGCGCTACTGGCTGCTCGACGGGGAGTCGCTGGAGATTCATCACCACGGCGAGGCGGTCCGGGTCGAGGGCGAGCAACCGGTCGCGCGGCCCATCCCCACGCTCGAGCCGGGGCCCGAGCCGCGTCAGCCGCCCGGGCGCGAGCCGGCCCGGCGCCGGCCGCTGAGGGTCAAGCCGGCAGTCTGACCGGCCGCGGCGATCCTGCGGGCGCCGGGCGGGATTTGAA
>JAXDGI010000222.1:0-10112 GCA_034665145.1 Solirubrobacteraceae bacterium
ACCGTCCACAACCGCTCCCAGGAGGAGGCCGTCGAAGTGACCGTCGACGGACGTCCGATCTGTGACATCGACGCCGGGGACAAGGTCGAGGCTCGCTTCGTCAACGATCTCGCTCGGCTCGCCCAGGTTCCGGGTGTGACCTTCTATCAACGCCTGCGCCAGAAGTTCGGGCGGTTGGCCACGCCCCTGTGAGCTGACCCGCGCCGTCACGAGAATTCGCCACGTCCCGAGGGCGCCCACCCCCTCGAGGCACAAGCGTCACACTTGTGCGGGGATAGACACGCGGATGGTCAACGCGCCGATCATTCGACACACCCTTCGCGGGGGGTCGGCGGGCCGCGGAGTCGATTTGGGCCGCCCCACCACGGGGGCTGGCGCGGCCTTCCGCGATCCTCTGTGGCTCGCGGATCTGTCGGCGGCGGCTGGTAGACCGTCGAGTGATGCTCCACGAACTCCGCGTTGAGAACCTGCTGCTGATGGATCGGGCACAACTGCGCCTGGCGCCGGGACTGAACATGCTCACGGGGGAGACCGGGGCGGGCAAGACGCTGCTCGCCCACGCCCTGGACCTGCTCCTGGGTGGGAAGGCCCGCCGGGGGATCGTGCGGCCGGGGGCGGAGGAGGCCTATGTCGAGGGGGTGTTCGCGCTCCCGCCGGAGCTGGCCGGCTCAGAGAGCCTGCCCACCGGCGCCGAGGAGATCGTGCTCGCCCGGCGCGTGTGGCCCGACGGTCGCACCCGCGCGTACGTGTGCGGGCGGGCAGCCACCGTCGCTGACCTGCAGGAGCTTGGCGGGACGCTGCTCTCCTTCTACGGCCAGCACGAACATCGCAAGCTCATGCTGGGCACCGCCCAGCTCGACGTGCTCGACGCCTACTGCGGCCCCGCCCAGGCCGATCTGCGTCAGCGCCTGCGGAGCGCCTATGACGACGTGCGCGAGCGGCGCCGGGCCTTGACGGAGCTGCGCGAGCGGGCCGGTGCCCGGGAGCGCGAGCTCGACCTCCTCGGCTTCGAGCTGACCGAGATCGAGTCCGCCGACCCGAGCGTCGCGGAGGAGGCGGAGCTCGTCGCGCGCCGTGATCGCCTGCGCCATCTCGAAGCCCTGCGCGGCGCCGCCCTGGCCGGGGCGGAGGCGATATCCCCTGAGACCGAGGGCGGCGTGGCGGAGATACTGGCCACCGCCGTCGCCCAGCTGCAGACGGTGGCCGACATCGACCCGCAGCTCGCCGCCGCCGCGCAGCGGATGGAGGCCCTGCGTTATGAGGCCGAGGACGTCGCCGCCGAGCTGCGCGGTTACCTGGCCGGGCTCGAGGAGGGGGCGGCCGCCGGCGACGACACGCTGACCGCGCCCAGCCTCGAGGCGATCGAGGAGCGTCTCGGCGTGCTCGCCCGCCTCCAGCGCAAGTACGGCGGCAGCCTGACCGAAGTCCTGGCCCACGCCGAGAGCTGCCGCGCCCGCCGGGTGCAGCTCGAGCATGCCGAGGAGGCGCTCGAGGCGGGAGTGCAGGAGCTGGCCGCCGCCCAGGCCGCGCTCGACCGTCTCGCCGACAAGCTGGGCGGCGCCCGGCGCAAGGCCGCTCCGAGGCTGGCCGCCGCCGTACGCGAACGCCTGGCCGAGCTGGCCATGGCCGACGCCCGTTTTGAGATCGAGCTGGGCTCGCGCTCTGAGGGCTGCGGACCGCGGGGCGCGGAGACGATCGAGATGATGATCGCCCCCAATGCCGGCGGCGCCTTGGCACCGCTGCGCGAGGTGGCCTCCGGGGGCGAGCTGTCGCGGGTGATGCTGGCCCTCATGAGCGTGGCCCACGGCGAGCCGGCCGGAGAGCGCGGCGACAACCCGTTGCTCGTCTTCGATGAGGTCGACGCCGGCATCGGCGGCCTCACGGCCCGTGCGGTCGGAGAGCACCTCCGCAAGCTCTCCGGCGGCCATCAGATCCTCTGCATCACCCACCTGCCCCAGGTCGCCGCCCTGGCCGAGCGGCACTTCACGATCGCCAAGGACGCCACGGTGACCCCGGCCACGACCACCGTGACGCCGCTGACCGGCGATGACGTCGTCGGCGAGCTGGTCCGGATGCTCGGTGGCGCTGACCAGGATCAGGCTGCAAATGAGCATGCCCGTGAGCTTCTGCGCGCCGCCTGACCCGGGCCGAGCCAGATCCGTCTGAGGCCCCGTTAGACTCGGTAGAGACGTATGGCGCACGGCGAAACACGGTTTATCTTCATCACTGGCGGGGTTGTCTCGTCGCTCGGCAAGGGCATTGCCGCGGCGTCGATCGGGCGGCTCCTGGTGGCCCGAGGGCTCTCGGTCCAGCTGCAGAAGTTCGACCCGTACATCAACGTCGATCCCGGCACGATGTCGCCCTACCAGCACGGCGAGGTCTTCGTCACCGAGGACGGCGCCGAGACCGACCTGGACCTCGGCCACTACGAGCGGTTCACAGACGCCAACACGAGCCGGGCGTCCAACATCACCGCCGGCGGCGTCTACAACACGGTGATTCGCCGCGAGCGCCGCGGTGACTACCTCGGGGCGACCGTGCAGGTCGTGCCCCACATCACGGATGAGATCAAATCGCGGGTCAAGCTGATGGCCGACTCCAGCGACGTCGATTTCGTCATCACGGAGATCGGCGGCACCGTGGGCGACATCGAGTCGCTGCCGTTTTTGGAGGCCATCCGGCAGTTCCCCGTCGACGTGGGCCGCCGGCGCTGCATGTTCATTCATCTGACGCTCGTGCCCTACATCGGGCACGCCGGGGAGCTGAAGACCAAGCCGACCCAGCATTCGGTCAATGAGCTGCGGCGCATCGGTATCGCACCGGACATGGTCATCTGCCGTTCGGAAGCCGAGCTCTCGAGCGACATCCGCCGCAAGATCGCCCTGTTCGCCAGCCTGCCGGTCGAGGCGGTGGTGTCCGGGTACGACGTGCCCGACATCTACCAGGTGCCGCTGGCCTTCAAGTCCCAGGGGGTCGATGACTTCATCCTCGGTGAGTACTTCGGCCTTGAGCCCGGGACGCCCGACCTGAGCGGCTGGGCGGAGATCACCCGCCGGGCCAGCGAGGTGAATCGGTCGGTCCGGATCGCCCTGGTCGGCAAATACGTCCAGCTCGAGGATGCCTACCTGTCGGTCGTCGAAGCCCTGCGCCATTCGGGTGTGCACCACGGCTGCAAGGTCGAGATCGACTGGGTGGACTCCGAGGCCGTCGCCGAGCACGACGTGCGCGGGCGTCTCGAGAGCGCCGACGGGATCCTCATTCCCGGCGGTTTCGGTGGGCGCGGCTGGGAGGGCAAGATCAGCGCCGCGCAGATTGCCCGCGAGCAACGCATCCCCTATCTGGGTGTCTGCCTGGGCATGCACGTCGCGGTCAGCGAGTTCGCCCGCAACGTGGCCGGCATGGATGGCGCCAACTCAACCGAGATGGACCTCGAGACCCCGTTCCCGGTCATCGATCTTCTGCCCGAGCAGAAGGAAATCGCCGACATGGGCGGCACGATGCGACTGGGCGCCGATCCGGTCAAGCTGCACGAGGACACGCGGATCCGTGCGCTCTACGGTGAGGCCGTCGTCTACGAGCGCCACCGTCATCGCTACGAGGTCAACAATCATCTGCGCAAGCGGCTCGAGGCGGCCGGGCTGGTCTGCTCGGGCACCTCACCTGACGAGCGGCTGGTCGAGGCGATCGAGTTGTCGGCCGACGAGCACCCGTTCTACGTGGCCTCCCAGTACCACCCCGAGTTCAAGTCGCGCCCGGAACGCCCGGCGCCGCTGTTTCGCGAATTCGTGGGCGCCGCCCTCAGGCATGCCGACGCCAATGCGCCGGCCAGGGGTGACGCGCGAGACGTAAGCGTCTCGCGCAGCGCCGCGTCGTGAACCGGGCCTCCGCGGCGTTGTAGTGGGCTCCTGAGGTGGGTCGCACAAATGAGACCGAGCGCGCCCGTCTACACGAGACGTTCGCCGCGCTGTGCCGCATTCGCAGCCCCTCGGGGCGCGAGCGCGCCTGCGCCGATTGGGTCACGGCCGAGCTGGAGACGATGGGCCTCATGGTCACGGAGGACTCCAGCGCTCAGGCCGCGGGATCCGAGGCCGGAAACCTCCTGGCTCGGATCCCCGGCGGCGCGCCCGGCAGCCTGCTCATCTGCGCGCACCTGGACACGGTGCCGCCGGTCGCGCCGATTGAGCCGGTGCTCAGCGGCGGGTACTGGGAGAACGCCAACCAGGGGATCCTCGGCGCCGACAACAAGTCCGCGGTGGCCGTGGCCCTCGAACTGGCGCGCCGCTTCAGCGATGGCGACGAGCCCCCGATCGGACTCGAGTTCCTGTTCACGGTCTGTGAGGAGGTGTCGCTGCGCGGCTCCCGGGCGTTCGATGTCGCGGCGCTTGAGAGCTCGTTCGGCTACGTGTTCGACCACGCCACGCCGATCGGCGAGATCGTCGCGGCCTCGCCGACCCATTACCGGATCGTGGCCGAGTTTCGTGGCCGCGCTGCCCACGCCGGGGTTCGCCCCGAGGTCGGCCGGAGTGCGGTGCTGGCCGCTGCCCGGGGCATTGCCAACCTCCGTCTGGGCCGCATCGACGAGGCGACAACGGCCAACGTGGGCCTGATCGACGGCGGGACGGCCATCAACGTCGTGCCCGAACGTTGCCGCGTCGAGGCCGAGGTGCGCAGCCTCGACGAGGCCAGGGCCACCGCGCTGGCCACCGAGACCGTGGACCACCTCCAGGACGCCGCCGACGCCACGGAATGCGATCTCGACTTGACGGTCGAGCGCATGTTCCAGGGCTACCGGACCAAGCCCAAGGCGGTGGAGACCGTCGTCGCCGAGCGCGCCCTGCGGGCCTGTGGCTTTGCGCCGCGGCCGATCAATTCCGGCGGGGCCTCGGACGCCAATTCCTTTCGCACCGCCGGCTTTGCCTGCACGTGCCTGGCCGACGGCACAGAGCGCAACCACGAGCCGGGGGAGCGGATCAGCGCCCAGAATCTCGAAACCCTCCTCGAGCTGGCCATCGCCCTCGTTGACGAGGCCGCCGCCGAAATCGGAGCAGCGGGGTGAGGGAGCGCTGTTTGCGGGAAGACAAGATGTGGCCATGAGCAACTTTGACCGTGTGTCCGCCGAGATCACCTGGCAGGGCCAGATCTTCACCGCCGGCGTCGAGCACTTCCGCCATGCCGACGGCCAGGTGGTCAGCCGCGAGAAGGTCTGGCATCCGGGCGCGGTCGGCATCCTCGCTGTGGACTCTGAGGTCGTGTGGCTGACCCGTCAGCCGCGGGAGCCGGCCGATCTGTCCGCCTCGCTGGAGATCCCGGCCGGCAAGCGCGATGTCGAGGGAGAGCCGACACTCAGGACCGCCCAGCGCGAACTGGCCGAGGAGATCGGCAAGCAGGCGCAGGACTGGCGCGAGCTCGAGGTCTTCTTCACCAGTCCCGGCTTCAGCGACGAGCGCGTCTGGCTGTACCTTGCGCGCGATCTGTCCGACGCACCAGACGCCGAGCCCGACCCGGGCGAGATGATCGAGATCGTCCCCTGGCCGCTCGATGAGCTCGACGCCGCGCTCGAGGAGTGCGAGGATTCCAAGTCGCTGATCGCGCTGTACTGGCTCGTCGCGCAGCTCGAGCGCGGGACCCTGCCCGAAGCCTGACCCCACCGGCAGCACGCGTGGCCCGGGGGTAAGCCCTGACCCCCCTACTGGCGCATGACCCCGGCCAGCCGGAGGACTGGCGCGCGGTGAGGCGAATACGTCCTGGGTGAGCGCAGTCCAGAGCACCGATCAGCAGCGCCATTTGACCGAGCTGACCCTCGACTTCCTCGGCACCCTCGAGCTCGAACGCGGCCTGTCGCGCAACACCCTTGAGGCCTACCGTTCAGACCTGGCCCAGTTCGGCCAGTATCTGGGCCGTGCCGGCCGCGATCCGCTCGATGTCAGCCCGCAGGAGATGGCCGGCTTCATCTCTGAGCTGGCCGACGGCCACGAGGGCAAGCCCCCGGTGGCCGCGGCCACGCTGCAGCGCAAGATCGCCTGCCTGCGCTCGTTCTACCGCCACCTGCGGCGCGAGCAGCTGATCGGCCACGATCCCACCTCCGAGCTGCGCCCGCCGCGCGCGCCGGGCCGCCTGCCCAAGGTGCTCAGCCGCGACGAGGTCAGCCGGCTACTCGCCCAGCCCACCGGCAATGCGCCGGCCGCGCTGCGCGACCGCGCGCTGCTGGAGACGATGTACGCGTGCGGCCTGCGCGCCACCGAGGCCATCACCCTGCGCCTCTCCGAGCTCGATCTCGAGGCGGGGGTCCTCCGCGCCCGGGGCAAGGGCTCCAAGGAGCGGCTGGTCCCGATCGGACGCAAGGCGATCGAGACGCTCGAGGCCTACCTGAAGCGGGGCCGGCCCCGGCTGGTCGGCCTGGCCGATGAGCTCCGGGTGTTCGTCAACCTGCGCGGTGGCGGCCTCTCCCGGCAGGGGCTGTACAAGATCGTCCAGGGCCACGCCCGCAGCGCCGGGCTCGAGCACCGTATGAGCCCGCACACCCTGCGCCATACGTTCGCCACCCATCTGCTGGCCGGTGGATGCGACCTGCGCTCGCTCCAGGAGATGCTCGGTCACGCCGACATCGGCACGACCCAGATCTACACCCACCTGTCGGTGGACCGCCTGCGCGACGTGTACTTCGACGCCCACCCGCGGGCCCAGATCTCCCACGGAGGCTGAGCGACGGTGGGCCTGACCCACTTCGACGACGCCCGCACGTTGCACTACGAGCTCGGTCACCTGCGCGGCCGCTGGACGATGCTCGGCGAGTCGGCCGGGTCGCGCACCCTGGGGGTGCGCCGCATCCAGCTGGCGCCCGGATGCTGGTCCACCCCGGCCCACGAGCACGGCCGGTCAGAGGAGATCTTCTACGTGCTCGCCGGGCGCGGCATCTCCTGGCAGGCCGGGCGGAGCGCGGAGATCGGCGCCGGAGACGCCATTCTCTACGCCCCGCGGCGGGGCGCCCACACGATCCGGGCCGACACAGATCTCGACCTGCTCGCCTTCGGCACCCGGGAATACGACGAGAGCCTGCGCCTGCCGCGCCTCGAGCTCTCGCTGGTCGGCACGCGCGGGGTGCACAGCGTCCCCGGCGTCGTTGACGGTGTCCCGCTCCAGTTCGCTCGTGAAGCCGAGCAGGGGCCACCCGAGGTCCCCGACCTAGCCGCTGAGCGTCCGGCCACGATCGTCAATCTCGACGAGCTCGAGCCGGTCACCGTCACGCGTCCCCGAGTGGAGCGAACGCGGCGCAACTTCGGTCGCCAGCTCGGCTCAGAACGCTCCGGCCTCCAGCACGTCCGCGTCGCGGCGGGCAAGGAAGCTGCCGCCCAGCATTGCCACAGCATCGAGGAGGAGATCTTCATCGTGCTCGAGGGTGACGGGGTCCTGATCCTGGATGAGGACGAGACGCCGGTCCGGTCGGGCACGGTGATCGGCCGCCCGGCGGCCACGGGAATTTCCCACGTGTTGCGGGCCGGCGACCGCGGCCTCGTATATCTGGCCTATGGGACCCGCGATCCTGGGGACATCTGCTACTACCCACGCTCGAACAAGATCGCCTTCCGAGGCGTCAACCTGATGGCGCGGCTGGAGAAGCTCGATTACTGGGACGGAGAGGACTAACGGAGCCCACCGGGGCGATGGGCGGCGTGCCTTCGTCGTCGTGCTCGACGCCTGCGGGGCGGGCGCGCTGCCGGATGCCTCCGACTACGGGGATGAGGGCAGCAACACGCTCGCGCATCTGGCCGAGCATCTCGGCGGCCTCGAGCTGCCGCATCTGCAGGCCCTCGGACTCGGCAGCGCGCTGGCGCTGACCGGCCTCCCTCCGGCGGCGACACCGGCCCTCCACGGCCGCCTGCACGCGCTCGGGGCCGGGAAGGACTCAACGGCCGGCCACTGGGAACTGATGGGCCTGGTCGCCGAGCAACGGCCACCCGTGTATCCGCAGGGCTTTCCCGAGCCGGTGATCGCCCTGGTTCGCCAGGTCAGCGGCCGTCAGGTCCTCTGTAACCGGCCGAGCAACGGCCTGGAGGCCATCGAGCAATTCGGCGCGGAGGCCCGAGCCACGGGGGGCCTGATCGTCTACACGAGCCAGGACTCGGTGCTCCAGGTCGCCGCCCACGTTGACACCGTGACCTGCGACGAGCTGTACGCCATCTGCGCCGAGGTTCGGCGTGACCTGCCCGCCGAGCATCCCGTGGGACGGGTGATCGCCCGTCCCTTCGCCGGCCGGGACGGCGACTTTGCCCGGACCGACGGCCGGCGCGACTTCGCGCTGGCACCGCCGCGGCCCAGCTATCTCGATGCGCTGCAGGCCGCGGGCGTGCCGACCCACGCGGTGGGCAAGGTCGGGCAGCTGTTCGCTGGCGTCGGAATCGACGTCCAACATCCCGGGGCAACGAACGCTCGGGCGCTGGACGAGACCGGCCGGCTGATCGACGAGCTCGACGCCGGCTTCGTGTTCACCAATCTGATCGAGACCGATCAGCTCTACGGGCATCGCCACGATTTCGTGGGCTTTGCCGGCGCGCTGGAGGACATCGACGCCGCGCTCGGTGACTGGCTCGGTCGTCTGCGCGCCGGTGATCTCCTCGTGCTCACCGCCGACCACGGCTGCGATCTGACCTCCCCGCGGACCGATCACACGCGCGAGCACGCCCCACTGCTGGCCCGCTTCGCCGGTCATCGCGGACGCCGGCACTACGGGCCGCTGTCCGATGTCGGTGCCAGCGTGCTCGACTGGCTGGCCGGCGGCCAGGCGCCGGAGCTGCCCGGGCACTCGTTCCTGTGAGCAACGCTGCTAAAAGCCAGCTATGCCCGAGCTGCCCGAGGTCGAGACCATCCGCCGTCAGCTTGCCCCCGTGCTCGAGGGGCGGACCATCACCGCGGCCGAGATCCTCGATCCCCGCTGGACCCGGCCCGAGCCCCCCGAACTGGTGGCCGGGAGCCTGCGAGGCCGCCGCATCGACCATCTGGGCCGAGCCGGGAAGTACCTGGTCTGGGAGCTGTCGGGCGAGCTCTATCTGCTCGTGCACCTGCGCATGACCGGCACGCTGCTCATCGATCCGATGGCCGAACCCCGGCACACGCGAGCTCGCTTTCGCCTCGATGACGACCGACGGGTGATCTACGTCGATCCCCGCCGCTTCGGCACCGGACACCTGCTGCCCGGCGAGGCGGCCCGGGACGCGTACCTGGGGCAGCGGATCGGGATCGAGCCGCTCACGCCCGAGTTCACCCTGGCTCATCTGCGCGCCCTGGCCCGCGGCCGGACCGCCCCGGTCAAGTCATTCGTGCTCGACCAGCGGCGCATCGCCGGCGTGGGGAACATCTACGCCGATGAGGCGCTGTTCCGGGCCCGAATTCACCCGCTGCGCCGAGCGGGCACGCTGACGCGCTCGCAGCTGGCCGCCCTGCGCACCGCGATCGAG
Organism: Solirubrobacteraceae bacterium; assembly: GCA_034665145.1. GTDB lineage: Bacteria > Actinomycetota > Thermoleophilia > Solirubrobacterales > Solirubrobacteraceae > Palsa-465. The sequence goes on from JAXDGI010000222.1 coordinate 9,453, forward strand.
GCGTCCCTGCTGGCCGGGATCGAGGCCAAGGGGGCCACGATCGATGACTTCCGCCACGTCGACGGCGCCCACGGTTCGTTTCAGGATCAGTTCCTCGTCCACCGCCGGGCCGGGCTGCCCTGTCCGAACTGCGCCCGGCCGATCGCCAAGCTGGTCGTGGGCGGAAGAGGAACCTACGTCTGCGAGCACTGCCAGCCGCGCCCCCGGGCGCGGCGGCGGGTCTGACCGTCGGTCAGGCGGCCAGCAGCTCGGCCAGGCGGCCGGCGCGGTCGGCGGCCAGCAGCTGTTCAAAGCCGCCAATCGGCTCGCCGTCGATCAGGATCTGCGGGAAGGTGGCCATACCGGTCAGCTCGACGAGCTTGGTCCGGCTGTCCGCGTCGCGTGCCAGATTGACTTCCTCGTAGGCGATGTTGCGCTTGCCGAGAAGCATCTTCGCGCCCGAGCACATCGAGCAGTTGTCGGTGGTGTACACGGTGACTGATTTCATAACTTCAAAAAAGATAGCGCAGGCGTAGCCATGCCCGGGTCACTGAAGACCGAGGCCATCGTGCTGCGCTCGATCCGCTATGGCGAAGCTGACCGGATTCTGCACCTCTACACGCCCGCCCGTGGCCGGTTGAGCGCGATCGCCAAGGGTGCCCGTCGCTCGCGGAGCCGCTT
>JAXDGI010000223.1:0-14271 GCA_034665145.1 Solirubrobacteraceae bacterium
TGTGAGCAGCTGGATGATTCAGGATGGCTGGCAAGCCGGTGAGTCAGCCGGACGAATCGGGCGCTTGCCGAGGATTCTGAGCGCGAGCGTGCGAGCGGTGCCGAGCGGGGAGCCAGCCCGATGACGAGCGGAGCCGGCATGAAGGTCATTCAGCCCGGCGAGGAGATGATCGCCCGCCGCCCGCGGGTCCTCCCCGATCCCTTGCTGCTCCTGGCCGCGGCCGGCCTGATCGCCTGCTCGCTGATGACGCTCAACAGCGCCACCCGCAAGGCGGTGCCGGGCCACCCGCTGTTCTACGTCGAGCGCCAGGCCATCTACGCCGGCATCGGTCTGCTCCTGGTCGTGCTCCTCAGCCGGATCGACTACTCGCGGCTGCGCGAGTACAAGTGGGGCCTGTTCGCGGTCATGATCGCGCTGAACCTGGTCGTCTACGGGATGCCGCCGATCCAGGGGGCGCGGCGCTGGGTCCCGCTCGGCTTCATGCAGTTCCAGTCCTCGGAGTTCGGCAAGCTGCTCATCATCGTCGCCCTGGGCGCGTTCGCGGTCGACCGCTCGCGCCGGCTGCACGAACGGAGGACCACGGCCCGGATCATGCTGCTGGCCCTGATCCCCGCGCTGATCGTCATCCCCCAGCCCGACCTGGGCACGGGCATGGTCTACGTGGCCGTCGGCTTCAGCATCCTGTTCTTCGCGGGAACCTCGTGGAAGCAGCTCATCGGGCTGGTGGCCATGTTCCTGGCCGCCGTGGCCATCGTCCTGGCCGGCGCGCCGGCCCTCGGGGTCCACGTGCTCAAGCCCTACCAGCAGCAGCGTCTCACCGGGTTCTTGAATCCGTCCCGGGATCCGGGCAACCAGACTTATCAGATCACCGAGTCGCTCATCGCGATCGGCTCGGGACAGAAGACGGGCCGCGGCAACAACGCGACCCAGACCAAGCTGAACTTCCTGCCGGCCAACGACACGGACTTCGTGTATGCGGCGGTGGGCGAGACCTATGGATTCGTCGGAGCGGCCATCGTGCTGTCGTTATACGCACTGTTGATCTGGCGCACACTGCGAATCCTCACCATGTCCAAGAACCTGTACGGCACGCTCATCGCCGGAGGCATTCTGGCCATGCTGATGTTCCAGGTCTTCGTCAACGTCGGGATGACGATCGGGATCATGCCCATCACGGGCGTGCCCCTGCCGCTGTTGAGCTACGGAGGCTCGTCGGTGATCGTCACCTTTTTGGCCATTGGGCTCCTGCAATCCATCTACGTGCAGGCCCGCTTGGCCTCGAGCGGGAAGTCCCGGCCGAGGTAATCACTATTTTCGTACACGTCAGCGCGACCAGATCCGCGCGACTCATGTTTAAAGGACTGCAAATTGAAAAAACAAGTACTGGTCAGCGTCGACCGTGGGGAGACCCGGGTCGCTTTGCTGGAGTCGACGGGCACCGTTGGACCGCGCAAGCCCAGCCCGCGGGCTTCCACTCGCCGGCGTAAGCCGGCCCCCCCGGGCGCCGGGTATCAGGTCGCCGAGCTGTATCTCGAGCGCCGCGGCAACCGGTCGATCGTCGGCAACATCTACAAGGGCCGGGTCGACAACGTCCTCGCCGGCCTCGAGGCGGCGTTCGTCGATATCGGCCTGGAGAAGAACGGCTTTCTCCACGTCGACGAGATCGTCCTGCCGGGCGTCGAGGCGCCTCGCCGGGGCCGCGGCTCCGGCCGGGACGGCCGTCAGATCACCGACATGCTCAAGCCGGCGCAGGACATCGTCGTCCAGGTGGTCAAGGACCCGCTCAAGACCAAGGGGGCCCGGCTCTCCATGGACCTGACCATCGCCGGGCGCTACATGGTCTACGCCCCCTACGGTGAGGGGGTCGGCGTCTCGCGCCGGCTCGAGGAAAAGGAGCGCGAGCGGCTGCGCAAGGAGGCGGCCAAGCTTGACCTCAGGGGCGCCGGCGCCATCATCCGCACCGCGGCCCACGGCGCTTCCCGGGCCGATCTCGAGCGCGAGCTGCTGTATCTGTTCAAGCTCGGTGAGGTCCTCGAGAAGCGCGTCAAGGAGACCCAGGCCCCGGCCCTCGTCTTCCAGGAGGCCGATCTCTCGGTGCGCGTGGTGCGCGACATCTTCTCCGCCGATTTCGAGCGCGCGGTCGTCGACGACCCCAAGCAGCATCACCGCCTCGTCTCGTTCTTCTCCCGCACCGCCCCCGACCTGGTCGAGCACGTCGAGCTCTGGGATGAGCCCCAGCCCCTGTTCGAGTCCTTCGGGGTCGAGGAAGTGCTGGAGTCAACGCTGTCGCGGCGGGTCGATCTGCCCAGCGGTGGCTATCTCATGATCGATTACGCCGAGGCGCTGACCGTGATCGATGTCAATTCCGGCTCGTTCATCGGTCGCGGGAAGGGCGCGCGCCTGGAGGACACGATTACCAAGACCAATCTCGAGGCGGCCGACGAGGTCGTGCGGCAGTTGCGCTTGCGCGACATCGGCGGGATCATCGTCATCGACTTCATCGACATGTCCCGGTCCCGCAACCGTGACGCCGTCCTCAAGACGCTGCGCAAGGCCCTCGACGAGGACCGGACCAAGACCTTCGTGGTCGAGATCTCCCCGTTGGGGCTGGTTGAGATGACCCGGCAGAACGTCACCGACGGTGTGCGGGAGATCATGACCCGCCCCTGCCCAACCTGCGACGGTGAGGGCGTGATCAAGTCCGAGGAAACGATCGCCATCGAATTCGAGCGCCGCATGCGTGACCTGGTCAAGCAGTCATCGGCTGACGCGATCCTCATCCAGATGAACCCGCGGGTCAGCGCCGAGTTCACCGGCAATGACTCCCGGGTCCTGCACGCGGTCGAGGAGGAGACCGGCAAGGTGTTCGTGTTCGAGGGCTCCGAGGGGCTCCCGCTGGAGCATTTCGCCGTCCTGCTCGAAGGCGACCGGGATGAGGTCCTGGAGCGGGCCCTGCCCTTCCGCGAGGGCGAGGAGGTCCATGTGGAGATCGTCGAACCCCACATGTACAGCCCGGGCGACGGCGTGGCCAAGATCGACGGCTACATCATCCAGGTCAAGGGTGGCACGCGCTACGTCGGCGAGAAACACGTGGTCCGCATCGACGAGGTTGGTCGCACGGCGGCGGTCGCCTCCCTGCTCGACGTCCCGGCCGCCGCGGGGACGCAGGATTCGGGTAGCGCCGAGGATGAACTAGAATCCAAGCCTCGGCGCCGCGGCCGCAGAGGCGGACGGCGCCGTTCGGGCGCCAAGGCCGGGACCGCGGCGTCAGATTCGGAATGACCATGCACGCGACCATCCGGGAGACACCCCCGGAAACCCCCAGATAATCCATGTACGCGACCATCCGGGGGACACCCCCGGAAACCCCCCGATAATCCATGTACGCGATCGTCAAGACAGGTGGCAAGCAGTACCGCGTGAGCGAGGGCCAGACCCTGCTCATCGAGCGCCTGCCCGCCGCCGACGGAGACACCGTCGAGCTCCAGCCCCTGCTGCTCGTCGACGGCAGCGATGTCGTGGACGGCGACGACCTGAGCAAGGTGACCGTCTCGGCCCGCATCGTTGCCCACGAGCGAGGTCCCAAGTTGCGGATCGTCAAGTTCAAGCCCAAGCGCGGCTACAAGCGGCGGACCGGTCACCGTCAGGAGCTGACCCGCATCGAGGTCACCTCGCTGGGCCGCAAGACGACACGCTCGCGCGCCGCCTCGGCCTCAGCGCCGACCCCGGTGGCCGCCGACGCCGGGAAGGAAGACAGCGATGGCACATAAGAAGGGCCTCGGCTCCAGCCGCAACGGCCGCGATTCCAAGCCCAAGTACCTCGGCGTGAAGGTGTTCGCCGGCCAGACCGTGACCGGAGGAGAAATCATCGTCCGCCAGCGCGGCACCCGCTTCAAGCCGGGTGACGGCGTCGGTCTCGGCCGTGACCACACGGTCTACGCCCGCGCGGCCGGGACGGTGGCCTTCACGCACGGGCGGCGTGGGCGGGTTATCTCCGTCGTGCCCGGTCAGACGGCCGAGACGGCCGCTCCGCCCTCCGCGGTCTAGCCTTCTCCCGCCCTCCGCGGTCTGGCCTTGTCCCGGCCTCCGCGGTCTGGCCTTCTCCCGGTCTCCGCGGTCTGGCCTTCTCCCGGTCTCCGCGGTCCGGCCCACGGGCGCCGGCCGCGAGACCCGGCCGGCCGCCCGAACGACGCCGGGCGAGCCCGGCCGCCCGACCCCGGACGCCAGACGTGCATATCGGAGAAAATCCGATCCGCCGCCGTGGGTTTTCTCCATATGTCCCGCTCACAGCGCGTCCCGTGGAAAAGCCGAAGGCCGTTTTCGGCTTTTCTCCGTTCTGCACCCTCGGGACCTCGGGTGCGTCGCTCCCGCGGCCCGCTGTGTCCTCTTGTTCCCGCCGCTCCCTCGGGTCCTGCGCTCCCTCGGGTCCCGCGGTCCCTCGGGTCCCGCGGTCCCTCGGGTCCCACGGTCCCTCGGGCCCCAGGGTCCCGCGGTCCCCAGGGTCCCGCGGTCCCAGAGGCGACGACGCCGGATTGGGGTGGCGGACTACGCGGAAGTGCCTCCGGCCGCCGTCGGTTCCGGGATGGCCGGGATTATGCGGGGCTGGTTCCGGCCGCCATCAGGTCCGCGGTGCACATCGGGCAGCGCCGGGCTTTGATCGGGATCTCGCTTGTGCACTCCGGGCACTCCTTGACGGTCGGGTCCTCCTGGGCGCGGTGGGACATCAACACGTTGTAGGGCTTGACGACGAAGAAGAAAACGGCGGCCGCCGTGGCCACGAACGTGATCAGATTGTTGATGAAGTCGCCGTAGAGAAAGTGGCTGGAGTTGACCGTGAACGACAGACCACCGAAGTTGGGCTTGCCGAAGATGAGGGCGATGATCGGCGTGATCAGATCAGCGATGAAGGCCTTGACGAGAGCAGCGAAGACCACGCCAATGACGAAGGCCACAGCCAGCTCGACCAGGTTGCCCCGCATCAAAAACTGCCTGAACTCCTTGAGCAGCGTCACGGACGCCCAACCTCCCATGAGTTGACTGAGGACGGCGCAAGCATAAACCGCTCATGGCCCCGCGCCGCGGAATTATCTGCCCGCGTGCAGCCGTTTTTCACTTCTCGCGTACCCTGACCGTCAGCCATGCGCGATCGGGCCAGAATTCACGTCCAGGCCGGCGCCGGCGGCGATGGCTGTCTGAGCTTTCGCCGCGAGGCCCACGTGCCCAAGGGCGGCCCGGACGGCGGCGACGGCGGCCGCGGGGGGGATGTCGTGCTGATCTGCGATGCCTCGCTACGCGACCTGGAGAGCTACCGGCGCAAGGCTCACTTCAAGGCCGGACGCGGCGGGCACGGTCAGGGCGCGCTGCGCCATGGCGCCGACGGGGCAGGACTCGAGATCCGGGTTCCCCCGGGGACCGAGGCGGTTCTCGAGCCCGACGGCACCCGCCACGACCTCGTCCGCGACGGTCAGCGCGCTCTCGTCGCGCGGGGCGGTCCGGGTGGCCGGGGCAACAAGCGGTTTGCCGGGCCCACGCATCAGACTCCCCGGTTCGCTGAGCGTGGCCTGCCGGGAGGGGAGTTGTGGATCACCCTTCAGCTCAAGCTGCTGGCCGACGTCGGCCTCATCGGGCTGCCCAACGCGGGCAAGTCCTCGCTGCTGGCTCGGCTGACGCGTGCGCATCCGAAGGTAGCCGGCTATCCGTTCACCACCCTGTCTCCCGTTTTGGGCACACTGGAGTCCGACGACCGCCAGTTGGTCGTCGCCGACATTCCGGGCCTGATCGAGGGCGCCAGCGAGGGCGCGGGGCTCGGCCACGAGTTCCTGGCCCACGTGGAACGCACCCGGCTGCTCGTCCACGTCCTGGACCTCCACCCGCTGGACGGAAGCGACCCCATGGTCAATCACACCACCGTGGAGCGCGAGCTCGAGCGCCATGACGCTCGTCTCGCCCGGCTGCCCCGCATCTTGGCCCTCTCCAAGGCTGATCTCGTCGATCCCGAGGCGGCGGCTGCGGCCCAGGCTCAGTGGCGCCAGCGACTCGGCGATGAGGTTCCGGTCCTCCTCACGTCGGCCGTGTCGCGCATCGGCTTGCGCGAGCTGGCCAACGAAATCGTGCGCCGCGTTCCGGCCGTGCCCGACCCGTCCGAGGCCGACCCGGCCGGCGTCTCCGCCGCCGATGATCTCGCCGTGCACCGCGTATTTCGGCCGGCTGTCGAGCGCCGCTTCCAGATCCGGCGCACCGGCGAGGCCGCCTTCACCGTCACCGGCGCGGGGATCGACCGGCTCGTCGCCCGCTATGACCTCGACAACGAAGAGGCGCTGGCCCATCTGGAGCGCCGCCTGCGCGGCATTGGGGTCCTGCGGGCGCTCGAGGCTCAGGGATTTAGCGCCGGAGATGAGGTGCAGATCGCGGGTGTGACGTTCGATCTTGACCCAGACGTGTAGGATCGCGCCGGCTGCACCGGTGGGCGCCCTGCCCCAGAGGAGAGGCAGCGTTCACCCATCGCCGTACGAGGAGGAAGCTGATGCGTCGTACCGTTGCCCTGTTGCTGGCCGTGGGAGCGGCGCTCACCCTGACCGGCGTGGCCGGCGCACGCGTGCTTCGCGTGGGGACGTTCCATGGCGTCCGCGGTCAGTACCGCACGATCCCGGCGGCGGTGAAGGCGGCCCGTCCCGGAGACTGGATCCTGCTCGCGCCCGGTGACTACAAGACCCGTCCGCGATCGATCACCACGCCCAAGGGCCATAAGAACTTCCCCGCCGCGGTGCTGATCACCAAAGCCCGCGTGCACATTCGGGGCATGAACCGAAACTCGGTCATGATCGACGGCACCAAGCCCGGCTTCGGGCGCTGCAGCCGCTCGGGCAAGGCGCAGAACTTCGGACTCAAGGTCAAGGGCAACAAGCCATCGGGGGTCAACGGGATCGAGGTCTACAAGGCCGGCGACGTCGCGATCGAGAACCTGACGGTGTGCAACTTCCTGGGCGGCTCCCAGAACGCCGGAAACGGTATCTGGTGGAACGGTGGTGATGGCAGTGGCAAGGTGCAGGGCCACGGGTTCTTCGGCGGGTACCTGAGCGCGACCAGCACCTACCTCAAGAACAAGAGCGCCGCTGGGGAGTTCACCGCGGCCCAGTACGGGATCTTCTCCAGCAACTGGAACGGTGGCACCTGGAACCAGATCTACGCGTCGAACTTCAACGATTCGGGCTTCTACATCGGGGCCTGCCAGCAGGTTTGCAACCAGACGCTCAACCATGGCCACGCTCAGTACAACGCGCTGGGGTATTCGGGTACGAACTCGGGTGGCCGGATGCTGATCGAGAACTCCGAGTTCGACTCAAACGAGGACGGGTTCTCCACCAATAGCCAGAACGCCGACGAGCCGGCGCCCCAGAACGGGGCCTGCCCCGCAGGCGTCACGCCGCCGGTGAAGGGCGCCCATTCCTGCTGGGTCTTCTTCCACAACTACGTCCACAACAACAACAACCCCAACGTTCCCGCCGCGGGGTCGGCGGCAGCGGGGCCGGTGGGCACGGGCATGTCGGCGGCGGGCAGCCGCAACGACACGATCATGAACAACACGTTTGCCAACAACAACGCCTGGGGGATCATCTTCGTTCCCTACCTCGACAGTGGCAAGCCCTGCGACGGAGGCACGTTCGGCGGGACGTTCGGGCCCACCAGCTGTGTCTGGGATGACTACGGCAACGCCCTGGTCGGCAATCTGTTCACGAACAACGGGAACTACGGCCATCCGAGCAACGGTGATCTCGGGCAGGTCAATCTCGAGACCCATCCCACCAACTGCTACAGCGGCAACCATGAGTCTGGCGGGGCCCCCATCCGGCCGGCCGGCGCGGCCGCGTTGCAGGCGGAGCACCCGGCCTGCAATGGAACTCCACAACCGGCCGGCACCTCGAGCGATCCCAACTTCCTGAGCCAGGTGCTCTGTGATACCCAGATCGAGCTCAGCCCCGGGGTGTCCTCGTGCCCGCCGGGCACGACGTATCCCAGGGTGAGCCACATCGTCATGCACCCGCTGCGCAAGCAGCGCACGATGCCCAACCCGTGCGCCGGCGTGCCCAGGAACCCTTGGTGCGGCAAGCGGGCCTGATCTGAGCGGGCGGCCGGGCGCGGCGGGCGGGGCTTCCCACGCCCGGCGCGTTCGGCCGCGTGCCGCACACGCCCTTCACACGACGGACCGCAATCTGTAGGATCGCGCCGATTGTGACCGCAGGTCGGCCTTGAGGAGGCTGGATGAGGGCTCGTTCGTGGCTTGTCGCGTGGGTGCTGGGGATCGTGGCACTCATGCCCGCCGCCGCTGGAGCCCAGGTCATCAGGGTCGGGAGCTTCAAGGGGGTGCCGGGCCAGTTCGGCTCGGTTCAGGCGGCGGTCAACGCCGCGCGCCCCGGCGATGTCATCCTGGTCGGCCCGGGCGACTACAAGACCGACCCGAACGCGATCACCGTACCCGCCGGTCACCCCGAGTTCCCGGCCGACGTGCTGATCAGTACCCCCGGCCTGCGCCTGCGGGGCATGAACCGCAGTTCAGTGGTAATTGACGGCACCAAGCCCGGCTCGCCGCGGTGCGCCAACGCATCCTCGGCCCAGAACTTCGGACCGGCCGGCGCCAACGGCGATGGTCCGATGGGAGCGAACGGAATCATGGTCTGGAAGGCGGACAACGTCTCGGTCGAAAACCTCACCGCCTGCAACTTCCTGGGCGGCTCGGGCGAGTCCGGCAACCAGATCTGGTGGAACGGCGGTGCTAACAGCGGGCAGATCAGCGGCCACGGCTTCTACGGCGCCTACCTGAGCACGACCAGCAGCTTCTACGAGAACGAGTCCTCGGCGGCCACCTACGGCGTCTTCTCCAGCAACTGGTCCGGTGGCACCTGGGATCAGATCTACGCCTCGAACTTCAACGACGGGGGCTTCTACATCGGCGCCTGCCAGCAGGTCTGCAACCAGACACTGAATCACGGGTGGTCGCAATACAACGCGTTGGGATATTCGGGCACCAATTCCGGCGGCTATCTCGTGGTTCAGAACTCCCAGTTCGATCACAACGAGGACGGCTTCGACACCAACAGCCAGAACGCGGACTTCCCATCCCCGCAGGACGGGTCCTGCCCGTCCGGCGGCGTGAGCTCGATCACCCACACCCACTCCTGCTGGGTATTCAAGAACAATTACGTGCACGACAACAACAACCCGAACGTGCCGGCGGCGGGCTCGGCCGCGGCGGGGCCGGTCGGCACGGGCCTGTCGCTATCGGGGGCTCGCAACGACACCGTCATGAACAACACGTTTGCCAATAACGGCGCCTGGGGCGTAATCGTCGTGCCCTATCCCGACAGCACGACCCAGCCCTGCACCGGGGGCACCCAGGCCCAGGGCGAGTGCGTGTTCGATGAGTCCGGCAACGCCGTGCTCAACAACAAGTTCGTCCACAACGGCTTCTTTGGCAATCAGACCAACGGCGACATCGGCTTTGCCAACACCGAGCCGGGGCCGACCAATTGCTTCTCCGGAAACACTGACCCCAATGGCCTGACCACCTCGCCCTCGGGTTTGCAGAGTAGCTATCCGAGCTGCAACGGCCAGACCGTTGCGCCCAACCCGAACCCGACCTTCGTGCAGCAGGCGGCCTGTGACTCTGAGGCGATCCAGGTCGGACTGCTCACCGGCGGTCAGACCTGCCCGCCGGTCGGCGCAACCTACCCGCGCCACGGTTCCGCGCAGCCGATGCCGCCCCTGCCGGCGGGTCTGCCCACCATGGCCCGACCCTGCGCCGGCGTCTCCACCGATCCATGGTGCAGCGGCCAGGTCTTCCGCGTGCCCCGCTGCGCCGCGGGACGGCCGCGCACCGTGATGAACCTCGCCGTGCTCGAGAGCTTCCGGTCGGTCACGACGCGGGTCGGTCGCAGACACAGCGTCACCCACCGCGTCCGAGGCCGCCGCGCGGCGGTGCGGGTCAATCTGCGGCGCTACCGTCACCGCCTGGTCAGGGTCCGCTACACGGAGAACATCCGGGTCCACGGACACCGCGAGCGGGCCACGTTCACGCGTATCTTCCACCGCTGCTGACCCGCGCCCGGGGGCCCCGGCGTCCGGCCCCGGGCGCCGGCACGCTCGGGTCACGTTCGTGACGCTCTCGTCGCGGTGCGCAGGGGTTCTGTGACGTTGCGCACCGAACGAACGTGATGCCGGGGAGGAGGCGAATCCTGGTGCCCCCTGGGGGCACGTGGTTACGCCACGTCCCTGGTCGGGATCGGCGGCCCGCCCGTGTCCCCGACCCGGCGGTCGGGATCGGCGGCCCGCCCGTGTCCCCGACCCGGCGGTCGGGACCGGCGGCCCGCCCGTGTCCCCGACCCGGCGGTCGGGACCGCCGGCCCGCCCGCGTCCCCCACAGGGCGCGCGTAAGCTCTCGCCTCGTGGGCACGATCGTGGTCAAGCTGGGCTCGAGCCTCGTGGCCGATGAGCGCGGAGCGGTGCGCTACGACGTCCTGGGCCGGATCTGCGACGAGGTGGCGGCGCTTCACCACGCCGGCCACGCCGTCATCGTGGTGACCAGCGGGGCGATCGCGCGCGGCATGGGGGTCATGTCGCTGGCCCTGCGCCCCCGGACGATCGACGAGCTGCAGGCGGCCAGCGCGGTCGGTCAGGGCAAGCTCTATCAGGTCTACGACGAGCTTCTGCATGCCCGGCAAACCCCGACCGCCCAAGTGCTGCTCACCTTTTTCGACATGAGCGCGCGCACGCATTACCTCAACGCCCGCCAGACGCTGCGCAAGCTGCTCGATTGGCGCGTCGTCCCGGTCATCAACGAGAACGACACGACGACCACAGACGAGATCTCCTTCGGCAACAACGACTTCCTCGCCGCCCAGGTGGCGATCCTCCTCGGGGCCGACCTGCTCCTGCTGCTTACCGACGCCGACGGGGTGTTCACCGCCGACCCGCGTGCGCAGCCCGATGCGGTGCGGGTCGAGGCGGTGCACGACTTCGCGCAGCTCGACAGCCTCGATATTGCCCAGGCGCCCTCCCCGCTCGGGTCGGGGGGGATGCGCTCCAAGGTCGTGGCGGCCGAGATGGCCACGGCGGCCGGCGTCCCGACCGTGATCGCCAGCGGGCTCGAGCCGGGACGGATCCCTGCCGCGGCCGCCGGACAGCCGGTGGGAACGCGTTTTGCCGCCCGGGCCGGGCGCTACTCGAGCTTCAAGCTGTGGCTGAAATACGCCAAGCCGGCCCGGGGGCAGGTGATTATCGACGCGGGCGCGGCGCGGGCCCTGACCGAGGCCGGAACGAGCCTGCTCCCGGTCGGCGTCCTGGATGTCGCCGGGACGTTCGACGCCGGCGACGCGGTCGAGATCGTCCACGACGGACGGCCGGTCGGCAAGGGGATCTCCAACTACTCCGCACAGGAGCTGCAGGAGGTCCGCGGGCTGCAGTCTCGCGCCGTGCGCGAGCGGCTGCCCCGGGCCAGCGATGAGGCGATCCACCGCGACTACTTCGTGCTGGCGTAACCTAATTGGCAATGGCCAGCACCGCCGTCTCCATCACCGAAACCTGCCTCTCCGCCCAGCGCGCGGCCCGCGAGCTGGCCACCCTCGGATCCGGCGTCAAGAATGCCGCCCTGGAGGCGATCGCCGCCGCACTGGTGGCGCGCACTGACGACATCGTCGCCGCCAACGCCATCGACCTCGACCGGGGTCGCGAGGCTGGGCTGTCGGCACCGCTCATGGACCGCCTGGCCCTGGATCCCGGCCGCGTGGCCGAGATGGCCGCCGGCGTGCACGAAATCGCCTCCCTGGCTGATCCGGTCGGCGAGGTCGTCAACGGCGCGCGGCTGGCCAACGGGCTCGAGCTGCGTCAGGTCCGGGTCCCCCTGGGCGTGATCGCGATCGTCTACGAGGCCCGGCCCAATGTCACCATCGACGCCGCCGCCCTGTGCGTGAAATCGGGCAACGCGGTCGTGCTGCGCGGGTCGAGCGCCGCCGCCCATTCCAACGCGGTGCTGGCCGCGATCGCCATCGAGGCGCTCAGCGCCGCCGGTCTCCCGGAGGGTACGCTGGCCCTGCTGGCCGACAGCGGTCGCGAGGATCTGGCCGAGCTGGCCAGCCAGACCGGCGTCGTCGACCTGATCATTCCCCGGGGCGGTGAAGGTCTCAAGGCAGCCCTGAAGGCCGTGGCCACGGTTCCGGTCATCTACGCCGCCTCGGGCAACAATCACGTGTACGTCGACGCCGGCGCCGACCTCGAGGCCGCCGAGGCAATCGTTCTCAACGCCAAGCTCCAGCGCCCGGCCACCTGCAATGCGGCCGAAAAGCTGCTCGTGCACCGCGAGGCCGCCGCGACGTTTCTGCCCAGGATTCTCTCGGCCCTGCGCGCGGCCGAGGTCAGCCTCCATGGCGACGCGCGCACACGGGCCGCCGCGCCGGGTATCGAGGTCGATGCCGCCACCGACGAGGATTGGGACACCGAGTACCTCGCTCTGGAGATGGCCGTCGCCGTGGTCGACTCGACCTCGGCGGCGATCGAGCACATCAACCGCCACGGCAGCGGGCACTCGGAGGCGATCGTCACCCGCGACACCGCGTCGGCCCGCGCCTTCTCGCTCGGGGTCGACGCTGCCTGCGTGTACGTCAATGCGTCCACGCGGTTCACCGACGGCGGTCAGTTCGGCAAAGGCGCCGAGATCGGCAACTCGACCCAGAAGCTGCATGCCCGCGGTCCGATCGGGTTGACCGAGCTGTGCACGATCAAGTACCTGGTCGAGGGCGACGGCCACACCCGATCCTGAGCGCGATGTCCGCGCGTTCCGCGGCTTAGCGTCGATCCCCGACCGACCAGTGCGCATCGGCATCCTCGGCGGCACCTTCAATCCGCCCCACATCGGCCACCTCGTCTGCGCCCAGGAGGCCCACCGGGAGCTGGAACTCGATCAGGTCCTGTTCATCCCGGCACGGATCCCTCCCCACAAATCGGTCGAGCACGAGCCCGGGGCCGAGCACCGCCTGGCCCTGTGCCGCCTGGCCAGCGGCGACGATGAGCGCTTTGCCGTCGCAGATCTCGAGCTGCGCCGGGAGGGGCCGTCGTACACGGTCGATACTCTTGAGGAGCTGTCATCGCATGAGTACCAACCACAGCTCTTCCTGATCGTCGGTGGTGACATCGCGGTCGGACTGCCCCGCTGGCGGGAGCCAGAGCGTGTCCTGAAGCTGGCCACGTTGGCTGTCGCCAAGCGTCAGGGCACCGCGAGAGCTGCGGTGGGGGACACCCTCAGCACCCTGAAGGGGGGAGAGCGCTCGCGCTTCTTCGCCATGCCCCGTATTGGCGTGTCCTCGACGATGATCCGCCGCCGGGTGCGCGGTGGACAGCCCATTCGATACCTCGTGCCCGATGCGGTGGCCGGATATATCGAGCACCACAACCTCTACGCGGAGGACACCCAGACGACATGAACGCTCGCCCCAAGGAAGTACGCACGACATGAACGCTCACACGCAGACCGCGCTGTCCCCCGAGCAGATGGCTTCGGTGATCGCCGACCTGGCCTCGGACCGTAAGGCCATCGACATCGTGGCCCTGGATCTCCGCGGAATGGTCGGTTACGCCGACTATTTCGTGATCTGCAGCGGCCGCACCGATCGCCAGACCCGCGCCATCCACGACGGCATCCATCAGGGCATGAAGGACGAGCACGGACTGATTCCGCGCCGCGTCGAGGGAATGCCCGAGGCGCGCTGGGTCCTGCTCGACTACCTCGATGTGGTGGTTCACGTCTTCACGCCCGAGACGCGCGAGTACTACCGGCTCGAGCAGCTCTGGGGGGAGGCGCCGGCGCTGGCCCTCGAGGCCGCCGCCTCGTGAGCTGAACGCGCAGCGGCCTACAACGCCGTCATCAGCTTCGGCGCCACTTCCTTCTTACGGCTCATGACGCCGGGCAGCCCGATGGTCGAGTCGTCGGCCTCGACGCCGAAGCTGCGCGCGACCGCGGCCACGTCTCCGGAGACAAGCATTTCGGTGCCGTGCTCGAGCACGTCGGTGACCATCAGCGCGTAGACCCCGAGCTCCTTGCTCTCGCGCTCGCGGGCCATGACCTCGAGCAGTTCGTCCTTGCGCTCCAGCAGGGATTTGCCGACCACCTCCACCTGGGCGATGCAGATCGTCTGGCCGCCGCGGATCTGGTAGCGCTTGGCGTCACGCGTGACGATCTCCTCGGCGCTCACCTGTGAGACGTCGGCGGTGGACTCGAACATCTCC
>JAXDGI010000224.1:0-3987 GCA_034665145.1 Solirubrobacteraceae bacterium
GCCCGAACAGAACCACTTCGGGCCGGCCTTGGTTCACTTCGCGGGCGCTCCGGACTTCACTCCGACGCGCATCGCCGAACCGGGGCCGACGGGCTTCCCACTCAAGTCGTTCCAGCCCGGCTCGGTCGCGGGCCCCGGCTACAGCCCGTTCATCAAGATCGGGGGCTCGAACGTCGTCTACAACGCGCCGATCATCGCAGCAGGTGAAGGCCCGTTCGACGTTGTCCATCACACCAACACCGAGGACCGGGTGCTCGGCGTGCACATCGCACCGCCCTCGCCGCCCGGCCAGTTCCTGCAGTCCTACGCCGACCTGCTGTTCGTCAAGGGCTTCGACGCCGGCCAGCCGATCGTCTACCTCAGCACCGACGCGGGACAGCCGCTCACGTCCGTGCTGGAGCGCTCGACGTACGTGCCGGCGCTGAACGAAGCCGCCTACAACGGCGGTGACGACTTCCTCGGGTCCGCACGCGAGCGGCTGTTCGGCTTCATCAACGGACAGACCGGCGAAGACAACAAGCAGGCGCAGGGGTTCCAGCACCTGGTGCTCGACGGTCACGCGGCCGAAGACGCCTCGGCGGAAAACACCGGGCTGATCAACGGGTTGAAAAACGGCGGGGATCTGCTGAATGTGTTCGGCGACTTCCCGACGCTGGCCAGCCCGCGGCATGCCGACGCCTACAGCCCGCTGTGGGACGCACAGCTCGGGCTGTGGACCGAAAAGGCGATCAAGGAGGGACTGAACAAGCGCCAGATCGACGAGAACCAGGTCTTCAACCTGGCGGCCACCAGGCCCGACCTGCTAACCGGCGTCAACCCCGCCACCGGTCAACCGGCTCCCTATGGCTCGGCCGGGGTGGACATCAACTGTGCGGTCATCGGCTTCACAGCCAACGCCCCGACGGCCAACCTCGAAGAACCCGTCCCCAACTCGCAGTTCCCGCCGCTCTAGGCGCAACGCGGTCCGCGGCTGGGAGGAGCCCGTTCGCTCCTCCCAGCCCAGTGCTGTGTCCAGGCGCATCTTGCCTGGTCGCATCAGACGCCCGCCCACGACAGAAGGAGTTGAGATGACTGTGACAGTCGGAGTGCTGGCGCTCCTCGAGGCCAAGCCCGACAAGGGCCCCGATCTGGCCGCATTCCTCGAACAGGGACGCGCGATCGCGGTCGCCGAGGAGGGAACGGTGACGTGGTATGCGTTCAAGCTCGGCGACACCGCCTACGGGATCCTCGACACGTTCGAGACGAAGCAGGCGCGCGACACTCACCTCGGCGGAGAGATCCCCAGGGTACTCGGCCGGGTGGGCCCGGATCTGCTCGCCAAGGAACCGGACATCCGCATGGTCGACATCGTCGCGGTCAAGTAGACGCTGAATGCTCGCGCTCGACGGGAAGCGAACGCCGCCGCAGCACCCATCGAACGTACGAACGGACAAGCGAGGATGCGATGCACGGATACAAGCTCGATGCGAGCTCAACGGCCGTCTCCAACAGCGAGGCTCGCGTGGAGCTGGCGCGGCTGGCCTGCGAGCAGGCGGCGTTGCGGCGGGTTGCCGCTCATCGCGCGCTGGCGGCCATCGACGGAGGTGTTCGCCGAAGCAGCCCGCCAGGTGGGCGAACTCCTCGGCGCCGAAAGCGCCTGGATGGACCGCTACGACAGGCCCCGCGCCGAACTCGCGCTCTCACGTGAGCAATTCGTGGCGAGTAGCTAGGCCTTGACTTGGCGAGACTCCTTGATGTTCCTGAGCGTGGAAGTCTCGTGGCGTCCGCAGCGTTTGATTCAGACCCGCGAGTGGTCCCTTGATCGTGCTGCTGGCGTGCCTCGTGAATACTGTGGCGGAGGGTCGAGCTCAGGGGCTCAGCGAGGCGACTCGTTGCTCAGAGGTGTCCCAGAGTCGTTGGGCGTTGTCAGCGTCGAGGGCGTAGGGGGCGACGCCGTGCCGGCCGTCGCTGTCGGCTCGCGAGGCGATCGTCTGAGCTTCCTGGCAGTCCTCGAGGTAGCGGCCGCCGATCTCCTGCAGTAGCGGCGAGGCCGCGGCCAGGACGGAGGTCGCGGCGCCTTGGGCGACCGTCTTGAGGTCGCTGGAGGCCCCGGCCTGGCGGCGGGCTTCGGCGAGCGCGTCGGGGTCGACGTGACGCTGGAGGTTGGTGGCGATCCCTCCGGGCATGAGCGCGTTGGCGCGGATGCCGTCGCGGGACCAGCGCCGGTCGGCCTCGACGGCGAACAGCACGTTGGCGGTCTTGGACTGGCCGTAGGCGGCGAACGGGTCGTAGGCGACGAAGGCAAACGTGAGGTCGTCGAACAGGACCGGGCAGCGCAGGCTGGCCGAGGAGGAGACGGAGACGATCCTCGCGTCGCCGGAGGCACGCAGCGCGTCGGCGAGACCGGTGGCCAGCGCGAAGTGACCGAGGTGGTTGGTGGCGAACTGCAGCTCGTCGCCGCCGGGGGTGAGGGTGCGCTCGGGGATCGCCATCACCCCGGCGTTGTTGACGAGCATGTCGAGCGGTCCGTCCCAGCGGTCGGCGAACGTGGCCACCGAGGCCGGGTCGGCCAGCTCGAGCGCGCGCACGTCCACGGCGCGGTTGCCGGTGCTCTGGCGGATCTGTGCGGCGGCGGTCTCGCCGGCGACCAGGTCTCGTGCGGTGAGGGTGACCGCGGCACCCTGCAATGCGAGTACGCGCGCGGTCTCTGTCCCAATGCCGGAAGAGGCGCCGGTCACGATCGCGCGGCGGCCGGAGAGATCGACATCCGCGAGGACTTCCTGCGCGGTCGAACGCTCATCGAACGGTGTCGTCGGCAGCGGTGAAGCGTTGGCCATGGCTTGCCTCCAGTCAGCTGGTTGGTCGATGCGGAACGATCGTCCGCTTAGGGCGTCCACTGGGTGCCCCGCGAGACGAGCGAGCGTAGCCGCGCCATCGAGTTCACGCGGGAGCCGTCACGTGGATCAGGGACCGAGCCGTGGCTCCTTTCGCCTGGCGAAGCGAGCACCGGACGCTGATTCGAGTTTAGTGAGTCTGTCTCGAGGGTTACGGAGATACGCTGACCCCGTGAGCGCGGGTGAGCGACGCTCGGCGCGAACAAACCATGAGCGAACACCGCCATTACAGCGAGCAGGAATTTGAGGGACTCGTTAGTTCAGCGCTCGACGAGCTTCCGATCGAGTTTCAACGTGTGCTGGAGCACGTAGCGATCGTCGTTTCCGACCGCGGTGCCGAGAACCACGCGTACGGCATGTACGTCGGCTCCAGGCTGGGTGGTATGCCTTTCTTCGGGGGCGGTGGCATGCCAGACGAGATCTTGATTTTTCGCGACACACTGGTGCGCGACTTTGGGGACGATCCCGGGCGCCTCCGGCTGCATGTCATCCAGACGGTGCGTCACGAGGTTGGTCACCACCTCGGCTTCGACGAGACCGGCGTGCGCAAACTCGGGCTCTGATGGCTTCACGCCCCGGTTGAGGACGGCCAGACGCTGCCTCGCCCCGGCGTAAGCGAGCGTGTCGCGAGCCTGTGCCGGTACGACTGCGCCTCGTCCGGTGCAACAGTCTCGCGGTCGCTGCTGGTCAGCGAGCTCGACGCCGAGATCGCCGGTCTATCCAGAGCGCTATCGCCCCCCGCTGGCCGCCGGCATCGGCCAATCGGCGTGGAATAGCCTGCGAGGCCCAACTGGAAGGAGGCGCAATGCCAACCGATCACCCATCACGCGCCGTGGTCGAGCCAGCGCATAACGGTGCTTCGCTCGGTCCGCGCGTTCGCCGGTTCCTGGTTCCAAACAAGCCGCGTCCGCCGATCAATCCGGCTCTGGTCAAGCACGCAGAGGAGCGGGCCTCGGCGGAGCAGAACCGGATCGCGGACGCGATCACCGGCTTTGCAGGCTCGATGCTGTTCGTCTATCTGCACATCATCTGGTTCGGCTGCTGGATCGGCTTCGGGGTGGAGTCCTATCCGTTCGGCCTGCTGACGATGATCGTCTCGCTGGAGGCGATCTTC
>JAXDGI010000225.1:0-11103 GCA_034665145.1 Solirubrobacteraceae bacterium
GACCGTTTCATGGGCGACGATCCCCGAGCCGTGATTGAGAACGTCGGAGATCTGGCGCAAGGCCGTCAGGTGATCCTCGATCGTCTGAAATTGACCGAGGGCCACGGCGGCAAACGCGGTGTACTCGCCATCGGTGGCGAAGATCCAGGGGTAGTCGGGGTAGCCGGCGCCGAACCACCGGGCGTGCGCGACCGTGCCCAGCGGCGACGGGTACTGCGTGCCCTGGTTGGTCCAGCGGATCTGGAGGTTGGAGGCCGTCTGCGTCAGGTCGGCCAGGTTCTGCTTGCCCCACGTGATCGCCCTCTGCAGCAGGCGATCACCGGGCAGTGAGACCTGGGTGAGCTTCGACAGCCGCTGGCGCTGGGCGATCTTGGCCGCCAGCTCGCCGGCCGGGTTCTTGAGCGCTGCGGCCAGTTGCCCTTGAGCGTCGGCCAGCCCGAGGTCTGAACCGGCGACGGCGATCCACAGCGTGGTTGAGCCGTGCGCCGGAAGGTGCACGTCGTAGTGAAGCTCGCCGCCCGTGCCGCGGCCGTCGGGCCCGTCCTCGCACTGGCTGGGGGGCGAGGTGCTGTCATTGGCCGCGCACCTTGTGTTGGGCTGAGGGCCGCGGTAGACGCCGTCGGTGACCGCAGCAACGCCCGAGGATGGCCTCTGACTTGAGCCGACCAGCGCGGCGTAGTGATGCACCGGGGCCACAGCAGGGCTCAGCGAGCCGTCGTCGGTGAACACGAGCGCGTGGCCGTCGTAGCTGCCATGGTCGGGCAGGTTCTGCGCTTGGCTGATGGGCTTCGTCGTGCTCCACGGATAGGCGCCCATCAGGTCGGAGTGCGCGTCGACCTTGACCGGTACCGTGCGGGCCGCCCCGGGATTGGTCAGCTTGAGGCCAAAGAGGACCGCGCGGTTGGCGTCCGGGGCAAAGTCGATGCGCTGGGCCTGCAGACCATCGATCGGAGGCAGGGCATACCGCGTATAGCCCCACCCGCTGAAGAATCGCGTCGCCGGACCGACCCAGTCGTTGCCGACCCCGAACCACACGCCATCGACGAGCTTGAGCGGTGGCGTCCACACGCCGCCCATCTCACCGGTGATGTGAAACCCGTTGGCATAGAAGAGCCCGTTCTCGTAGCCCTGGACATACGAGCGTTGGCCGGCGGTGACCGCCCGGCGGTCCTGCAACCGGTTGCTGAGCCCCAGTTCGGGCGTGGCGGCCTGCGCGGTGGCGCAGGCAATCAGCATGACCGCGGCCGCGATCGTGAACGAGATCCTCCAGCGCACGTCTACCTCCCTCATCGCACTCTCCACCCGGCCAGCGTTCTCAATACCCGGGAGCGAGACTCGCGAATCCGGTGCGCCGACCCGGCTACCATGCCCCCGGGTCGTCAACCCGGCGCGGGCGGTTAGCTCAGTTGGTAGAGCGCCTGCCTTACAAGCAGGAAGTCGGCGGTTCGAGCCCGTCACCGCCCATTTGACTTTTGCCCGGCAGTCACCGCATTTTGGTTAGCGGAGCAGCTTCCTCGCCACCATATGTTCCCTGGGCGTTTCCTCGGGTCCGGCTGACCGTCCCCGTGTGGCCGACGCTCGCTTTGGATGTGGGCCGGGGTCAGTCAGGTACTTGGCGGGCGATCAATCTGATCCATCCGGCTTAGCGTCGCCAGCGCAGGACGAGGGTGCTGGCCGGGCTGCTCCCGGGCCACGAACTTGGTTTGAACGCCGAGGCATGGAAGGATGCTCCCCGACGCACGATTTGGTTGTGGCCTGGGCTGGCGGTCAACGGTAATTGGGGAGGGCGTAACTGTGGGTGAGCGAATCTGCCTCTCGGCATTGATCGGGACTCCGACGCGGCGCTGGCTGGCCGCGGCTGGCTGCACCCTGTCGCTGGTCGCGGTGGCCACGCTGCCGGTGACAAGCGCCACGGGCACCCCAAGCGTGACATACGGAGCCATGGTCGTGGACAACGCCAACCAACACGTTTTCGTGTCGGTGCCCAGCGCCAATCAGATCGACGAATTTGACTTTCAGGGTCAGCTGCTGAGCTCGGTCGCCAACGTCTATGGCGCATGGGGCATGACGATCAGCGGCCAGAATCTGTATGTGGCCGAGAGCACGGCGGGGGCGATCGTCCGCATCAACCTCGACGCCAGTCCGCTCAGCGCGCAGCCGGTGGCCCGGGGACTCAACGAGCCCAGCACGCTGACCATGGCCGGCGGCAAGCTGTGGACCGCCTTGGCGGGAGATGCCGGCCAGTGGGAGGACAGCGTGGTCTCGGTCGACCCCAGCTCGGGAACGGTGACCACGCTGCCCGTGGCCATCGATTACCCCCAGGTGAGCGCGGCCGCCGGTGATCCCAACACCTTGTACGTGGACGAGGAGGGTCAGTCCCCGGGCGAGATACTTGCCTTTAATGCCGCGGCTTCTCCCGCCACACAACTGCTCGACGTTCGTGAGAACGACTCCAACATCCGCGACATGGCCATCTCCGCGGACGGATCGCGGGTCATCCCCGCGGCAGGCGCACCGTACGAGTTCCACGAGTTCCAGTCCACAGACCTGCAGCCCGACGGCCTCATCTACCCCGGCCAGGCCTATCCGTCCGCGGTGGCCGTCTCTTCCTCCGGCCTGGTGGCCGGTGGACTCATGGGCGCTGACTCACCCGACGTGATGGTCTACCGCCTGGGTGCCCCTGCAGCCACGTTCACGGCCACCACCGGGGGCGACGTGCTGCCCGCTGGGCTGGCCCTGAGCGCGGATGGCAGCAAGCTGTTCGCCGTTGCCGCCACCTTCACCGGTCTGCAATTCGACACCTTCTCTCTGAACTCTTCCAGGGCGCCGGCCTCAGATCCGATCCCGGCGGCCACCAGCACGTCTTCCACCACGTCTCAGTCGACGACGAGCAGCTCCACATCTCAGTCCCCGCCGGTCGCCCCGGCCGCGGCTCCCGCCACGAGCACTCCGATCCCGGCCGGGTCCGCCCCGGCCACGGTGCCGCCGACCACCTCGACCCCCATCACCATGCCCGCCGCGGTGACCGAGACCGAGATGCGAGCGTCGCTGGCCCGGATCAAGGTAACGCACAGGTCGAGCCGCCGTGCGAGCCCCGACGCATCGATGTCGTTCAGCGCCCTGCGCGCCCCGGTGATCTCCCAACGCACGCACCGTCTGGCCGGCTACCGTTACTTCCTCGACGTGAGCAACATTCGCTGCTTGCATCAAGCCAACGTGGTGTCATTCTCGGTGGCCGGGGTCAGGCGCACCGTTGCGTGCACGTCGGGCACTTTTGTGATCAGCAACGGCGTGGCCGTCAACCGGAACTACCGGGTGCAGGTGACCGCGCTGGACTCCCACGCCAGGCGGTCTCACCGCGACGGTCCCACCCGCTCAGTGCGCCTGCGCATTCCCCGGGGTGCCCGCTGGACGCAGATCTCGGTACCGCCTTCGGGAACCTGAGTCCAATCGCTCACCCGCGTGCTCCTCGGCGAGCCGGTCGAGGGGTCGGCAGCAGCGTCAGGCGCAAGTCGTCTTCAGCTGCCATCTCGAAAGCCGGACCGCCGACCCCCAGTGACAGATCGGGCGCTGGCGCCGCCGGCATGAGGCGCCGGTCAGTGATCAGACGGCGCTCGGTGCTCCCGCCGCGCGCATGGCGCCTGACCTGCGCGCTCAAATGGCCTTGTTTTCGACCGGCGCGGGTGGCCAGGTTTCAACCGGCCTTGACAGGCGAGTAGTCGAGTCGGACGCTCAGCTCCGGCCACTGGGGCGGTGCGTGGCCATTTCTGGACAGGGCCCGAATCGACGAGAGGAAGTCGTGACCGAGCGCACCCCACCACAAGGGCGGCATGCGCTCGGCCCCGCGTCTACAGGTTGCTGCCGGTCGAGTTGAACAGGCTCGAGATCTGGCCGCCCAGGAGGGTGGCGGCCAACACGACGATCAGCGCGATCACGGCAATCAAAATGCCGTACTCGGCCATCGTCTGTCCGGCCTCGACCTGCAGACGGGCTTGGAGGTTGCGCAAAAGCGCGGCAAGCTTGATCATGGCTGCGGTATCGGCGCGGCTGGGCGGGACCGCGAGGGCAGAGGACGGATATACGAGACACCGATCGTGTGCCCGTCACCGGCCCGCGGTCGGGCGCGTCACGACTACGCGGTTACGCGCAGCAGAACAACATGCTCGGGGTTGACTCCCACGGCGTCACCCGATTGGACTTCGGTGAACCAGGCGAGCTGCATGATCGAGCCGCGGGCAGCAGCGAGGATTGTCGCCTCGACGTCCTTGGCCTCCCCCTCGACGTCAAGACGCTCGCCGCCCTGGAGATGTATTTCGGTCGTCGGTGTCACCGCGCCGGAGTATTACGGGTCCGGGCCTACTTGACAGTCGTCGCTAGACTCTTTGCCGGCCGGGCAACCGCCCGGCGGTAAGTAGTGCCCGCGTCTCCGCAGCGTCGTTTTTCAGCGTCCTCCGAGTTTCGCAGCGCACATAACCGGAGGAACGCCATATGGCTACCGGAACTGTGAAGTGGTTCAACGACGATAAGGGCTTCGGATTCATCACGCCTGATGATTCCGGCCAGGACCTGTTCGTCCACCACTCATCAATCCAGGGCAGCGGCTACAAGTCGCTTGCCGAAGGCGCCAAGGTGAGCTACGAGGCCGAGCAGGGACCCAAGGGTCCCGCCGCGGCCAACGTCCAGGCCATCTAGCCCTTGCTCATGGCGACGGAGGGTCCAGTACCCTCCGTCGCTTGCAGCGCCCCTCATCGCCGCTCACGAACTGAGCGCGATGCGTCTCCCCGGCGTCCAGACTGCCGACGCCGGCGAGATCCAGCCCTAGCCGCCCTGACGGCCCGCGCGGCCAGTCACTCGCGACGCTCCAATTCAGAGGAGACCAGATGTCCTCACGCGGCAAGAAGAAAACCACGATGGCCAAGCTCAACCGTGAGAGTCGACTCCGGGAGCGCAAGCAGGACAAGCAGGCCCGCAAGGACGCGCGCCGGCGGGCGGCGTTGAACGGCGAAAGCCAGCCCCTTGATCCCGAGCACACAGACGACACCGGCTCCCTCGAAGAGCAGCGGAGCAGCGAAAGCAGTCCGCTGCCCCTGAGCTGAGCCCCGCGGCTTGAGCCGGCCGGCACGCCGCCGGTCGATGCCAGAATCCAGGCATGGCCGTGGAGACCGAGCACACCCTGGCCACGCTCGAGGCGGTCCAGGACCGGGTCCTGTGGCTGGCCACCTCGATCATCCACCACGCCAACCGCGTGCGCCAGACCGGTTCAGGCGTCAAGGTAGGAGGCCATCAGGCCTCCTCGGCCTCCGTGGTCACGATCATGACGGCGCTGTGGTTTGAGCACCTGCGCGGGGCCGACCGGGTATCGGTCAAGCCGCACGCCTCACCAGTGCTCCACGCCATCGAGTATCTGCTCGGCCAACTCGACCGCCGCTACCTGACCACGCTGCGCGAGTTCGGCGGTCTGCAGAGCTACCCAAGCCGCCTCAAGGACCCCGTGCCCGCCGACTTCTCCACCGGGTCGGTCGGGATCGGCGCCACCGCCTCGATCTGGAGCGCGCTCGCCCATCGCTACGTGGCCGGCCACTTCGATGTCCCAGAGGGTGGTCGCCACATCGCGCTGCTCGGCGATGCCGAGCTCGATGAAGGCGCGTGCTGGGAGGCAATCGTCGATCCACTGGGCCACGAGCTGGCTGAGGTGCTGTGGATCGTCGATCTCAACCGGCAGTCGCTGGACCGGATCGTCCCCGGCATCGCTGCCGGTCAGCTGCAGGCCATGTTCGACGCTGCCGGATGGCAGACCATCACCGTCAAATACGGGCGCTGGTTGCGCGAGCTTTTTGCCCGGCCGGGGGGCGAAGCGCTTCGCCAGCGGATTGACGGCATGTCCAATCCCGAGTATCAGCGGTTGCTGCGGGCCGACCCCGACACATTGCGTGAGCGCCTGCCCGGGGAGGGCACGGGCGCGGGCGACGTCCGCCGGCTCGTCACTGATCTCGACGACCGTGCGCTCGGTCAGGCGATCCGCGACCTCGGTGGCCACGACCTCTCTGACCTGCTTGGAGCGTTCGCCCAGGCCGACCGGACCAGTGACCGGCCGACGGTGATCTTCGCCTACACGATCAAGGCCTGGCGCCTGGCCACCGAGGGCCACCCGGCCAATCACTCGGCGCTG
This sequence comes from Solirubrobacteraceae bacterium, assembly GCA_034665145.1. Taxonomy (GTDB): domain Bacteria; phylum Actinomycetota; class Thermoleophilia; order Solirubrobacterales; family Solirubrobacteraceae; genus Palsa-465. Next base: position 6,170 of record JAXDGI010000225.1, read on the forward strand.
TTGACCGGCGGCCAGTGGCAGCAGCTCGCCCACCGCCTGGGCGCCGACGCCGACGACCCGTGGGCGACGTTTGCCGAGGGCTCGGCCGAGGCAGTGCTGTGCGGACGGGCGGCGCAACGCCTGGCCCGTCCCGCGATCGCGCTCTCGGCGCCCCCATCGGTCGCGAGCGACGTGGGTCGTCGCCATCAGGGACGGACGTCGACCCAGCAGGCGCTGGGGCGATTCTTTGTCGATCTTGCCCGCGAGGCTCCCGAGCTTGCCGAGCACGTGGTCACGGTCAGCCCCGACGTGGCCTCCTCGACCAACCTCGGCGGCTGGATCAACCACGTCGGAGTGTGGCAGCTGCGCGACCGTCCGGACTGGTTTGCCGATGACGCCGATACGCTCGTGCACTGGACCGAGGGCGCTCACGGCCAGCACATCGAGCTGGGGATCGCCGAGGGCAACCTGGTCGGGCTGCTGGGCGAACTGGGACTCACGTGGTCGCGAGAGGGGCGTCCGCTGCTGCCGATCGGCACGCTCTATGACCCGTTCATCAACCGGGCGCTCGAGCCGTGGTCGTTCGGGATGTACGCCGGCGCGCAGTCGATCCTGATTGGCACTCCGTCCGGCGTGACACTGGCTCCCGAGGGCGGGGCGCACCAGTCGATCACCACCCCATCCGTCGGCCTCGAACAGCCGCGCTGCACGGCCTGGGAGCCGGCCTTCGGGCAGGATCTGGAATGGACCCTGCTTCATGCCCTGTCCCGCCTTGGCCGCGCCGAAGGGGAGTCGGCCTACTTCCGGCTGTCGACGCGGCCGATCGACCAGGATCTGGCCCGTGTGCCCGATGATCCTCACCTCCGTGAGGCCCGCCGGCGCCATGCGCTGGCCGGTGGCTACCGGCTGATCAGCGCCGGGGACGCGGCGGCGATTGCCATCGCCGCCGCCGGTGCCGTGCTGCCCGAGGCGCTGGCTGCGGCAACTGAGCTCGGGGAGGCCGGGATCGGCTGCGACGTCATCTGCCTCACGTCGCCCGATCTCGTCTTCCGCGCCTTTCAGGCCCGACGCGGCCTGGCCCAGGGCGACGACGGGATCCTTAACGAGCTGTTCGGGGGCCGCCGGTCGCTGCCGCTGGTCACCGTGCTCGATGGGCATCCCCACACGCTCAGCTTCCTCGCGGCGGTCACGCGCGGGCCGATCACCTGCCTCGGGGTCAGCGACTTCGGTCAATCGGGCGACGTGGAGGATCTGTACCGCTACTTCGGTCTCGACAGCGGGACGATCGTGGGCGCCGCCCTGGACCTCCTGGAGGAGAGCTGATGCCCGAGATCACCATGCCCCGGCTGTCGGAGTCGATGGAGGAGGGAACCATCCTCAAATGGCTCAAGGCATCAGGCGAGCCGGTGCGGCCGGGTGAGGACCTGGTCGAGATCGAGACCGACAAGGCCGCCATGACCTATGCCGCCGAGGCCGAGGGGACGCTCGAGGTCGTGGCTCCGGAAGGAGCGACGCTGGCGGTGGGGACCCTGATCGCCCGGCTGGGAGAGGGGGTGGTGGCGGCCCCGGCTGTCGATTCCGCCCGCGATCACGCCCCGAGCGCGGCGGAGCCCGTCGCGTCTGGGCGCGAACCCGGGCCCGCCTCCCGGGCGCGGCCAGGCGACGGAGGGGCGGGCAAGAACGGGCATGTCGCCGCCACGCCGCTGGCCCAGCGCGCAGCGCAGGCTCACGGGGTCGAGCTCGAGGCGCTGGAGGGCAGTGGTCCGCGCGGTCGCATCACCCGGGCCGACGTGCTTGCCGCTGCCGGCCAAAAGCGGCCGGCAACCGCGCCCGCGTTCGACGGGCCGCAGATCACCCCCGCGCCGGCCGGGGGCGCTCGCGGCGAGGCCCGGCGCCAGGCGCTGACGCGTCCCCAGCAGGTCGTGGCCCGGAGGATGGCCCAGGCCAAGGGCACGATCCCCGAGTTCGAGGTCCAAACCGAGGCGGTCATGGATGCCGCCGTCACCCTGCGCGCGCAGCTGCGCGAGCTGACTGCGGAAGGTGCGCGCCCCTCCCTCAACGACCTCATCGTCAAGTCGTGTGCCGTCGCCTTGACGCGCCATCCCCGCGTGAACGCCTCCTACACCGACGGGGCCTTCGAGCTGCACCCCCGGGTCAACGTGGGGGTCGCCGTCGCCGCCGAGAATGCGCTCGTGGTCCCGACCGTGTTCGACGCCGACACCAAGTCGCTCGGGGCGATCGCGGGCGAGACCCGGCGGTTGGCTGATCGGGTCCGCAGCGGTCAGATCACCCCGCCCGAGCTCTCCGGGGGAACCTTCACCGTCTCCAACCTGGGCATGTTCGGCATGACCGCGATCCACCCGGTCATCAATCCGCCCCAGGCGGCGATCCTCGGCGTCGGCTCGCTGCGACCGACCCTGGCCCGGGCCGGGGGGGAGATCGTCGATCGCACGCTCATGACACTCACGCTCGTCGGCGATCACCGGATCCTCTACGGCGCCGACGGTGCGCGCTTCCTGGCCGAGGTACGGCAGCTGCTCGAGGCGCCCCTGGCGCTGATGCTCTGACGGAACGCTGCCCACGGGCCACCGCTCCTCGCGCCGGGCCTCGTTGAGGCGCTGGATTGCGCGCCGGTGGGTCCGACGAGCGTAGGGTTTGCGCCAAAGCCAGCCGACAGGAGGAGAGATGGCCATCATCGAGAGCCGCGTGCCGACGACGGGCGAGGACGCGCGAGCGATTGCCGAGCTTTCAGAGGTCGTCAGCCGCCAGCGGGCTGCGTTCCTGGCTGATCCGTTTCCATCGCTTGAAGAACGCCAGACGATGCTCGGGGCTCTGGCCGCCATGCTCGTGACCCACCGCACCGAGATCGAAGCTGCGATGAGCAGTGACTTCGGGGTACACCCTCCGCTGGCCGCTGACCTGATCGAGGTCCTGGGCCCCGCGGGCCGGGCCGGGTACGCCGCCGAGCAGCTCCCCACCTGGATGGCCGCGGAGCCGAGACCGGCAGAGCCAGGGTTGTATGGCTCCGGGCGCGCCTACGTTCAGCCGCAGCCCAAGGGCGTGGTCGGCAACATCGTCCCCTGGAACTTCCCCTTTGACCTGTCAGTGGGCCCCCTGGTGGAGATGCTGGCGGCCGGCAACCGCGTGGTCATCAAGCCGTCCGAGTACACGCCCGCCTGCGGCCGCCTCCTGCAGGAGATGGTGCGGGCGACCTTTGATCGCGACCGCGTGGACGTCTTACTCGGCGGCCTGGAGCTTGCCCAGGCCTTCACGCACGTCCGCTGGGATCATCTGCTCTACACGGGCAGCCCCGCCGTCGGACGGGAGATCGCCAAGGCGGCGGCCGAGCAGCTCGTCCCGGTCACGCTCGAGTTGGGGGGCAAGTGCCCGGCCATTCTTGCGCCCGATAGCGTCGACCCTGAGTCCGTCCGCCAGGTGCTGGCGACCAAGGCGCTCAAGAGCGGACAGATGTGCATCTCCGTCGACTACTGCCTGGTTCCGCGAGACCAACTCGAGGAGTTCGCACGGCTGGCCGCCGATTACGTGCGCGAGTCGATGCCCGGCTTCTGCCACTCGGACAGCTGCACCGGGATCATCTCCGCACGTCACCTGGAACGGATTCAGGCGCTGCTGGAGGAGGCCCGGACGCAAGGCTGCGACGTGCGCAGCCTGGAGGAGGTTCAGGGCATAGATCCGGTCACCCGCCAGCTGCCGCTGTCCCTCGTCATCGACCCGCCCGAGGACCTCGCCCTCATGCGTGAGGAGATCTTCGGGCCGATCCTGCCCGTGCGGGCCTATGACACGCTGGCGGAGGCCATTGCCTTCGTCAACGCCGGCGAGCGCCCGCTGGCGCTGTACGTGTTCGCTGGAGAGGAAACCGTGGCGCAGGACGTTCTGCAGCGGACCACGTCGGGCGGTGCGTGCGTGAACTGCGCCGCCGTGCACGGAGCGCTGGCCTCGCTGCCCTTCGGCGGGATCGGCCAGAGCGGCTCCGGTCGTCATCACGGCATCGAGGGCTTCCGCGAGTTCTCCAACCTCCGCGGCGTGTTCGTACGTGGAGAGGGCGACATGATCGAGGCCTTCGCCCCGCCCTACGGACCGGCGGCCGAGGCTGTGGTCAACGCGGCGTTGGGCGGAGGAGCATAGTCAGATCGTCGGCCAGCCACCGTCGGGACTGAGGGTCGTGTTCACCTTCGCCGACCATCAGGGTTTCCAGGCCGCGATCCTCAGGCGCGGGAGGATCGTAGGCGACATGGGCTTCCACGGCCCTGATTGGGACCACCGCTGCACCGAAATCGGCTATTGGATTGCGGAGAGTGAACAGGGACGGGGGGTCGTCACCCGCGGCGTCGAGGGCCTGACCGAGCACGCCTTCTCGGTGTGGAACATGAACCGTGTCGAACTCCGGGCCGGGGTTGACAACACGTCAAGCCGGCGCGTGGCCGAGCGGCTGGGGTTCACGCTCGAGGGCGTGTTGCGCCAAGCCGAGCGCGTCGGGGATCGTTACGTCGATCTCGCCGTCTACGCGATGCTCGCTGCGGAGTGGCCGGGTCCAAATGGCGGAGGCTGACCTTGGCCTGTGGGCCCTGGCCGCCGGGTCCTGATCTCTCGCGGGTCGAACGCTAGCGCTGGCTGCCGAAGTCGCGCGCGGTGGAACCCTGCTGCAGCGCGGACAGATCGAGCTCACCACGGTAGAACGCGGTGGCCAGGTAGAACGTGGCGGCGCCGATCAGGCAGAGGATGGCGTCGCCGAAGCCCAGGGAAGCCCAGGCGGCAACGAACAAAAAGCCGAGCAGGCCGGCGAGGTGCTTGGGGGTCATGACAGTTCCCTTCGAGTTCTTCGCTCGTAGTCGGTCAGGATGACGTTGATCGGAAGATCGGGCAGCTCGTGACGATCAAGCGCGTAGCCCACACGTGACTGCACGTCGCGCATCGTCTCGGCGACGACCGAGGCT
>JAXDGI010000226.1:0-22078 GCA_034665145.1 Solirubrobacteraceae bacterium
CCGTTTATCCCGTATCGGCACTGAGCCAACGCCCCTGCAGCTGAAGCAGACCGTCCGGGCGGCTGGTGGAAAGAAGGTCCCGAGGATTTGCCCTAACGCTGAAGCCCTATTCCACTGAGAAGAACGCCACCGGCGACACCGATCGCACCGCTCAATACCGGGATACCGATCTTTACTCCGAGAGAGCCCTTTTTCTTGTCCTGTGACTTCTTGCCCGGCGATGCACACGGCAGCTCGCGCGAGTCGCTGTTCCTCTCTCTCTGCGACCTCGGACGGCTCTTGCGACGATTGGCGCTCACGCTGCTACTCCTGCCGTTTCCTGAGCGCACACCCTTCCCCGCTGATGCGCTGACGGATCGGAGGCTCCTCGGTGTCCCCACCTCGCTCGACGCGGAGGGGCGGGAGGAGCGCTTATGCCCGGTTGAGCCTACAGAGGCCTTAGGAGCCCCTGAGCTTTTGCTCTTGACTGCGCCGTCGGAGCTGGTTGGACTGTGGAGCGAGCCGGAGCGCTTTGGCGTCCGCGCCAGCCGGCTTGGTGATGTGCCGAATCTTTCCGGCATGCGTTCGCCTCCGCTCCGAGCTCTCCCGGAGCCGTTCGATGTACTGGCGCCGATCCGCTTAGATTTGCTGCGGCCAGTCCGCCCGCCACCGCTCGTTGCCCGGCGTGCACGTTCGGGTCGACCGAGCGTCCGGTCCGCTCGAGCCTCCCTGCCTGAGTCGGGTCGGGGTGATTGCGCCTCGGTCCTCGGTGGGTGCGGCGAAGCTGTCTCATGGTGCTCCCGAGAGGGGAGATCGGTCACGTCGGCGAGACCCAGCTCCGACACCGGTCGCAATGGCATTATGCGGCCCTCCTGTCTGTAGTCGCGCTTGCCCGCCTCTGCGACTTGATTTCACTCGGGTATGGAAAATTCACCTGTGGCCAGAGCTCGGAGGCCAGGTGATGGACGTCTGACTGCGCCTCGCGTGTCCCGCGGTCGTTCCCATCAAGCAGGATCAGCGGTACGTCCTGGGTGATCGCAGTCCGCCACGCCGCCCGTGCCCTCAGCTCGGTCCGCGCCACCGGCAGTTCCAGTCTCCCAGCCAGCCGCTCGAGAGCCACACGATTTAGCCGGTAGCTCAGCTGAGAGTGATCGCACTCAACCCTTACCAGGCTCTTTAGGCGCACCTGCGCGCCTCTGCGGTTCAGCTTCTCTACCGTCTGGGTAAGCCGGCTGAGACCCCGAAGCGCATTGCTGTCTCCCATCTTCACGGGACACACGATTTCGTCGGCCACCAGCAGCGCAGAAACCGCCAGCTCCCCCACATTCGGCGGGCAATCGATCAGCACTCGGTCGTAGTTGTCCAGAACCGGCTCGAGCGCGTCCTTCAGCTTGAACACGCCCATCGTCTCGGAGCGCAGCTGCGTATCCAGCGCCTCGGCCCGTTCATCACAAGGCACCAAATCAAGCCCGGGCACACCGAGGACACCGTGGAGGACCGAGCCCTCGACTGGCACAGCGTTTCGCGGTGCCAGTACATCGACGACGGTTGCCTCAAGAACCAGCGGATCAACAGCGAAGGCGAACGTCAGGTTCGCCTGCTGATCGAGATCGACCGCTAGCGTCCGAAACCCGGCGTAAGCCCACTGCGAAGCGAGGCTTCCGGCGAGTGCGGTCTTGCCGGTTCCTCCTTTTTGCGCAGCAATGGCGGTAACCACTCCTCTGGACATATCTGGGTTCCTCTATTCGATAACCAGCCCAGAACTTCTTTCGGCACGCCGACAGCTCCACAATGTGCGGAGGCCCACGCTTGACCGATCAAATCAACTTAGCGCCGGCCTCGGACGCCTAAAGTGCGTTGACCCGGCCGGAGGCTGATTGGCCTCGAGGCAGCGGCGTATGCAGGTCTCGCCCGCGTTGTGCCCACCCAACTACGTCGTTCGCCCAGCACCCGGCCGGATCGAAGTGGCACAAATTCGATTCTTGTGCCGCTATCCGCATGCATCCACGCGCATCCGCCTACATCCGATCACCGGCCGATCGAACGTAACCGCCCGTAGCCCCTGTGTTACGGGCGATCCGTCTGATCAGCGTCCTCGCTTCACACGCGAGAGGTCGCTGGTTCGAAACCAGCCGTGCCCATCAAGAAGTTCCTGGAAATCAGCACCTTTTTAGCGGGGCCTCGAGGTATGAGCGAGGTTCCGGCCTCCGCACGGTTGGCGCTGGCAAGCTCGACGGCGCGGATGAGGATCCGGTCGCGGAAGGTGTTGGGGTCGCGGCGTCGGCCGGTGCTGGTGCCGAAGAAGTGATCGGACGGCTCGTGCGGCAGCCCGCGGGCCCGGCGGTCCATCGCGTGCTCGGGCAGCTCGCCGCGGAGGTGGAGCGTGATCTCGACCTCGCGCACGCGGCCTCGGTCTTTGCGTCGGCGAGCTTGAACCGCCCGCGGGTGAGATCGACCTGGGCGACCTTCAGATCGATCAGCTCGCTGATTCGCAGTTCGGCCAGGCCAAGCGTCGCAACCATCGCGCGGCGTCCGAGGCCTTGGAAGTCTCGGCGAGCCTCGGTCTCGAGCTCGCCGGCGGCGTCGAGCAGCGCGTGGAACTCGTCGACCTCCAGGAGGGGCCGCTTCGGCCGCGTCCGCTTGTACCTCTTCGCCGCCGACGCGTCGGGTACCGAGCGGCTGATGCTCGACGGCGTCGTCGACGGCGTCACGCCCGATCCCGCACGGAGAGGAATAGCCCGCGTCGGCGCCTCGCTCTCATGTTGCCTGTGGCCGTCGTCGGCAGCCGAGCGCCGTTCATGCGCTCGGCTGCCAAGACGCCGGGGTCGGTACCAACCCGTGGCTCTGTCCAATGGGACTGAGCGGTTGCGTTGAAGCCTGGGTCAACGCGCGCTCGCTTGCCTAGGCCGCTGCTAGCTCTGCGTTGGCCCGTTCGAGGATGGTGCTCAGGACGCGCCCGGCGGTGGCCAGGTCCTCGGCCGCCAGGTCGCCCCACAGCCGCTCGGTGATCTGGGTGACGGCGGTGCGGATCTGGCTGTGCAGCTGCTGCCCGGCGTCCGTGACCGTCACCGGCGACCCGTCGCCGTCGGGGGCCTCCAGCAGTTGCGCAGCGGCCAGCTCGGTGATGCGGGCCTGCGCTTCCGAGTCGCTGACCTTCAGGGCGCCGGCCACGCGGCCGATGAGCTGGTCACGGTCGAGGGTTGCGCCGAAGGCGATGGTCAGGGTCAGGGTCACCCATCGGGGTTCGGTCAGGCCGGTCCCGGCGAGCTGCCGGTGCAGGATCGCGTTGAGGGCCTTCTCGGTCTGGCCGATGACCGGGGTGCCGAAGGTGGGGGTGGTGGACATTTGAGCCCTTTCGTTGCGGTTATTTACGGTGGGTGCGGTCGCCGTGGCTGCGGGTCGCGGTGTCAGACGCGCGCGGGTTCGGGGAGCGCGTCGGGGGCCGGTTGGGGCTCCTCGCCACGTGTGTTGGTGGCTTTTAGGGCGATGATGGCGGCGGCGAGGAGGAAGACGCTGCCGACCAGCAACGCGCGTTGAAAGCCAGACGTAAGAGCGTCTGCGCGCGGCGTGTGCGTGGCGAGGAGGTGGTGGGTGCGGCTGGTGGCGAGGGCGGAGAAGATCGCCAGTCCGAGCGCGCCGCCGAGTTGCGCCGAGGCGTTCAGTAAGGAGGCGGCGAGCCCGGCTTTCTCGGCTGGGACGCCGGCGTTGGCGGCGGTGGTGACGCCGACGAATACCGGGCCGAAGCCGAGCGACAGAACCAGCATGCCCGGGAGCAGGTCTGAGAGGTAGGACCCGTGGACCGGGATGCGTGAGAGCCAGTACATGCCGCCGGCGGCGATCAGCGCACCCGCGACGATCACGGGCCGCGTGCCGACGCGGGACAGCAGCTGCGAGGAGGCACCGGCGCTGAGGGCGATCGCGAAGCACAGCGGGAGATAGGCGGCGCCCGTCTGGATCGGCGAGTAGCCGAGCACATTTTGCATGTAGAGCGTGAGGAAGAAGAACATGGCGAAGAGGCCTGCCGTCGCGGTTAGTTGGGTGATGTCGGAGAACCCGAGGCCGTTGATGCGAAAGATCGACAGCGGCGCGAGTGGGTTGCGGTGGCGCAGCTCGTTGATCACGAACGCCACCAGCAGCGCGAGCGCGCCGGCGAGCTCGCCGATCGTGCGGGCCGTGCCCCAGCCGACGGAGGGTGCCTTCACGAGTGTGTAGACGAGCAGCAGCATCCCGCCGGTCGCCAGGATGGCCCCGAGCAGGTCGAAGTTGGCAAGTTGGGCGCGGCGCCGCTCGGCGGGGATCAAGCGGTAGATCCCGGCAAGCACGAGCACCGCGGCGATCGGGTTGACGAACATCACCCAGCGCCAGCCGGGTCCCTCCGTCAGCAGCCCGCCGAACAGCACGCCGGCGGCGGAGGCGAGGCCGCCGACGCTGCCCCAGACCCCGAGCGCCGTGTGGCGGTCCTTGCCCTCCATGAAGCTGGTGGTCAGGATCGAGAGCGCGGCGGGGAGCATCATCGCGGCGCCGATCCCTTGCGCAAGGCGCGCGCCGACGAGAAGGCCGGAGCTCCCGGCGAGGCCGCCGATCAACGAGGAGATGCCCAGCAGCGCCGTGCCGGCGACGAGCACGCGGCGGCGGCCGAGCAGATCGGCGGCGCGGCCGCCGAGCAGCATGAAGCCGCCGTAGGTGAGCAAGTAGCCGCTGGGTACCCACTGCAGGCCCTGCACCGAGAAGTGCAGAGCGTGGCGGATCGAGGGAAGCGCCACGTTGGTGATCGAGGCATCGACAAAGTCAAGAAACGCCACCGCGCACAGCAACGCGAGCGTCAGCTTTCCGCGTCGCGTCGCGAGAAACGATGATGGAGTGCTGGACACGGGCTTCTCCTTTTAGACAGTCGTTGGTGGTACCAACATTGGTACATCCAATCATATCACTGTTGTTGGGAGACCCAACCAATCGTTAGACTGGATTTGCATGGCGCCCAAGCCCACCACCCCCACTGGCTGCTGGTCGAAGGTGTCGCCGCCGCCTACGCGCGTCGCGGCCCTCAACGAGCTCGCCGACCGCGGGCTCACCCAGCGCTCCCCCGATCCCAATGAGCGCCGCCGTAGCATCATCACGATCACACGGGCCGAGAACCGGCGACTCCGGAGGTTGGAGAAGATCCTGGCCGACGTTCAGGACGAGCTGCTCGCCCGGGTCTGTTGCGCCGGCCGGCGAGCGAGACTGGATCGAGCGTGACTGCGAGTTTCCTGATTCTCCACGGGATCGAAAATCACCGGCCGCCCGAGCATTGGCAGTTCCTGCTCGCAGCCCACCTCGTCCAGCGCGGCTACGAGGTCCGATACCCCGCACTGCCCGAGCCAGACGCGCCCGAGCTCGAGCAATGGCTGTCCACGCTGCAAGTCGAGCTCGCCGCGCTGCGCGGTCGGCAGCGGGTCGTCGTATGCCACTCCCTGGCGTGCTTGCTGTGGTTCTGCGCCGCGGAGCGCGGGATTGGCAGTCCGATCGATCGGCTGTTGCTGGTATCGCCGCCGGCCTCGGAGCAGGTGCCCGACGGCGGGGCCTCTTTCCGCCTCGACTCGCTCGACGCTGACGCCGTGCGCTCCAGCGTCACCGGGGATATCGCGATCGTCTGCTCGGACGCTGACCCCTTCAACCCGACGGGCGCGCAGTCACTGTACGGCGACCCGCTCGCTGTGAGCGCCACGATCGTCGAGGGCGCAGGGCACATCACGCCCGAAACCGGCTTTGGCCCCTGGCCCTTCGCGGCCGAGTGGTGCCTAGACGGCCGGTAGACAGTGCGATTCCGGAGAGAACCGAATCGCCTGCTCCGGCCGAGCACAGTTGCCAGCCCTCTCTCTCACCCAGCGCGAACAGCTGATCCGGCTGCTCACCCGATTGTTTGAGCACCACACGGCGGCATCGGTTTCGAACTGGGCCGGTTCGGTGGGTCACTTCAACCAGTCTTGCCGTCGGAGAGAATGCGGAGCGTGGATGAGACACGAAAGATTCTGTTCCTACCGGGTGCATCTGGCGCTGGCGCCTTTTGGTCACCCGTCGCGGAGCGACTCGACGGGCAATGGCCGAAGGCGCTGCTCAGCTGGCCAGGGGCCGGCGATCAGCCGCACCATCCCGGCGTTCGGGGGTGGGAAGACCTCATCGAGTTCGCCGCCGTCGAGCTGGACGATCAAAGTGATCTCGTCGCTCAATCGATGGGCGGAGTCGTCGCGATCGGGCTCGCGCTCCGGCACCCAGAGAAAGTCCGCCGATTGGTTCTAGTCGCGACGTCTGGCGGCGTCGACGTCGCCGGCCTCGGCGCGGCGGCGTGGCGCCAGGAGTATCGGACGGAATATCCCCGTGCCGCATCCTGGGTTTGGCAGCAGCAGCTCGACTACGGCGACGCGATCTCCGCGGTGAGCGCACCCACACTTCTTCTCTGGGGCGACGCCGACCCGATCAGCCCGGTCTCCATCGGCCAGCGGCTCGCCGAGGTGCTACCGAGCAGCGCTCTCCGTGTCTTGTCCGCCGGCACCCACAACCTGGCGCGCGAGTACCCCGACGAGGTGGCAAGCCTGATCGCCGCCCATCTCACGTAACGCGCGACACGGCGACGCAGCAGGCCCTGCTGGACGACCTGCGCTTCGATCCCGGGCAACCTCGTGGCGCTGCTCAACGACCTTGAGGAGCAGGGACTCGCCGAGCGCCAGCGCGATCCCGCCGATCGTCGCCGTCACACCGTGCGGATCACCCAGCGCGGCAGCGCGCCTCGCCGACGCTGAAGTCGCGCTCGGTGACTCCGAGGCGGAGGTCCTCGCTTCACCGAGCCAGCGCCAACGCGAGCAGCTTCGCTCGCTGTTGCTCAGGATCGCGTAGCCCCGGTAGGCCGGCGAAACCGGCGGCGTCACTACTGGGCGTCGTGCTCGAGCAGGCGGGTGAGCAGCCGGACGAACCTGGTGCGGTCGGCGGGCGACAGCGGGGCGAGCAGCTCGTCTTGAACGTCGGCCAGGATCTTCTCCAACCTCCGGAGCTGCCGGTTCCCCGCCCGTGTGAGCGTGATGATGTTGCGGCGGCGGTCATCGGGATCGGGGGAGCGCTGGATGAGCCCGCGGTCGGCGAGCTCGTTGAGGGCCGCGACGACGTCGCTGCGGTCGATGCCGGTGCGGCGGCCCAGAGCGGCTTGGCTGGCCGGGCCGAACTCCTCCAGCGCGGCGAGTAGCCGGTGGTGGTAGCCGCGGGCGTCCGCGGCAGCGAAACCCTCGACCAGCAGCCGGTGGGAGTACGCGGAGGCCCGGCCGATCAGCCAACTCGGCATCTCCAGGATCCGCGAGAACGGCATCGCGTGGGCGGTCGTTGGCTTGGGCGTCATGTCCGCCACTCTAACCATTCGCGGGGGCGGCCAACAACCGTTATCATTGGCGGTGCCAATGTTGCATTGGCCAACGACTGTCGAACCAGAGGCCGTGTCTACCACCCCACCATCGTGTCTCGCGACACGACGCGGAAAGCTCACGCTCCCGCTGGCGCTGCTCGCCGCAAGGGCGCTCACCTGAAGATGCCAGACCACGATGAAAGGAGACGGAGTGCGGACGGTCGAGCTGACGCGCTTCCGCGTCAAGCCGGAGATGGAGCAAGCGCTGCTGGCAGCGCGGCCCGGAATGCTCGATGAGTTCCGGCGAGATCGAGCCGGGTTCATCGATGCTCAGCTAGTTCGCCTGTCCGGCGACGAGTGGCTTGACATCGTTGACTGGCGGTCGCCGGAGGACTTTGCCGCGTCGCGGGCCAAGGGAGCGAACGGTCCTCGGATCAAGGCGTTCTTCGATGTGATCGAGGAGCTCGTAAGCAGCGAAGAGGGCGAGCTCGTGACAATCACGACTCCTTCCGAAGGGGTGAGCTGACGGTGGCGACGATCGCCTTGCCGTGCCCGCGACGGCTCGAGCCAGGGCGTGGGATTGCCGGTAGGCTCTCGGCGCGGAGCCTAGCCCTCCCGCTCGACGGCCAGCGTCCGCTGCATCCAGTCGATGCTGCCGAGGACGTGGTCTCGGGTGATCGCTTCCGCGCGGGCGGTGTCCCGGGCGGCGAGGGCCTTGACCAGCGCCCGGTGCTCGCACACTGACTCGGCGTGGGGCCGCCACAGTTGGCGGCGGTGCGTGAAGGTCGCCCATAGCAGCCGCATCAGCGAGAGCAGCAGCGGCGAATGCGCGCACTCGTAGATCCCGAAGTGAAACGCACGGTTGAGCTCGGCGGCGGCCGGGTCCCCCTCGCGGCAGGCCGCGAACGCCTGCTCGAGCTCGCTCACGCGCGCGAGATCCTCCTCGGTCATCTTCTCGAGCGCCAGGCCGGTGGCCAGCGCCTCGAGAACGGCCAGGATCCGGTAGCTCTCCTCCTGTTCGGCGTAGTCGATCTCCGCCACCCGGGAGCCGCGGTGAAGGTCGTTGAGGACGAGGCCCTCGGACTCAAGACGCCGGAGTGCCTCACGGACCGGGGTCGGGCTGACGTTGAACCGGGCAGCGATGTCGCGCTGGCGGAGCTGTTCCCCCGGCTGGACCTCACCCCGGGTGATCATCTCCCGGAGCGACTCGAAGACGATGTCTCCCTTGCTCAGGTACGGGTCGGAGCTCATCGTTCAGACGCGCGGCGCTGGCGGATGGGCACCCCGCCCGAGGAATAGCTCACCGATGTCCTCGCGAGCGAGGAGCTTGGACGCCGCCGCCGAGACGCTCAGACGGCCGGCGACGAGCAGGTAGCCCCAGTCCCCGACAGCGAGCGCCTCACTGGCCCGCTGCTCCACCAGGACGACCGCCGAGCCGGCCTTGGCGAGCGCGCGAACCTGGTGCTCAAGCACGTCGCGGGCCAGGGCGGGCGAGAGATTGGCGGTCGGCTCGTCGAGGATGATCACGTGCGGGCGGAGCATCAGCACCCGGGCGATCGCCAGCATCTTGCGCTCGCCGCCGCTCAGCTTGCTCGCGGTGCGGGTCCGCATCTCGGCGAGTACGGGGAATGTGCCGAGGACCTCGTCGATCCGCGCCGCGACGTCCCGGCGCGACAGCAGGTAGCCGCCCATCTCGAGGTTGTCCTGCACGGTCAGGGCACCGAACACATCCTTGACCTGCGGAACGTAGCCGATCCCGCGCCGCGCGAGCCGGTCGCCGCGCAGGCCGGTGACGTCGTCGCCCTCGAGGCGCACCGATCCGCCGAGGATCTCGCACTGGCCGGTGATTGCTTTCAGCAGCGTGCTCTTGCCCGCTCCGTTGGGCCCGACGATCGTCGCCACCTCCCCGGCACCGACGCTGACGTCGACGCCGTGCACGACCGGCGCCGCACCGTAGCCCGCGACCAGGTCGTGGACCTCGAGCACCGGCTGTGGCCGCTCAGCCGACGAGGTAGGCATCGAGCACCTCCTGATCGCGCCGCAGGGTCTCCATCGTGCCCTCCGAGATCACCTTGCCCTGAGCCATCACGATCACCCGGTCGCACAGCCGCTCGACCACGCCGAGCTCGTGCTCGACCATCAGCATGGTCAGACCCGCCTCGCGCAGACGCTCTAGATGCCGTTCGATCCCGCGGGCGAGCGTCGGGTTGACGCCCGCCATCGGCTCGTCGAGCAGCAGCAGCTTGGGGTCGGCCATCAGCCCGCGCATGATCTCGAGCAGACGCTTCTGCCCCCCGCTCAGGATGCCGGCCCACTCGTCCTCCTTGTCGCTCATCTGGAACCTGTCCAGCAGCTCCCGGGCCCGGGCGACGACGTCCCGTTCGTGCCGCCGCCACGAGCGCGGACCGAGGAGGAGCGCACTGCGGAGCGTCTCGCCGGAATGACTCTGGTCGCCGACCAGGAGGTTCTCGAGCACGGTCAGCCGGTCGAATTCGCTCGAGCTCTGGAACGTCCGGATCAGACCCCGCCGGGCTCGGTGCATCGGGGCGAGGGCGGTGATCTCCTCGCCGTCGAAGGTGACCGAGCCGCCATCGGCGCGGAGCGCCCCGGCGATCGTCCCCAGAGCGGTCGACTTGCCCGCGCCGTTGGGCCCGATCAGGCCGGTGGTGGAGCCCCGCTCGACGTGGAAGGAGACGCCGTCGACCGCCCGCACGCCGCCGAAGCTGCGGTGAAGATCGACGACCGTGAGCAGCGGATCGCCGGTCATCGGCGCAACCGCAGCAGACGGAGAGCGGCCAGACCCACGGGCTTTTCCCCGGGATGGGGGAACCGGCGCTTCCGCTCGGGGATCACCCCGCGCGGCCAGAACCAGAGGAAGATGAGCGCCAGGACCCCGACGGCAATCCACTGGAGCGCGTCGACGAATCCCGGATAGCCGATGTTGGGCAGAAACCGCGTCGATTCGAGGAAGCCGATTGGCACGAGCAGCGCGCCGACCGCGACGCCGACGTTGTTGCCGGTACCGCCGACGAGGATCGCGGTGAACAATACGAAGGTCTCGGGGTAGAGCCAGGAGCCGGGAGACCACGCCCCGATGAACTCGACGAACACCGCGCCGCTGATTCCGGCGATCACGCCGCCGGCCACGAACGCGATCATCCGCAGTCCGAAGACGTTCTTACCCAGCGCCGCGGCGGCCTGCTCGTTGTCGCGCACCGCGCGAGTCGCGCGCCCGAGCGGTGAGTTGGTGTAACGGCGCACGAACCAGTAGATGATCACGCAGAAGGCCGCCGCCAGGCCGACGTAGAACCACTGGTAGGAGATCGTCGAGAGGCCGAGCCCGCCCTCCAGCGGCTTAGGCACGAGCGACAGCCCGGCCGGCCCGTTGACGACGTTCGTCTGGTTGTCGGCCAGGTAGGTCGCGGTCAGCGAGATCACCAGCATCACCATCGCCTGGTAGTCGGTCCGCAGCCGGCGGATCCCGACCAGGCCGACGAGCCCGGCGAGCAGCCCCCCGACGAGCCCGGCGGCGATCACCGGCAGGGGAAACGGGAGGTTGGCCCCGCCGACGTACTGCTGGAAGGAGGCGTTGGTGGAGGGCCCCAGCGTCAGCACCCCCGCCGTGTAGGCACCGGCGGCCTGGAAGACGATGAAGGCAAAGCTGCTGATTCCGGCGACCCCGAACTGGAGGTTCAGGCCCCAGACCGCCATCACGTTGACCGCCAAGTAGATCAGCAGCGTGGAGAAGTAGAACTGCCAGGCGACGCTCACGCCGCCACCTCCTTCTGGTCGGCGACCTCGGAGAGGATCCCCTGAGGGCGGATCAGGAGCACGAGCACGAGCACGACGAACGCCACCACCTGCTTGTAGGAGGGTGCGATCACCCCGGCGGCGACCTCGCTGCAGATGCCGATGGTGAGGGCGCCGAGCATCGCCCCGTACGCCTGGCCAACACCCCCGAGCACGGCCGCCGCGACGATCGCGATCAGGAATGTCCCGCCCGTGGTCGATGTGAAGCTCGTCACGTTCATCGCCAGGGCGACCCCGGCGATGCCGCACAGGGCTCCGGAGAGCAGCCAGGCGACGTCGATCACGCGGTCGGTGGCGATGCCACAGCTTCGGGCCAGGACCGGGTCCGAGGCGGTGGCACGCATCGCCTTTCCGAGCTTGCTGAACTTCAGCAGCGAATACACCCCGAGCATGGCCACGACGGCGATCGCCATGATCCCGACCTGCGAGGTGGTGAACACCATCGAGCCGATGTGGTACGAGCTCCCGGCCGAGAACTTCAGGCTGAAGAAGCTCGCACCGTAGATCGCCTGCAGTGCGTTCTGGATGATCAGGCTGACCGCGATGGTCACGACGATCATCCCGAACAGCTTGGTGCCGTGGCGGACGAACGGCGTATAGAGGAAGCGGTTGAGCAGCGCCGAGAAGGCCGCGCCGAACAGCGCACACAGGGCGACCGCAAGCCAGATGTTCACGCCGTTGCTGGTAGCGATGTAGGCGACGAAGGCCGAGGCGGTCATCACGTCGCCGAAGGCCAGATTGAGAATGTTCGTCACCCCGAACTGAAGCGTGAACCCGACCGCGGCAACGGCGAGTATCGACGCCGTGACCAGGCCGAAGCCAATCGACGCGACGAGGAGACTCACGGCCTCCCCTTCAGCGCAGCGATCTGGGCCGCCGTGATCACCCCAACGATCTTGGAGCTCGCCCCCGAGGGCACTGCGGCCTCGTAGGCGCCGGAGGAGTTGTGCCACTGGTCAAACACGATCGGGCCGCCCGCGCCGACGTAGCGGATCGTCTTGCCGGCGGCGAGCGCGGCCTTGCCTGCGGCGAAGGAGGTGACCGTCACCGCGCCGGCTGAGGCCTTGGTCAGGCCGACGATCTTTGATGCGTAGACGCTCGGGGTGGTCGATTTCGCGGCCAACATCGCCAGGGCCATCAGGTTGACCCCGTCGTAGTAGGTCATCGAGTATGGGTCCGACGACCACTGGGACGGCTTGGGGACGGTGGAGCTCGAGGCGAGCAGGGCCTTGTTGAAGCTCGACCAGGCCGAACCGGACGCCGGGGCGTACGGCTGCAGAGCGGTGAAGTACCGGGTGACCGACGCCGTCCCGATCGCCCCGTTGACGGCCTTGAGCCATTGCGCCTGCAGCGTCGTCTCGGTGCCGATCACCGGCAGCATCCCGTGGAGCTGTTTGAGCTCGCTGAGGAACGTGGCGTCGGTCTGCGGGTCGGCCTCGGTGAAGATGACCTGCGGGTGGGTGCTCAGCATGTTCTCGACCTCAGTCCGGTAAGAGCTCTGGTCGAGCGCGATCTTCTGGTTGTTGACGATCGTGCCGCCGAGCTTCCGGAAGGCGGTCAGGAGGGTTGGTACGTCGGACTGGGCGCCGACGTCGCTGCCGAAGATGGCGGCGGCGCGGGTGTATCCGCGGTCGTGAGCCCACTGCGCGAGGGCGTAGCCCTTGACGTCGTCGGCCGGGGTCAGGCGGTAGAAGTAGCTGTACTTGGAGTGGTCAAAGGCCGCCTCGCCGGTGTCGGCGAACATCGGGATCTTGGCGCTGTTGATCACCGGCACGGTCGCCTGGGCCTCATCGGCGCTGGGCCCGAGCAGCCCGACGAGGTTGGTCGTGGTGGCGAGCATCTTGCTCGCCGCGGGAACCGCGTCGGCCGGGTCGCCGCGGGTGTCGACCGCCTGGCAGTTGACCTTGTGACCGAGGATGCCACCGGCCTGGTTGATGGCGAGAACGGCCGGCGCGCAGCCGCCGATCATCTCCGGGCCGAACGAGGCGTCAGCCCCGCTGAAGGGATTGAACGCGGCCACCACGAGCTGCCCGTGGGAGCTGGTCCCACCGCAGGCGGCCACCACGAGGCCGACGATCACAGCGCTGAGGAATCCCCGTCGTTTCACGCGTTTCCTTCCAGTGGATGGGCCGACGTGGTATTTGATACACCATCTACCGAGCGCGATCAATATCCAAATCCACAGGGACCCCCGGCCCCGATGTCCAAACGCACCTAGGAGACAAAATGACGACAGCCGACGGATCCCCCCGGGAGTTCCCGATTCCCGGTGGCCACGGGACCGCCTTCCCGATGACCCGTGGGCAGTATCTGGAAATTGTCGACGTCGAGGGCCAACAGGTGGCCGACTTCGTCGCGTTCGCCGCGCAGGACCGCCGCGAATGGGCGTCCACGAGCCACACGCGCTCGGCCACCCTGCGGCTGAGTCTCGAGGTCGGCGACGTGCTCGAGAGCAACTGGCGCCGGCCGATGTTCCGGGTCGTCCGCGACGACGTCGGCAGCCACGACGTCATCACCCAGATGTGCGACGACCGTCGCTACCAGATCGATTACGGCGTCGAGGGCCATCGCAGCTGCCGGACCAACCTGACCGAGGCCTACACCCCGTGGGGCATCTCGGAGTGGGAGATCCCCGACCCGTTCAACCTCTTCCAGAACGCGCCAATCCACTCGGACCGCCGCTTCGGCAACGAGATCCCGCCCGGAAAGGCCGGGGACGGGATCGTGCTCGAGGTGCTGATGGACGCCATCGTCGGAATCTCATCGTGCCCGCAGGACCTCAATCCATGCAACGGCTTCAACCCCAGCCCGCTGATCGCGCGGGTGCACGACCGCGACCCCGGGACATAACGGCTGTGAGTGGCGAGGCGATCGTGCGCATTCGGCTCCCGGAGCAGCTCCCCGAGCCACTCAGCCACTACACCGACGCGGTCCGTGCCGGCGACCACATCTGGATCTCGGGGATGCTCGGTGTCGACGCCACGGGGACGCTCTCCGACGCCGGGGTCGGTGCCCAGGCCGAGCAGGTCTTCCGCAACCTCCGGGCGGTCCTCGACCACGAGGGCGCCGGCTTTGACGACGTGATCAAGGTCGTCATCTACGTGCTCGACATCCACGACCGGGCACCGGTCAACGAAGTCCGTCGCCGTCACTTCGGGCCAGCGCGGCCGGCCAGCACACTGATCGAGGTCTCCGCGCTCGCGGTGCCCGGGGCGTTGATCGAGATCGAGGCCGTCGTGTACGCGCCCCGCTGAGCTCGGTTTCACCCGGCCGACTTCGGGCACGGGAGCGACGAAGCGTCCCGCCCTCGATCACCCAGCTGCTCCTTTTCCGCGACAAACCGAACTCTCACCAGTCGTGGGATATCGCCGCCAATGGCTACACGGGCCGTGCCTTCTCGTGTACGCTGGGGGTGGTGGAGCGGCTGAACATCACCCTTGATGACGAACAGGCCGAGAAGCTCGCACGACTCGCCGACCGCATGCACATCCAGCCCGGGACGGTCGCGCGATCACTTCTATCCGGCGCTCTCGATGACGCCGACCCCGACGCTCGCAACGTCGCCGAACTGCTCGACGGCATTCCTGGCGCGTTTGCACGCGCAGAGCGCGGCCGCGAGCAGGCCCAGACCGGCGAGACGATCTCGCTAGACGCCCTGTAGCAAGTGGCGCGCGTCGAGCTCGCGGTCGCAGCCGTCGACGATCTTGACAGGCTGATCCGCACGCATACCCTGCCCGCCGACACTCGTGCACGGGTCGCCCGGTCACTGCGGTCCCTGAGTCAGTTCCCGAACATCGGACCCGGCCTGACGGGACGCTGGGATGGCTACCGGTTCATCCTCGGACCGTGGCGATGGTTAATCCTGGTGTATGTCCTCCTCAAGGCAGAGGACCGAGTCGTGGTCGTGACCGGCCAGGACGCCCGCTCGTCGACCGCGGTTACCGCGGGCCAGCCGTAGAACGCAAGCCCGCGGATCGCGGCCAACCACATCCCCGGCGTACTTCCTCTTGCCATGGGCCACGTCTCGAAGCAGAGGCCACCACACGGCGACCGGCAAGGCGACGATGCGGAAGCGATCGACTCCCTGTTGACGTCCGGTGGCTTATCTGACTAAGGTCAGGTAATGGCCGATGCGACGACTGAGAGGGTGCGCCGTTTCAACCGGGTCGTCACTGAGCGGATCGGTGCGCTCGGTGACCGGTACATGGGACGTGATCGAGCGTTGGGGGAGGCCCGGGTGCTCTGGGAGATCGGGCCTGACGGCACAGCGCTTGCACCGTTGCGAGCACGCCTTGGCCTTGATTCAGGCTACCTCAGTCGGGTGCTGCGCTCGCTGCAGGCCGATGGGTTGGTCCAGGTCGTCGAGGATCCGCGTGACCGGCGGGCGCGGATCGCACGGCTGACCCCTCACGGGGAGCGTGAGCACGCGACGCTCGACGCCCGCTCCGATGAGCTCGCCGGATCGCTGCTGGAACCGCTGAGCGCACCACAGCGAGAGCGGCTGCTGACGGCGATGGGTGAGGTCGAGTGCCTTCTCACCGCCGCCGCCGTGCAGATCACCGCGATCGACCCCGAGCACGACGACGCGCGGTTCTGCCTGGCCCAGTACACGCACGAGCTCAACCGTCGCTCGGACCGCACCTTCGATCCGACAGTGGGGGCGACTGCTCGACCCGATGAGGTCCGGCCGCCCGCTGGCCAGTTCTTCATCGCCTATCGGCACGGCGAGCCGATCGGCTGCGGTGCGGTCAAGCACCACGACGCCGCTCCCGCCGAGATCAAGCGCATGTGGATCGCACCCGAGGCGCGCGGTCTTGGACTCGGGCGACGCCTTCTGCAGACGCTTGAATCCTGCGCGCGCGACGCCGGCGCACACACCGCTCGGATCGAGACCAACAGCGCCCTTACCGAAGCGATCGCGCTCTACACCTCCGCCGGATGGAACGAGGTCGATGCCTTCAACGAAGAGCCGTTCGCCGATCGCTGGCTACAGAAGTCACTCGCCCCATAGCTCCCTCTCCACCGATCGGCTCCCTCCGCACCGATCGGCCGCCAGGGTGCCGCCCCACGAACCGCCGGCCACCCTGCCGCCCAGAACGCCGGTTTACGTCTGCTTCGCTCCCGCGGCAAGCTGAAGCGGAAGCCACGAGCAGGTGGCCGCCCGGGCGACGGAGGGGCACTCAATGCTGGGGCGTTTGCTTCGCTCGGAGATCCTCGAGACGGCAGGGTGGGTCGTTGAGATCAAGCAGCTCGGGATCGCCGGTGAGGAGGACGAGTCGATGTGCGGCGGCGGTCGTGGCCGCGAAGCAGTCCGCGAGTGCGAGCGTCGTGCGGGCCTTTAACCGGGCGGCGTCGATCATGCGCGCGGTGCCCGGCAGATCGGGTGACAGGCTGGCGCGAAGCTCGGTGAGCGGTATAACTCACGTTGACGGGGGCGCCCACGGCTCAACCGGCGCGCTGGCAAACCGGGAGTCAGTGAACGACACCCCACTTCATGACGCACGATGGGCGAGCTGCGGGCCACGGCGCTTAGACTTTGACGAGACCGGTCGAGGGAGGGGGCGAGGACGTGGTGGACGGCCCAATACGGTGGGGGATCCTCGGAACGGGCGGTATCGCGAGCACGTTCGTGAGCGATCTCCGGCTGACCGATTCTGGCGTTGCGGCAGCGGTCGGGTCGCGCAGCCAGGGATCCGCGGACCGTTTCGCGGACGAGTTCGGCATCGCGGGTCGGCATGCCAGCTATGAGTCGCTGGTGGCCGATGCGGACGTCGACGTGATCTACGTTGCAGTGCCACACCCGATGCATCACGACAACGCGATCCTCGCGCTGCGGGCCGGCAAGCACGTACTGGTCGAGAAGCCGTTCACGATGAACGCCGCCGAGGCTCGCGAGGTCGTTCGGGTGGCAAGGGAAAACGGGCTGTTCGCCATGGAGGCGATGTGGACCCGGTTTCTGCCACACGTGGCCGTAATCCGGGACTGGCTCGCGCGAGGCGTGCTCGGCGACGTCGTCGCCGTGACCGCGGACCATGGCCAGTGGTTCGCTGAGGATGCCGAGTTCCGGCTGTTCGCACCGGTTCTGGGCGGCGGCGCGCTGCTGGACCTCGGCGTGTATCCCGTTTCGTTCGCGTCGATGGTCCTCGGCACGCCGAGCCGGATCGTGTCCCTGAGCGAACCGGCGTTCACCGGTGTGGACGCGCAGACGTCCATGCTGTTCGGCTACGACAGCGGCGCCCAGGCCGTGCTGACGTGCACTCTGCGAGCGAAAAGCCCGACAACGGCGGCGATCGTCGGCAGCGACGCGAGAATCGAGGTCGAGGGCGACTTCTACGCTCCAACGACCGTCACGCTCGTCCCGAGGGAGGGCGACCCGGTCCGCGTCGAGTCAGTGCAGCAGGGCCGGGGACTGCACCATCAGGCCGACGAGGTCGCGCGGCGGCTGGCCGTCGGCGACGTGGAGAGCTCGTTGATGCCGCTAGACGAGACCATCGCGATCATGGAGACGATGGACACGGTGCTAGCGCAGGCCCGGCAGAAGGCATGAACGACGACTAGCCTCCGTTGATCGCCTCACAATCGGGGCCCAGAGAACGGCGGTTGTTCACCCGGTCCGCTGAGACTGCCAGGTCAGTCGAGGTCAAACGCGGCCCGGATCGCGTTGCGAAGCTCGGGTTCCTGATGATCGAGAAGCCGGCCGATGTGTTCGCCAAGGGTGGCGACCGGAATGGTGGTGATGTGCTCGCAGGCGACGACACACTGAGTCTCCAGGCCGTTGGCCGTGCCGAGCGCCACTTCGGTCGACAGGCCGCGGACGGTGGTCGTGATCGGCGCGACGGTCACCGTGTTGAGATGCGGGCGCACCAGCTCGCGCGTCAAGACTAGGACCGGGCGCGACTTATCCAGGCGCGCCCGATGGATCGGCCTCATTCAAGGTCCGCGGGTATGTCAACGGCGTGATCGGCCAGGGATGCGAGATCGGCGTCGGGTCTTGACGCGGCCAGGATCTCGGCGTCTCGCGCTGCGATCGTGCGGCGGCGCTCGCGCTCAAGCGCTCGGCTCACGACGGCCGCGCGGCTTCGCTGCTCGCCCGTCTCGACGATCGAATCGACGAACTCGACGAGGTCATCGCTCAGCCGCACCGCGATCTGCTTGCTCATACCAGAATGGTACCGCTATGGGATGCGGCCCCAGCGCGAACCTGCGAAGACCTCCTCAGTTCACCGTTCCCGCGGAGGTGTCGGGAGCGCCGCGAGCGGCGGGCGGCATCACAGCTGCCCCGGCTCGGCGGCGAGCCGAAGCAGCGCTCCGAGCGACCCGGTGCCGATGGAAACCCGGGACCCCGTCCAGGTCGAACCCGCCCTGCCGCCGCCGCTCGCTGGGTGGCGGTCTGTGACGCACAATTAACGTCTCCGCGAGGCTGAACTGCGCGGTCGCGCTGCCCGACCGTGAATCAATCGCGGTCATCAGCCACGGCGCCGCGTAATCGATGGCGAACACTTACGCGCGAAAGGGTTTGACGCACCCCGGAACGAGAGCGTCGCGTTCACGGTCGACCTCAGGACCGGGCGCTCCCAGGACGCGCCGCGCTCCAACTGACGGGTGCGCGGCAGCCATCAACCCGTCTGACCAGAACGCGAGCACCGACGACGACCCAGGCTGCTCCTTTGACTCGCGCACGCCAAGAACAGCAGCAGCGAACTCATGGCCCGGTTGGCGACGTTGCGGCAGTGGGCCCGGGTTCTAGCCGGCGGTTATCGCGTCGACGTCGATCGATGGTTCTTCGAACTGCAGCTCCTCCTCACCGTCCTGCCAGGCCGCCAGCGCCGGGTGGGGCGTCGGCGTGTCTCGGTAATGCACAAGATCCCACAGTCCTTCTGGGCAGCGTCCGTCCTGCGCGGCCATTGCGACCGGGAGGTCCTCGGGGGCGATGGGCACCAGCTGATAAGACGCCGCAACGTAGGGATCAAGCAGAACGAGATTCGTCGTGCCGGGTAAGGCCGCGCTCGGCACTGCCAAGGTTCTGGGGGCGTCAGGGTCGGCGCGAAATCGCCGCGCTAGGTCTCGGCATCGGCTCTGATCGTCGGCGACAAGGTCGTCGGGCTCCAATCCCAGCGACGCCGCGTTCTCGAAGCTGATCTCGAGAGGATCCTCTGAAAGCTCGACCTTCACCGCCCACAGCGGAGCGCGCAGGAGGAGCGCTCGGTCGCACGTCCGGCGGTCCTGGTTCCGAAGCACCTCGGCCCACGGCGTCATCGGATGAAGGCTCAAATACTGGGTGCAGCCGTCACCAGCGTCGTTGTAGCGACCGGAGGAGAAGTTCGGGGTCGCCCAGAGCGGTGTCTCGTAGGCGGCTAGTCGGAACGTGACGACCAAACTTAGGCGGCCGACAGCGACCGAGTCGAGACCGCAAGCTCAAGAAGACGCTCCGTCTCGGAGGCGTCGGAGAGCACATCGATGGGCTTGGCACCATCGAGAGCCGCTAGTGGCGTCTCAAACCAGTCAACCACGCCTGGTCCAGTCAGCACATGGCGAAGCTGGGCCGTGATGCGGGCCACGACCCGAGCGCGTAGCTCTTGTTGGCCTTCAGGTGCGGCCGATTCGTGGGACGAGATCCAGCGCTGATAGGTGCGATCACCCACACCAAGAAGATCCGCTTTACGGCTCTGGGAGACCGGGAGCTTGACGTCAAGCCACTGAAGGACCTCTTTCACGGGCCGGTCTTCAGCGACAGGGCGGCGCTCGGCGAGGCGCGCGAACAGAAATCGGACCTCCTCAAGCGCGATCCGAACCGCGCGCCGCTGCTCGCGCTCATCACTCAGGTGTGCGGCGTGCTGGGCGCGTAGAGCGGCTGCCTGGACCTGAATCCAAACGTAGGGATCGATCGCAGCGACAGCTCCCGCGTCAGCCTCTCCGATCGCCATCGAGATGCTCTCAACCAACTCGACGATCGAGTCGGGAACCTCAGCCTCTCGCGCGAGGCGACGGTTGGCCTTGTCGAGCTCGTGCGCGACTGCCTCGGGATGCCTGAGATCGAATGCGATTGCTGACATGGCGCATTCGTGACGTTAGCATACGACACATAGCCGCCACAAGAGCCGCGGCGGCCGGGAGCAAGCGCCCACAACGCTCGTGCTAACACCACCACCAGGCACGTCGCCCAGCGTCCATGGGGCCGGGCGGTATCTCAAATGTCCACGGTAAGTTCAACCTCGACGTCTCTGCCGCCAAGGCATAATCGCGGTCATGCCTCTGTACACAGCAATGTTCGACGACATCGACCGGCTGGACGCGGCCGCATGGGCCAACTGGCTCACGGACGACGCGCGATTCCGCTTCGGAAACGGCGACGAGACAACAACGCGCGACGCAGCGCGCCAGGGCCTGGCCGACTTCTACGACCTGATCGACGGGGTCAGTCACCGAATGCTCGACCACTGGGAGAACGGGGCAACCACGATCGTGCGATCCGACGTCACCTACATCCGCAAAGACGGGGCCACGGTCACCGTCCCGATCGTGACGATCTACCACGAGCGCGACGACGGCAAGATCGACGACTACCGCGTCTACGGGGACGTCGCCCCCGTGTTCGCCTGAGCCGCAGAGGAGAACGCGATGAGCAGCAGGATCGTCGGCAACCACCACATCACGCTGTCGACTGGCGGCGCCCAGGAGGACTGGGACTTCCACACGCAGGCGCTCGGACTGCGGCCGGTCAAGAAGACGATGCTCTACGACGGCGCGGAGCCGGTCTACCACCTGTACTACGCCAACGCCGACATCGACGCGGGGTCGATCCTGACGTCGTTCCCGATGCGCCAGCAGGGCAAGATGGGCCGCCGGGGCTCCAACCAGGTCAAGGAGATCGGTCTATCGATCGACGGCGGTTCGATCGACTACTGGGCCAACCGGCTCGATGAGCTGGGCTTCGCGACCGAGCACACCGAGGCGCTTGGCACCAAGCGCCTGCGCTTCGCCCACCCGTGCGGGATTCCATACACGCTGGTCGGCACAAGCGGCGATAACCGCCGCGGCTACGGCGAGGGCGGCGTCCCATCCGAGCACGGAATCAAGGGCGCCTACGCGCCGGTGATCTCTGTCATCGACCCCGACGAGATGGTCATGTACCTCGAGACGGGCCTCGAAGCCAAGAAGGTCGACGAGGACGGCCCCCACCAGGCGTTCGAGGTGGCCGGCGGGTTCGGCGGCCGCGTGGAGCTCGTCCACGAGCCCGAACTGCGGCCGGGCACGTGGCACTTCGCCGAGGGCACGCCGCACCACTGGGCGTGGGACGTCGCCGACGAGGACAACCAGATGGGGCTCAAGGGTTTCATCGAGGGGCTTGGCTACACCGACGTGACCGAGCAGAAGGACCGCGGCTACTTTCTCTCGTGCTACAACCGCACGCCCGGTGGCGCGCTGTTCGAGTACGCGTTCACGCCCGCCGATCGCGGCTTCCTGATCGACGAGCCCGAGGACCAGCTCGGCACGACGGTCCAGATCCCGCCGCCGTTCGCGCACCTGGCGCAGGAGATGCTCGACTACCTCGACCCCATCGAGGACCACCGCTGACGATGCTGACCACACATGTCGGCAGCCTCCCGCGGCCCCAGGAGGTCGTCGACGTCGTGTTCGCTCAGGACGACGGCCGCACGGTCGACGACACCGAGTTCGAGCGCGTCGTGGGCGCAGCCGTCGCCGACCGAGTCGCGCACCAGGTCGATGCCGGGATCGACCTCGTCAGCGACGGCGAGATGAGCAAGATTGGCTACGCGACATACGTGCGCCACCGCCTGTCCGGGTTCGAGCTCGACGACGTCCCGCGCGCGACGCCGGCCGACCTCGACGCGTTCCCCCGATTCCGCGACCGGCAAGTCCAATCCGGCGCCGGCCCGAAGTACAAGCGACCCGTGTGTC
>JAXDGI010000227.1:0-5492 GCA_034665145.1 Solirubrobacteraceae bacterium
CTGATCGCCCCTCCATCAGCACCTCTAGATCATCCAAGGGCCGCCAAACCAGCGGATGACTTCGAGGAGCCCTACCACCAAGAGCCTGACCATGTACATGTACAGGTCAGGCTTCTTGCTGTGATGCCGGGCCATATGACCACACCTCCCGAGAGGCCCGGACCTTCCAGGCCTCATGAGAGCCCAGAAACTCCGGTAAGACACCCGACCGACATCACCAATTAGCATCCAACAGAAATACACGGAGCACAACGCCCCCCTGTGCGTGGCTACGCGGCCTCTAGCAGATGCTCTGGGGTCTGGCAACTGTCGCGGAGCAATATGCGATCAGGCTGTTGAGACCCGTTATTGGAAATAATTACCGTTTCCGTCTAACGCTCGTCGGCCTGTCTCTGCCTCGCGGTCTGACGGTTCCGCTGGCTACGTCGGTCGTGGTTTCTGGTACCTCGTAGAGCAGCTTGCGGTCTTCCAGCCAGAGCATTGCTCCGGCGATCCCGCCGGCTTCGGTGGCTTCTAGCAGCTCCACGGCGATCGGGTAGACCTCGCGCCAGGTCTTGCGGGGGAGGACGACGAGCGTCTCGCCCTCGTCTTTGGCTGCGGAGATCTCTTCGTCGGTGAGCTCGTCAATGCCGGCCCGGGCTTTCAAGCCCCGGGAGTAGAGAAGTTGCCGGCGTCCCTTAGACGCTCGTTCCCACTCCAGCCACAGTTCGAGGTCGTCAGCGAGGCCAGTCTCTAGGCCGTCGGCGAGGATCTCGAAGGCGGTGCGGCTCATCTTGCGGCCTCGCTTGAATCGGCCGCCAGCTGCCTCGAAGGTCAGTTTAGACATGTACTCGCCGAGCTTTTCGAGGCTCTGCGTTGCTCCCTGGCCGAGTCGGACGTCGACTCCGTGGCGGCGGCTAGCCGTCATCCCTTGAGACTGGAGTGCCCGTTCCCAGCGAGTGAACAGGAGGTCTGCGAAGTTGGCGATGCTGGACTCGGACACGGGGCCGGTGAACAGGAGCAGCAGGTGGTAGTGCACGTGCCACCCGTTCTCGTCCCGGTAAGTGGTCTCTAGGGCACGGACGTAGCCGTCGCAGCCAAGTAACTCCCGGAGTTTGCGCCAGTGTTTGCCAGCACGGCCGGTGGTCATATATCGCCAGGCGCCACCCATGTGGTCCATCAGCGTCATGAGGCGCTGGCCCTGGTGGTGGCTGGCAGTGAAGGTGGCCAGGGCCACCGTTCCTCCGCGAGCGGCGTTCCACT
Organism: Solirubrobacteraceae bacterium; assembly: GCA_034665145.1. Taxonomy (GTDB): domain Bacteria; phylum Actinomycetota; class Thermoleophilia; order Solirubrobacterales; family Solirubrobacteraceae; genus Palsa-465. The sequence continues at coordinate 1,243 of JAXDGI010000227.1, forward strand.
TAAGCAGCTTGTCCAGCTCGGCGACCCGCTGGACAGTGACCTTTGCCGAGCAGACCGGGCAGGCCCACACCGAGCCGCAGGTAGACAGGCCGCCAAAACCGGCTTTGCAGTCATCGCCGGTACGGCCACGGAGGTACACCGCGCCGTCATCCGTGACCGCGACCCGGCCGCAGGCCGCCACCCGACGCAGACCGGTGAAGCCCCGCAGCCTCACTCTCGCGGTGTAGCGCTCCCGGCGGGCTAGACACCTCGTGATCGACGCATCCAGTGCGGCAAGATCCACACCGGTGCAGCTCGCAGGCGCAGAACCACGAAGATCATCAGCGAGGCTCTGACCAGCGGCGGACTCAGATTTCGCGGGGTTACCAAGGGGCGCGGCTGCCAGCTCCGAAGGGGGCATCTTTCACACCCACCCAAACCGAACATATGGGGCGTATCCGGAGGGGTGAGCCGAGAGCGGGCAGGAGGGATGGGGTGAGTGAAGGCGAGGGAGCGAGAAGAGGACAAAAGAGAAGAGAGGAAAAGAGGGAGCGGGGGGGGAAGGAGCGCAGAGCGCGGCCCGGACCTGCGGCCCGGCCGCGCAGCGGCCGTCCCGGCCGCCACGACATGGTGAGTTGGGGGGGAATGTGCGGTGACTGGGGCGGTAGTGCCCTACTATCGGGTGCGCCATCACGGCGAAGCAGCCCTTCGCTAGGGGTTCGGACTTTGAGCGGTCCGCCGTGATCGAGGGCCAGACGTTGTCAGCGTCTGGCCCTCATCGGCGTTACGGGGGAGATTGGCCCGGTTACGCACCGCTGTCGGGTAGGCGCGCCGTACGGGCTGTCACGAGGTCCCAGTACGCGGCGTAGGCGGTTTCGCCCTCGGGTTGGCCGATGTAGGGCGATTTGATCCGGGCCAGCGCGACGCCGGGGCCGCTGAGCAGCGCGACGCCGGCAGGAGCAGCGGCGTGGGCTTCGGCTTCGAGTCGGCCGGTTGGGTGGAGCATGGCGATGGAGTCGCCGTTGCCAACGCGGAAGCTGACCTTCACGGTGCACTGGTCGCGGGTGAAGCCGTCGACCACTGCGGCCTCGAATCGGTTGGCCAGGATGACTAGGCGAATGCCGGCTTTGCGGCCTTCGGAGATGAGCCGGCCGACGAGGCGTTTGGCCTTTTCGACCCGGCCGCCGGCCCGCTTGCCGTCGTCGAGGGCACGGAGGAGACCGGGGTATTCCTCCAGGATCACTTCGATAAGTCGGCAGTCCTCGCCGAGATCGACCTGATCGCGGCGGGGCGGGATGGTCCGGATTCGGGTGTCCATCTCGTGGACCAGGCGCTCTAGCAGCCAGACATGCGCCTCTGGCTCGGAGGTGCCGCTGACTTGCCAGGGTGCGTGGTCGGTGCCATCGAACGGTCGGGTCAGGAGGCCGCTCGGGTCGCTGATCGCGATGAGGACCTCGGGGCTGCTAAGCATCTGGCTGATCAGGCCGTAGGTGAATACCGACTTGCCGCTGCCGGTGGCGCCCTGCACAGCGAGGTGGATCATGTCCGCTGGTGAGATCCGGTAGCGAAGGCCGTTGTCGTCGACTCCGAGTAGGAGCAGACCGTGTGCGCTGCCGAGTGCATCCAGCGGTAAGGCGACGTCACCGAGCAGTGGATCGGTCTCAAGGAGTTCGAGTCGGAGCAGCCGCCGACCGGCTTTCGTGAACCGTGCTCGGGCCACGTCGAGACACTCAGCGAGGGTCTGAGCGTGAGCCTCGTAGTGGGCCAGCGTCTGTCCCGGAAGGGTACGGATGGTGAATGCCTGCGGGGGGCCATCGTCGGCTGCGATCACAGTCGGGACGTGGATCGTTTTGCATTCCTGGTTGCTCTTGCCGTACTGGATCAGCTCGGGGCGGACGCCGGCGAGGACGTCTTGGACTTCCCACGCTCGCTGCTGGCGTTGGTAGTGCTGGCGGAGCTCGCGGCGTACTGACCGGCGGTAGGCCCAGGGGTGAAGCAGCCGGGATGGGTGCCGAGGCAGCATCGTCGGGGCGACCGCTGCCCTCCCGGGCTGCTGGACCAGAGTCATCACGCGACCGCCTGTTGCTTGAGCAGTCGGTAGACCGACCGTTCGTTGACTTCGAGCTGCTTCGCGATAGCCGCCGCTGACCAACCACGCGACCGCAGTCGGCTTGCCGCTTCCCGGCGCTCCGCCTGACGGCTCCGCACCGGGCGCGACCGCCGGCGCATTTCTGACCGCTCCGTTGCGGTTGTCCCGGCCGCGATGCCTTCTGGCAGGAACCGCGTCGCGAAAGCGAGGCACTCCGCCACCACCGGGCAGCCCGCGCAGACGGCTTTAGCTAGAGCCGTCTGCTGCTGCGCCGGCAGCCCTGTGCCGACCGGGAAGAACAGCTCCGGATCTTCATCGCGGCACGCTGCCCGGTGCTGCCAGTCGTCGGCCATCACGCACCCTCTGCGGCGTGTAGCTTGCGACCACCTACAGCGCTAATTGACCTGATCTCGCCGCAGCGGTACCAGATCTGAACGCCGGTCATCTCGCTAGCTCCGGTGTCCTTGTTCCGCCGCTCACGTGCCATCACGCCCACCTCGAAGTCGACCAGCTCGACCGGGGTGTAGGCGGTGAGCCCGTCCATCGGGTTGGTGTAGCTAGCCAGCCCGATTTTGAGGACTTCGTTATTAGTCCGATCAAACGCCTTGAAACCGGCCACGACCTGCGCTTCCCACTTCGGCAGACCGTCTTTGTTCCGGTCCTGTTCTGTCCCACCGAAGGTGACCTTCGGTTCCACGCTGAGAAGGATCACGCCGTCGAACGTGGCGGCCTGGTCGATCTTGAACGTCTGCGGCATCGCGAACTCCCTCTACTCGTAGCACGTGTTACGTGTACTGCGAAGTTAGCATGGAACACACAGCACGTACTACGTGTTACCCCTAAAGGAGTGCAGCGGGACCGCCGCCGCGACCACCACGACTAAGGACCCCACCCATGACCACCCAGCCGCAGGGCCGATACACCCAGGTCGCCGAACACCTGCGTAACCGCATCCTGAGTGGCGAGATCCAGCCTGGCCAGGCGCTACCCAGCGAGAGCACCCTCGCCGCTCAGTTCGAGCTATCCCGTCCGACCGTCAATAAAGCGATCCGTGTACTAGTCGCGGACGGCCTGGTCACCGTTGAACACGGCCGTGGAAGCTACGTCCGCGAAAATCGACCCGTGCTGCACACCTCCAGCTCCTACGTCACAGCAGACGGCGAGGGCCGACGGCAGCAGTGGCATACCGAACTGCAGCGTCAAGGCTTCACTGGCGGTCAGCGCGTGCTCAGCGTCGAACGGGAGGAGCCGCCGGCAACGATCGCGGGCTATCTCCACCTCGACGACGCGGAGCCTGTGGTCGTGCGGCGGCGGGTCATGCTCCTAGCCGACGGGCCTATCCAGCTAGCGAACAGCTTCTATCCAGCGACGCTCGCCGACGGTACAGAGCTCGCCCAGCCGGGAAAGCTGCCCGGCGGCACCATCGCTGCGCTGGAGCGCCTCGGCGTTGTCCTAGACAAGTTCGAGGAGCACATCAGCGCACGGATGCCCACCAGCCCCGAAGTCGAACAGCTAGCGATGCCTCCTGGCACACCCGTGCTGGAGCACGTCCGGATCACTTACGACAAGAGCGACCGCCCTGTCGAGGTCAGCGAAGCCATCATGCGCGCCGATCAGAACCGAATGACCTACGTGCTTCCCGCGCAGCCGTAGCCGTTCACCCCTCTCACCCGCGGTCATATCTTATCGCCGTCGCGCCGATTATCAATGGCGAACCTGCCCGGGGACCCCTACCCCGGACAGAACCGTGCTTCGCATGGCCTTCGGCCACCATTGACAATCGGCGCTCCTTTACGAGCTAGCCGCGTATCGGGTGAGAGGGGGAATTTGTGAGGGGGTCGGAGCTGCGTCGCGGACCGGCGGTGCATTAGGTGCTCTGGCCTACTGATATGAGGAGGCGACGGTTATGGGTGAGAAGACCGAACGACGTAGGGAACGACAGAGACAACGTCGGATCGTCGTATGGGGATGTGACACGCATCGGACACCCGCCGGCGAGACCTGCCAGGGCTGCCTCGATCAGGCTGACCTATTCAGCCGGACGGACGTGCCGGCGCAGCGAACGTGGAGGGCCAGGCGATGAACACGGACACCTTGACCGAGCTCGGCTGCTGCGGGTTGTACCCGGATGAGCACTGCGACGAGTGCGGCTACTGCCCAGGGTGGCATGCCGTGGACTGCG
>JAXDGI010000228.1:0-4402 GCA_034665145.1 Solirubrobacteraceae bacterium
ACCCCGCCATATCGTCCTGTACTTCCACGGCGGTGTGTACGTGATGGGGGACGCGTTCACCGCCGCCGGCCTGGCCTCACAAGTCGGCCGCCGGACCCACGCCAAGGTCATCTCCGTCGACTACCGACTCGCCCCCGAGCACCCGTATCCGGCAGCGGTCGACGACGCTCTGGCAGCCTACGACGCCCTTCTGCACAGCACAGCCCCATCGGACATCGCCTTCGCGGGAGAGTCCGCCGGCGGCGGGCTCGCCATCGCCACCCTGGTCAACGCCCGCGATCACGGGCTGCCCCTGCCCTCCGCGGCCTTCGTCATGTCACCGTATGTCGACCTCACCCTGGCCGGGGCGAGTATGGAAACCAAGCGCGAGGCCGACCTGCTGATGAGCCCACCAGCACTCCGCGGCCGAGTCACCGACTACACGGCGGGGCAGGATGCCGCTCTCGGCCTCATCAGCCCCGTATTCGCCGAGCTGTCCGGCCTGCCGCCCTTGATCATCCAGGCCGGAACGAACGAGGTTCTCCTCGACGACGCCGTCCGCCTAGCCCGTGAAGCTGCCGCCGCCGACGTCGAGGTCACCCTCGACATCACCCCCAAGGTGCCCCACGTCTTCCAGGTCTATTACCCGATCCTCGACGAAGCGGCCGCGGCGCTGGACAGAGCCGGACAGTTCCTGTCGGCGCGTCTCGCCAGCGCGGAACGCGTCACCGCCTAGCGGAAGACAGAACACAAGTCAAAGAGTTGATAGCCAGAAACGGTCGTAGGGACTTCCGTAACCCGGTCCCAGCGCATACCCCGGGATCGTGACCGATAGGAGTTCGACATGAGCGAGACGCTCGACTGGAACGCGAAGACCATCGCGGAGTTCCGAGCCAACAAGGGCAGGGTCGGCGGAATCTTCGAGGGCGCTCCGATAGTCCTGGTGCATCACCGCGGCCGCAAAAGTGGGCGGGAGCACGTCACCCCGATGATGTACCTCCCGCAGGACACCGAGTCGGACACCATTTACGTCTTCGCAACCAAGGGCGGAGCACCCACCAACCCGGACTGGTACTACAACTTGACCGCCGCCGGTGACGGCAGTGTCGAACGCGGAACCGAGACATACGAGGTGACCGTCCGCGAATTGGCCGGCGCTGAACGCGACCGCATCTACGACGAGCAAGCGAGGCGGTACCCAGGCTTTGCCGGGTACGCACGCCAAACTGCTGGAGTCCGCACCATTCCTGTGCTCGAACTCAGGCGGGCGTAGCCCTGGCGTAGCCCTGGCGTAGCCCTGGCGTAGCCCCAATACCGTTTACTTAACCGAGATCCTCCCCGATGTCCAAGCTCCTCGCTGAGCCGGCCCGGCAAGTTCTTTGAGTATCTGACCGCGCTATGCGCGGTGAAACGCTCAAAGAAGTTTAGCCGAGCCCTAATCCCCAGCTTGCGTCGGGCAGGACGCCGCAGCAATGGACGCTGAGAGTGCAGGCCTGATCGTGCTGGCTGCTCTAAGTGAACAATATTGGGGCTAGCTCAGGCCTGCCCCAGCCGGTCTAGCCGAGCTGTCTGGCGCCCGTCGCGTCGGTGACGTCGCCGAAGTGGCCACCACTGGCTGCTGCGAGGTCTCCATGTAACACGATGGGATCGAGGTCGACTCCATTGGGCCACACGACAGTGCGAGACTCGGGGTCCACTCGAGCCTGACGAAAGAAATCGGGATCGTCCAAGGGCTCGAAGACGGTGCCCGCATGGTGTCCCGGCATGAACTCCCACTGCCTGACGAGACCATCATCGAACGTCAGGCGCACGACGTGAGGCCGAGGGACCTCAACGGCGAGAACGTGGTTAGTCGGCAATCGCGCGCCGGCGCGCGAAGGACGACTAAGTTCCGTTGTCAGGGAGTACTGTCCGGTGGGTAACCGCAGCCGGGCCGAGTACCTGTTCAGACCCCGTCAGACGACAACTCAGGCAACTCGGGCGCACGATCGGCCGGCCAGTCCGGTGAGGACCCGTCCCTTCCGGGCGGCCTCCCGCTCAGGAGCTCCTCGATGGCGGTCTCGGCCTCCGCCGCGGCGATGCACAGCAGTTCGTCGCCGGCAATGAGCGGCGTCTCGTCCCGAGGCACGATGACGTGCTCGTTGCGCACCACGGCGACGACCGCACAGTCCTGCGGCATGCCGAGCTCGCCGATGAGCTTGCCCACCGCGAACGACCGGTCGCTGAGGGTCACCTCGACCAGCGACACCTTGCCCTTCTCGAGGCGGAGGAGCCGGACCAGGTCGCCCACCGAGACGGCCTCCTCGACCAGGGCGGTGAGCAGGTGCGGCGGGCTGACTGCCGCGTCGACGCCCCACGACTCGTTGAACATCCAGTGGTTCTTCGGGTGGTTCACCCGGGCGAGCACCCGGGGGATCGCGTACTCCTGCTTGGCCAGCAGCGACACGACGAGGTTGTCCTCGTCGTCGCCGGTGGCCGCCACCATCACGTCGCAGGTGTCGAGGCCGATGCCCTGGAGTTCGAACGGCTCGCAGGCATCCGCGTGGATCCACGTGCAGGGCACCTTCCCAGAGTCCCGCCGGATCACGTCGGAGTCCTGCTCCAGGATGATGACCTCGTGGCCGTGCTCGACGAGGTCGGCGGCGATGTACTGGCCCACCTTGCCGGCCCCGGCGATGGCGACCTTCATACCCTGAGCGCCTTTCCACGGCTGGCCAGGTGGTCGGCGAGCTTGCCAAGCTCCCCCCGCATGACGACGAGGTTCAGGAAGTCCCCCTCCTGCAGGATGAGGCGGGGCTCCGCAACCTCGGTCTGACCGAAGCGGGTGACGGCCGTGATGAGGATCCTGCCCGGCACGTTGAGCTCGGACACCCGGGCTCCCGCGGCGGCATCGGGCACCTCGACGCCGATGGCCACGACGGCGCCGGAGCCGATGGTGCCGAGGATCGCCTCGGACGGGGGCATGACCCTGGCCAGCACCTGGTCGGTCGTCCAGGCGACGGTGGCGACCGTGGGGATGCCGAGGCGCTCGTAGATCTGGGCCCGGCGGGGGTCGTAGATGCGGGCCGCCACGGTGCGGCGGCCGTAATGCTCCTTGGCGATACGGGCGCAGACGATGTTGGAGTTGTCGCCGTTGGTTACGGCGATGAAGACGTCGGCCTCCTTGATGCCGGCCTCCTCCAGGATGTCCCGATCGAAGCCGGGTCCCACGAGGGTCTTCCCCTCGAAGCCCTGGTGCAGGTGCTCGAAGGCGGCAGGGTTCTTGTCGATGATGGACACGGTGAAGTTGCGCTGCGTCAAGGCGTCCGCCAACTCGGCGCCGACACGCCCGCATCCCACGATCACCGCATGCACAGCCAAACGATACACGCCTGGGGGGCAACATTTATGTTTCGGTAATAGTCACGTTACATTTCTTGACGAAATCCATACGCGCGCCGGGCTGGGTGTCGAGGTACAACTGACGCGGTGAAGGACTCAGTGCAACCCCAGGCAGCCCCTCCGGCAGGCCCCGCGACGGGCCTTGCCGACCGTCCGCTACTCCCTGCCCGGCCTCCTGTCTCGACGACGTTCCGCCGCATCAAGCGGGTGGTCGTCGGCAGTCCCCTCTCCACCGAACGCCTCATCCACGAACGCCTGGGCAAGCCGACTGCCCTCGCGGTGTTCGCCAGCGACAACCTGTCGTCGTCGGCCTACGCCACGGAAGAGATCATCCGGGTCCTGGTCGAGTACGCCGCCATCGGCGTCTTCGTCATGGTCGTGCCCATCACGCTGGCGCTCCTGGCCGTGCTCGGCATCCTGCTGTTCTCGTACCGCCAGACCATCAAGGCCTATCCCCAGGCCGGCGGCGCCTACCTCGTCACCCGGGACAACTTCGGCCTGCTGCCCGCCCAGATCGCGGGCGTCGCCCTGCTGACCGATTACATCCTGACCGTTGCGGTCTCGGTCTCGGCCGGGACCGCCGCGCTGACATCCGCCTTTGCCGGATTGTTCCCGTACCGGGTGCCGATCTCGCTCGCCTTCATCCTCATCCTCACGTGGGGCAACCTCCGCGGCGTCAAGGAGGCCGGCCGGATGTTCGCACTGCCGACCTTCTTCTTCATCGGGATGATGGGCGTGCTGTTCGCGGCCGGCATCTACCGTTTGTTCGCCGGCGGGATCCACCCCATTCCCACCTTCCCTCACCAGGAGCTGCGGTACGTCGGCCTCTTCGTCATCCTCAAGGCCTTCGCCTCCGGCGGGGCCGCGGTGACGGGGGTCGAGGCGATCTCCAACGGGGTCCCGGCCTTCAGGCCACCCGAGTGGAAGAATGCCCGGTCCACCCTGATGGTGATGGGCTTCCTGCTCGGCGTCATGTTCCTCGGCCTGTCGTTCCTGGCCGCCCGGCTACGGGTGATCCCCGACCCGACCGGTGCCAAGACGG
>JAXDGI010000229.1:0-52327 GCA_034665145.1 Solirubrobacteraceae bacterium
CATCACTGAGACCGACTTGCCGGATCCCGACTCACCGACGATCGCCACTACCTCTCCACGGTCCAGCGTGAAGGAGACCCCGTCGACGGCCCGGACGAGGCCGTCCTCGGTGGCGAAGGAGACCTCGAGGTCCTCGACCTCGAGCAGGCGTTCACCCATCGGCGTTCACGGAGTGATTTCGCATCAGCCGCTGAGACGGATCCGAGGGTCGAGGACGGCGTACAGGAGGTCGACTATGGCGCCGAAGACGACCACGAAGAAGGCGGTGAAGATGGAGCCGACCAGGATCGGCGGGACGTCGAGATTGCCGATCGCGCTGGCCTCGTATTGGCCGATGCCCGGTAGGTTGAACACGGTCTCGGTGACCAGCGCTGCGCCCCCCAACAGCAGGGCGAAGTCGAGGCCGAACAGGGTGACGATCGGCATGATGGAATTGCGCAGGACGTGGCGGACGAACACCTGGCGCCGCGGCAGTCCCTTGGCCCGGGCGGTGCGCACGAAGTCCTGATTGACCATGTCGAGCAGGTTGGAGCGCAGCACCCGGGAGTAAAACCCGACGCTTAGCGTGGCGATCGAGATCCAGGGCAGGATCAGGTGGTAGGCCCACTCGGTCGGGCTGTCGCCGAAGTGCACGTAATTGGTGTTGGGGAACCAGGTCAGCTTGTAGGCGAACAGGTAGAGCAGCAGCGCGGCGAGCAGGAAGATGGGGACCGACACCCCGATGATCGCCGCCACCATCACCCCGCGGTCGGTTAATCGCCCGACCCGGAGCGCGCTGATCGAGCCGAGCAGAACGGAGGCCAGAAGCCACAGAATCGCCGCCGGGATGACCAGCGACAGTGTCACGGGGAACCGCTGGCGGAACTGGTCGACCACGTTGAGATCGTCCTGGTAGTCGATCACCTGGCCGGTGAACACCAGCTTCATCGTGTTCGCGTACTGGACGTAGAACGGCTTGTTGAGGTCAAACTTGCGGGCGACCTGGTTGACCGTGGCCTGATTGGCGTTGCGTCCCGCGATCGCCCGGGCCGGGTTATAGCTGGGGATCAGCTCGAAGAAGCTGAAGACCAGGAACGATGTGGCGATCAGGAGCGCGAGGGCCGACACTGAGCGGCGGACGATGAACCGGCCCATCAGGTCTTGATCCGTACCTGGGCGCGGGGGTCGAGCGCGTCGCGGACGCCGTCGCCGACGACGTTGATGCTGAGCACGGTGAGCACGAGCATCGCCCCCGGGATGAGCGAGAAGGTGGGGGTGGTCGAAATGTAGGGGAGGCCGTCGGAGATCAGGGTGCCCCAGGATGCGTTCGGCGCCTGCACGCCCGCACCGAGGAACGACAGGTAGGACTCGAGCAGGATCGTATTGGCCAGCATGATCGGCACGAACACGGTGATCGTCGAGGCGGCGTTGGGCAGGATCTCCGAGAGCATGATCCGCCAGGGGCTGAGCCCCTGCACGCGGGCGGCGTCGACGAAGTCCTGCTCGCGCAGGCGCAGCACCTCCCCCCGGATGGGCTTGCCCAGGTAGGGGACGTAGATCCCCCCGATGATGAAGGTCGGGATCAGGACCGAATTGCCCTTGATCGGACCGATCCCGCCGAAGGCCAGCGCGGTACCGACGACGACGCCGAGAATCACCGGCGGGAAGGACCAGACCAGCTCCATCAGCCACCTCAGAACCGCGTCGACAGGGCCCCGTATGTAGCCGGAGAGCAATCCGACCAGCGTGCCGAAGACGACGATGATCAGGGTGGCGATGGATCCGATCAAGAGCGAGGTGCGCCCGCCGTAGAGCAGCCGCACGGCCAGGTCGCGGCCGTTGGTGTCGGCGCCGAAGAAGTAGTGCCGGGTGAAGGTCGGGCCGATCGGCACGCCGGTCACCGAGACAACGTTCTCTGACTTCCCGCCGACGTTGATCGTGCCGGTGACGTTGTTGGCGTTGGGGGTGATGTGGGCGACGTCAGACGAGTAGACCGGCGCCAGTAGACACACGACGACGAGCAGGATGAAGAGCGCGAGGAAGGCCAGCGCCACCTTGTTGCGCCGCAGCCGCCGGAAGGCCAGTTTCCATGGACCGATGGCCGGCGCATGGCGGCCCGCTTCCCAAGCGTCTCCGGACCCCTGGTCCGAGGTGATGACAACGCCTGCGCCGGCGTCGCCCTGCGACTGCCGGAGGGGAGGGTCTAGAGCCATTTCGTGAGCAGAACCTTATCGCTGCCGGTCGCCGGCGGGGGCGGGAGGGCGTCCGGGTTGGACGCCCTCCCGGATAGCCGCTGCTACTTGAGCTGCAGGCTGGTCAGGTCGGTCAGGTACTCCACCGACATCACGCCCGAGGTGAAGTTCAAGCGGGTCGAATAGAACTTCACCTTGCTCTCGTGGCCGAAGTTGGCGTAGTAGGCGTGCTGGACCGCGTACTGGTCAAGCGCTGCCCACTGCGCGGCCACCTTCTCCGGCGGCTGCTGATCGAGCTTGTTCAGCGTCGAGTTGAAGTGCGGGTCGTTGACGTACCCGTAGTTCAGCGACGAGCCGGCGTTTCCGGCGAACAGCTGCATGAAGTCCCACGGGTTCGGGAAGTCCTGGTTCCAGTCCCCGAAACCGGCCTGGGGGTGGAGGGTCGGAGCCCCGATCGTGGTGAAGTACACGCCCGAGTTGACCACCTTCTCGGTCGCCTTGAACCCCAATGAATTGAGGACGGACGTGAAGTAGTCGAGGTACTGCCGACGCGGGCTGCGCTCCTCGCCGTAGACCACGACCGGCTGGCCCTTCATGCCCGACTTCGCCATCAGTGACTTGGCCAGCGTCATGTTCGGCGGCCCGGCCGGGTTATGGAACGGGCAGCTCGACGGGCTGGAGTGGCCAATGATGCCGAACGGAATCAGGTGGCAGTCCTCGGCGATGAAGCCACTGTCCAGGCGCGAGAAGGCCCGGTCGTCCATCGCCGCCAGTACCGCCTGGCGCGCGTAGAGGTTGTTGAACGGCTTCTTGTTGACGGCCATGAAGAAGTACCAGCTCGAGTTCAGCGGCACCGGTTGGTAGCGACTTGCGGCGGTCGTCTTGATCTGCTGGAGGATCGACGCCGGCAGCGTGTCACCGGGATCGAACACATCGGCGGTGTTGTTGAGCACCGCCTGCGCATTGGCCAGGACGTTGGAGTTGACGCTGTAGACGATCTTGTCCGCGTGTCCGCGGGGTAGGCCGGGAACGTCGAACTTCGGGTTCTTGACCACCGTGTAGCTGTGGTTGGGGGAGATCGGGCCCCACATGTACGGGCCGTCGCCGATCGTGCCCGTGCTGGCCAGGTTCTTCATCGGCGTGTTGGGGGGAACCGGCGCCGTTCCGGGGAGGGCGAAGATGTCGACGATCGGCGCGAACGGCGCGACCACGGTCACGGCGATCTTGCCGGTCTTGTTGTCGGTGACCACGCCCGAGATCGTCTTGGCCTTGCCCTTGGCGAAGGCGTCCCCACCCTTGACGTAGGCGCTGATGAACGACGCGGCCTGCCAGGGAACCTTGAGGTCGCGCTGGAGCGCGTAGGCGACGTCTGAGGCCTTGATCGCGGTCCCGTTGGAATAGTGCAGGTTGGGCCGCAGGACGAACGTGTAGGTCTTGCCGCCGTTGGATACGGTCGGCAGGCTCTTGGCCAAGGCGGGGACGATCTTGCTGCCGCCCGTGCCCTGGACACCACGCACGAACGTCAAGAGCGGCGTGTTGATCACGGAGTAGAGCTCGTTGCCCTGTGTGGTGAAGTCGAGCGCCTGGTCAGCCGACAGGGGTGCGGTGCCAGACGCGATGGTGATCGTGCCGCCGTTTTTGCCGCCCGAAGTCGGGGCGGTCGATGAAGACTTGCTCGACGACGAATTCGAGCTCGAGCCGCATGCGGCGAGCAGAATCGCCGTTATGACCGTGAGCAGCACGGCTGCCAGCGGCCTTGAGTGTCGTTGCACTGATCCTCCTCCTCAGAAGGTTCTAGTTCCCAGGGCGCACAATCTATTCGCAAGTCGGCCGCGATGCCAGGCGGTCGGCGATTTAGACGCGCCGCCGTAATCAATCCGCAACACACGGCACCCGAGCCTGCCGGTTCACCGTTGCACTTCTTCCCGGACTAAAGGAGACTCGGAGCAGAAACACGCCTTGAGGAGGAGGAGCTTCGTTTTGCTTCGTACTGCCGCCAGGGGCCACCGGGCCTACCGACGTCTCAGCTGGGTCGTGCTTGCCGCGGTCACCGTGCTCGCGACCGGTGCCGCTCCGGCCTTTGCCACGCCGCCCACCACCTTCAACCCGCTCGTCGAAGCCCAGAACTTCTCGGTCACCCAACAGCGCCAGGCGATCTACGACACGCCCCAGTACCAGACCCAGCTGGCCGCCGACAGCGCCGCCAACACGGCTAATGCCCTGGCCACCCAGGCCGCCGACCCCGGCCGCTTCTTCACCAACGACCTGTGCTGGAACCTCAGCAACGGGTGTGCCGGCGACATCCGCCTCTACAACTGGGCCACCAACGGCTACGGACTGGTTCGCCCGGTTCTCTTCACCGCTCGCACCGGCGCCACGATCTCGGGTCATGTGTGGGCCACGGTGGCCGGCCCGGCCAAGCGACCCGGAATCGTGATCACCAATGGCTCGGTCCAGGCCGACGAGGAGATGTACTGGTACGCGGCCCAGACCCTGGCTAAGGCGGGGTACGTCGTGCTCACCTTCGATCCCCAGGGGCAAGGGCAGTCCGACACCTTCGGTGCCTCGCCCGATCAGAGTGAGGGTGTTCCCGCCCAGAGCGATGGGCGGCCGTTCTATGACGGCACCGAGGATGCGATCAACTTCCTGCTCTCCTCGCCGCGCCACCCGTATGAACCGGTGCCAAGCTGCAACACCGGCACCAGCCACGCCGCCAAGCAGAACAACCGCGTCGCCGCTGGGCTCGACACCGCCTATGACCCGTTCTCCCGACTGCTGGGCGCCGGCAAGATCGGCCTTGTCGGTCATTCCTACGGCGCTGCCGGCGTGTCCTACATCGCGCAATGGGATCCGCGGGTCGGCGCCGTCGTCGCGCTGGACAACCTGGGTGGCCCCGGCCCCAACGCCGGCTCGGTGCCGGGAAGCAGCGGCAAGACAACGATCGGGGAGCAGGGCTGCCCGGCCAACCCGGCCAACCGCACGACGGTGCCCATCAGCAAGCCGGCGCTGGGCATCTCCGCCGACTACGGCCTACCGCCGACGCCCAACACCTCGCTGCCTGACCCGACGGTCAAGGAACAGGAGTCAAAGCTCTACAGCCAGGCCGGCGTTGATACCGGCGAGCTGGTCATCCGCGGCGGGTCGCATCTCGACTTCAGCTTCATACCCAACCAGGCCTTCGGCGCCTCGCTGCGCGGGCCGGACTTCACCGATTGGTACACGACGGCCTGGTTTGACAAGTACCTCAAGCGCGATCCGAATGCCGATGCTCGGCTGCTCACCGAGCGCTGGCGGTCTGACCGAATCGAGGCCAGCGTCGATCCCAATCATGACGGCAACGCGTTCTCCTTCTACTACCACTCCCGCCTGGACATCCACCTGGCCAACGGCGGGCACTGGGACTGCGAGGAACTTCGCGACGGCTGCCCGGGGATGGTGTCGGCCGACGGCTATCCCGGAAGCTATTCGTATCTCACCATCGACACCTCGCCCGACGCGGTCAACGGCGCGGGGGCCAGCCTCAAAGCGGGCTCCGGCGTCGGCGCCTGCCTCCGGCGCTCGGCCGTCAGGCTGCGCCTACCCCGGATTCGCGGCGCCGCGATCACCCAGCTCAAGGTGTTCCTCGGCGGCCACCTGGTGTTGACGCGCCGCGGCCGGTCGCTGCACTCGGTGACGCTGGGCGGCGTGCCCGGCCGTGGGGCGCATCGTCTTCGCCTCTGGCTCTACACGCGTCACGGGTTGGCGCGGCGTATCTCGCACAGGATCTACGGTTGCCAGCACAGATCGACGCCCAAGAGGCACCGGCGCACACGCCCGCACCATCGCGACGACCGGCCGTGATGACGGCCCGGCCGGGGCCGCGCGCACGCCGCGGGTCCGTCGGTGATACTAGGCGCCGATGTCCGGCTTACTCACCCGGGTCGGGGCGACCGCCGCCCTCGTCTGCCTGAGCCTGGCCAGCGCGGCCGGCGCCGCTCCGCGGGTGCACTGGTTCCCCGGTGTCAAGTCGCCCGGAACGCCGGCGCGCTACGACAAGGTCGGGGTGCTGAAGATCGGGCGCAGCCAGGCCCGCAACGTGCTCGTCCTCGAGCCCGGCACCGAGGCCGGATCAGCGTACTTCGTCCCGTTGGCGCGATGGATCGTGTCCCACGCCCCCGGCTGGCAGGTGTGGTCGGTGGAGCGGCGCGAGAACCTGCTCGAGGATCAATCCGTGCTCAATCGGGCCAAGGTCGGCCGGGCCACCGACCAGCAGTTGTTTGACTACTACCTCGGCTTCCTCAAAGACCCGCGCATCCAGCACCACTTTCGCTTCATTCCCGACAGGCAGGTGCGTTTTGCCAAGCGATGGGGCCTGCGCGTGGCGGTGGGCGATCTGCACAGGGTCATCACCGCCGCTCGGCGGCTGGGCGGCAAGGTCGCGCTGGGCGGCCACTCGCTGGGTGGAGGCGTGACCACCGCCTACGCCACCTGGAACTTCGGCGGCCGCCCCGGCGCCGATCAGCTCGCCGGACTGATCTACATCGACGGAGGCAGCTTCGGGAAGGCCGAGAGCTCCTCCGCCGCCCGGGCGGCGCTGAAAGGGCTGAACGCCTCCGCCACCGGCCCCTGGCAGGCCTTCGGCGGCATCACCGCTCCCTTCGCCGGCCTCTACAACGCGACGGGTTCGACCGCGGCGCTGATCGACCCGAACAGCCGCTCGCTGGGCCAGTCCTCGGGCCTGCTCAACGCCTTGGGCCTTACTCCGTCGGTTCCGGTGACCAATCTCGCCCAGTACGGCTTCGCGCTGAACGTCGGCACCTCGCCCGCGGGCCTGCTGGCCGCCCAAGCCCACCTGGGACGGGGGATCAGCTCAACCGGCTCCGTGCGGGGCTGGGACGGCCGCGGCGCGCTCACCCCGATCGGGCGTTTCGCCCGCATGTTCTCCGGCTCAGGGGTGGGCAACGCCGACGGCACCGAGTGGTACTTCCCCCAGCGCCTGACGCTCGATCTCCGAGGGGTAGGCAGTGGCCACGCCAACCCCGCCCAGCGCGTCCTCGGCCTCCGCACCACGCTGGGCCGGCGGCTTCCCCGTCGATTGCTGATCTACGGGTTCGGCGCGCGGCTCGGAGGTCAAACGATCCTCAACGAGGCACGCGCGCTGGCCGTCCAGTCCCACATCCCGCTGCGCAACCTGACGCTCATCAACCGGGCCGGCAGCTACGCGCACAACGATCCGGCCGGGGCCTATCCCCACAATGTGTTCTTCTCGCACCTGATCCCGTTCCTGCACGCGGTGGCCCGACGCGGACGCTGAGGCGGCCCGTCCAGTCATGACAGGACGCAAGCCGGAGAGGGAGTTGGCTGCCCTGCGCGAGCGTCTGGGCAGCGAGCCACCGCAAGGACTCCACGCCCTGACCGGGGCGCAGCTCGCTGACCTGACCACCGCGATCACCGAGGCCCGCCGCCGCCAGAGGGAGGCGCTCGCCGCCGCCGGCGATCGCGCTCTCAATCACGTGCCCCGGTTTTTGCGGGGGCCGATCCGCCGGGTGGCCGGATGAGCCGGGCAAGCGACACCCTGCAGGCCCGGGCTGAAGTTCTCAAGCTGGCCCGGATGCTCGGGCGCGAGCCCAGTTCGCTGGCCTACCTGGAGACCGTGCCGCTGGCCGATGTGCGCACCCTGCGCGCTCAGATCACCCAGGCGCTGTGGAGCCCAGACGGCAGCGGGATCGGCAAGCTGGCCGCGGCGGCGAAACTGCTCCCGGCCGGGCTCAGCGCAACGATCAGCGAGCGGGCCCTCGGGCCGGTGATCTCCGCACAGCTGGCGGCGCGGCTCGAGCCGTCACGGGCCGTCGACGTGGCCGCGAAGCTGCCCACGCCATTTCTGGCCGATGTGGCCATCGAGCTCGATCCTCGGCGCACGAGCGCGGTGATCGCCGGTATCCCACCGCAGCGCATCGGTGAGATCACGGCCGAGCTGGTCGCCCGCGGCGAGTACGTGACCATGGGCCAGTTCGTCGGCCACCTCGACGACGACGCGCTGCGCGCCGCGCTTGGGGCGATGGACAACGCGGGTGTCCTCCGCGTCGGTTTCGTCCTGGAGGACAAAGGCGGCCTCGATCGCCTGCTGGCGCTCATGGCCCCCGGGCGCATCACGGGAATCATCGGCGCAGCGGCCGAGGCGGACCTGTGGCTCGAGGCTCTCGATCTCCTGGGGCACCTCGGCCCGGCGCGCCGACGCCAGATGATCGCCAGCGCCCGCTCGCTCGATGACTCCGTCCTGGAGCGCATCGTGGCCACCGTCGTCGAGCACGAGTTGTGGCCGGAGGCCCGGTTGATCGCCGAACGGGATCCCCGGCTCGAGGCCAAGCTGGGATTGGCCCGCAGCTGACCGCCGTACGGTTGCGCGCGGCGCCGGGAGGCGTCGATGGCCCCCCGGCGCCGCCGCTTTTCAGCTGGGCCTCACGGCGTGTAGACCGAGGTCCGGCATGGCTGTGAGGCGCACACGTTGAACACCGCGCCGTTGGGCGTGAGGAACTGCGACTTCTGCTGGCGGGCCAGCGGCGTGTTGCGCACATCGGGGTGGGGATCGATATTGGTCGGGCTCGTCTGGGGGGGAATGTTGGCCAGAGGTGGCGGCTGCACGCGCCCCGGGCCGCTGTCCCAGATCTCGACTGCGGACCCGCTGAACGGGAAGCGCCTGATCGTCGGCAGCCCGTAGAACATGTTGCGGTCGCGAGCCCGGTTGGTGCTGAGATCAAGCGCCGGCCGGTAGACCGAGGCCCCGATCGTCCGCGCCTCGAGCGCGGCCGCGTAGTCGCTGACCTGGTGATCGCCGTAGGCGATCTGCATCAGCACGGTGTGCGAGGGGGTGTCGGGCAGTGGATGAGTGGTCATCTGCTGCGCGTAGCCCTCGGGGTCGCCCCGGTCCCACAGCTGCTGAACGAGATCGAGGAGCCACGGGTGCAGCGACGGGTCGGGATAGGCGGCGTAGAGGAGGGTGCCAAAGGGCGCGAAGTCCACGCTGCGCTGCACGAGCACGTTGCCGTAGTCCATGCCGGTCACGCCGAGCGTGGCCCGGCGGAAGTCGGGCGCCACCGCGGTGGTCAGGCCCCCTTCGATCCCGCCCTGGCTGTTGCCGTCGTAATACAGGTGCGAGGCATCAATCACCGGCCGGCCGCCGGACTGAAAGGCGGGGCTGGCCGCAAAGCCACCCGCGTTACGCAGCAGGCGACCCAGGAACAGGGTGTTCAGAACGCCCTGCTGGAGGCGGTCGATCACGGCCGGGAACTTGTTGAGATTGCCAATCGCCGCCGCGTCGTTACCGGTGTCGGGCTTGGCCAGTCCCCACCAGTCGGTGGCGCACAAGACCATGTTGTGCTCGGTGGCCATGGCCTGGACGTTGGTGGCCGTGACCTCGTTGTGGGAGCCGAGCAGCCCGTGGCCATACAGGGCGACGCGGGCCGGATTGGCCGGACTGGCCGAGCCCGGGATGATGCACTCGAACTGCGCGGTGGCCGTATTGCCCGGGATCTGAGTCGGCGTCGCGTCGGCTCGACGCGAGCTGTAGTGAAAGCCGGGCGTGGCGTCGGGCCCGCACACGTTCAGGTAGCACGGAACCGTGTACGTACCCTGGATCGCGGTGACCGGTCCGCTCACCCCGCTGGTCGGCGGCAGCGTCGAATTCGAGCTGACCGAATAGGCCGGGGCGCGTCCTTGGGGAACGTTGTCGGCCAGGTTGTGATCGCCCAGCTGGGCAAAGGCGTTGTTGCGGATGGCCAGCAGCCGACCGGTCAGGTTGCGCGTCGAGGCGACGGTGAAGTCCCAGCTCTCGTACAGGCTCTTGCGGCGCACCCCGGCGTGGGCCAGGACCCGGAAGATGCGCGCGTACCGCTTTCGCTGGGCCCGCTCAGCCGCGGGCAGCCGGCCGCCGCGACGTAGCCGGGCAAACCACCGCGGGGAACCGATGGGCCGACCGGCGGCGTTGCGCAAGAAGCGCAAGGCAACGATGTAGGTGTGGCCCTCGAGCAACGCCTTGCCCGGGTGGATCTCGAAGTCGGTGGTGGCGGGGGTCGAGGCGTTGGCATCGAGCTCGGACCAGATCAGCTGCCGGCGGCCGGTGGCCTCGTCGATGAGCAGCACCGGCTGGCGGCGGGCGAACGCCCGGGACATATTGGCCAGCGGCACAGCGCCGGTGCGGTTCATCGCCTTCTGCGTGTCGAGGCCCGGAATGTGGAGGACGATCGCGCTGCCCGGGCTGAAGCCGTCATTGCGGTTCCATGGCCCGACGGCGATGCGCTGGCCTTGCGTGTTGGCCGGCATCGCCGCGGCCGGTAGACGGACTCGCCGGCCGGTCGCGCTGCTGCGGTCCGCGCGCGTGAAGCGGTTGTCGGGGAAGGGGAACAGACACACCCGTCCCGAGTAGGGCTGGCAGTCGGCACTCGGGCGCGCTGCCGCGGCCATGCCGGGAGCGAGCAGGCCAATCACAACGACGACGGCCGACAGCAACAGCGCAGTGTGAGAGCCGCGCACCCGGCAACGAGCATGGGACATCAACTACTCCTATCTCTCCTCGACCCTGGCCGGATGGCCGTGGCGCGCGGAACAATAGTGCCCGGGGTGGCCGGCTACCGGCTGGCCACGGCGGCGGGCCGGGGCGGCACCCGCGGCCGGGGGTGGCCGGCTACCGGCTGGCCACGGCGGCGGCCCGGGTCGGCGCCCGCGAGGGAACGGAAACCCCCGCGCGGAAATGAGCCTGGGGCCAGGGCAGGCCGGGCCGGGCGACGTAGAAGCCCTGCACGAGCTCGACGCCGAGCTCGCTGAGCGCCGCCAGCTCGGCCGCCGTCTCGACGCCCTCGGCCACGATGTGGCCGCCGGTCTGACGGGCATAACCGAGCAGCGCGGTGATCAGCGCCCCCCGGTCGGGGTCGCTGTCGATACCTCGGATCAACGACCGGTCGAGCTTCATGTAGCTCGGGCGCACCGTCGTCATCTGGCGCAGGCCGGAGTAGCCGGCTCCCATGTCGTCAACCGCGAAACGCACCCCCTCGGCCTGAAGCTCGGAGATCTTGGCGTGCAGGCCCGGGGTGTCTTCGAGCAGGCTGTTCTCGGTCAGTTCCAGGATCAGGCCCTGCAGCGACTCGGGCTCGGCGAGGATGGCGTCGGTACGGCCGTCGAGCAACAGCGGGCCAGACAGATTGACGCTGAGCAGCGTCCCGTCCGGGCGGCTCGGCAGCAGAGCCAGCGCGGATTGCAGGCAGGCCAGCTCGAGCTCGTCGCGAAGGTCGAACTCGTCGGCCAGAGCGAACCAGTGCAGCGGGTTGGCGGTGCCGCGGGCCTGGAAGCGGGCCAGGGCTTCGTAGGCATGGGTGTTTCCGGTCACGGTCGAGACGATCGGCTGCACGGCGATCGTCAGCCCCTCTCCCCCGATGAGTCGTTTGAGCGCCTCCTCGGCCCCCCGCGCCCCCGGCGCCGATAGGGCCTCGCCGGCGTAGACCGACACCTGCCGTCGCCCGGTGCGCTTGGCCACCCGCAGGGCGACGTCGACGGACCGCAGGAGCGTCTCGGCGTCGCGACCGTCACGCGGGACGAGGGCGATCCCGATGCAGGCCGAGACGATCGGCCGGCCGCCCTGCTCTGAGCCGAGGCGGTCGAGGATCCGCCGCGCGAAGGCGACGGGGTCCGGATCGGTGACCACGAGACCGAACTCGTCGCCACCCAGGCGACCCACGAATCCGCGCTCGGCGACGAATTCGTTCAGGCGCGCGACGACCGAGATCAGCAGTGCGTCGCCGGCGGCATGGCCCGATGTCTTGTTGATGGTGCCGAACCGATCGAGATCCACGAGCAGAACGGCGAGGTTGCGGTGACGTTCGTGATCGCAGGCCAGGCGATCGAGCCGGTCGCGGAAGGCGGCCCGTGAGAGCGCCTCGGTCAGCCCGTCGTGATCAGCCGCGTGTCGCGCCCGGTCGAGCATCCCCCGCAGCTCGCGGGTCATGCGTCCACAGGTCAGGAGCAGGGCGATCGCCGCCGTCATGAGCCCGGCGTACGGGAGCGTGAGCGTTCCCTGGCGCAAGATCGGCAGAAGCAGGGAGGCCAGCAGCAGCGCGCGGCCCGCGCCGCCGACGCGTCCGCCGCGGGCGATCACCCCACTGGCCACTGCCGCCAACCACAACAGGGACAACACGCCGACCTGTTCGGGCCCAAGACCGATGATGAGAACGGCCGACAGGGGTGCCAATGACTCCTCGAGCTTGAGCCAGTCGGTGTGCGGCATGGCCAGCTGAACAGCGGCGGTGGCGGCGATGATCGCGAACCCGGAGGCGCAGATCACCGGAGTCGCGCTGAGGTGGCGATCGCCGACGAGGAGAACGACCGCGACCAGGGCTAATGTGGCGCGCGCCACCGACGCGGTTCGCCGCGCGCGAAGTACCTCATCCGGAAGCTGGCCTAAAGGCCTCACGCTCCATATCTCGGCTCGATGGCCGGTTTAGTTAAGGCTGGGCGGTCAAGGATCGCCAATTGATGACGCCACGGCCGGCCTGCTCGTCACCGTCACCCAGGTCGGCTACGTCCTCGGCCCGGCGTTTTTTTTCCCGGTCGGTGACCTGCGCGAGCGTCGCACGCTGATCAGCGCAACGCTGATCATCACCGCTGTGGCCCTCGCGGTGGCCGCGGCCGCACCCACGTTCGCGGTCTTTGCCGTCGCTCTGGCCGCCGTCGGGGTGACTTCGGTGGCAGCACAGATCATCTGGTCATCGGGATCGCCGCCCTTGACCTCGGCGTGCAGGGGGTGCATATCTCCAACCAGAGCGCGATCTACGCCCTCAACGCCGACGCCCGGACCGGCTGACCACCGCCTACATGGTGAGCTACTTCCTGGGCGGTGCGATCCTCTCAGCCGCGACCTCGAGCCTGTACGCGAGCGCCGGCTGGGATGGGGTGCGCCTTCTCGGCGCGGCCACAGCGGTGGCCATGCTTGCCGTGTGGCTGATCAGCTCCTACACCCTGCGGGCCCGCCATCGGACACGGTCAGAGCCCGGCCTGGCCCAGGCCGGAGACTGACCCCACGGTCATGGCCCGCCGCCCACCCACGCCTATGATCGCAATGTGACCGTGTCTGCTTTCCGTGTCACGGGGGCGCGGCGGTGAGCGCCGCGGCCGCACCGGCCGATTCCCGGCGAGCGGGGATTCTGGTCGTCTTCACCGGACTGATGCTCGTGCTGCTGATGGCGGCGCTCGATCAGACGATCGTCTCCACAGCGCTGCCGACGATCGTGGGCGACCTGGGCGGTCTGAGCCACATCTCCTGGGTGGTCACCGCCTATCTCCTCGCCCAGACCGCGGTCACCCCGGTGTACGGAAAGCTCGGCGACCTCTATGGGCGCAAGATCATGCTGCAGATCGCACTGGTCATCTTCCTGGCCGGGTCGGCGTTATGCGGACTGAGCCAGAGCCTGACTGAGCTGATCGCGTTCCGCGCGCTGCAGGGACTGGGCGGTGGTGGCCTGATGGTGGGGACGATGGCCGCCATCGGCGACGTTGTCTCCCCTCGCGAACGCGGCCGCTACCAGGGGGTGTTCGGTGCGGTGTTCGGGCTGGCCAGCGTGATCGGCCCGCTGCTCGGCGGTCTGTTCACCACCAGCCTGTCGTGGCGCTGGATCTTCTACGTCAACCTGCCCATCGGTGTGCTCGCGTTCGGAGTTCTCGCGGCCACCCTGCCCTCGCGCCGCTCAGAGACGCACCACCGGATCGATTACGCGGGTGCCGCTCTGCTCGCTGTGGCCCTGACCGCGGTCGTCCTGGTCTGCACGCTCGGCGGCACCGACTACGCCTGGGATTCGTCGTTCATCATCGGACTGGGCCTGGCCGCGGTCATCCTGCTGGCCGGCTTCATCGTGGCCGAGCGCCGCGCCCCCGAGCCGGTCCTACCACCCCGGCTGTTCACCAACCGGGTGTTCGCGGTAACCAGCGCGGTGGGACTCATCGTCGGTTTTGCCCTGTTCGGATCGGTGACCTACCTGCCGCTGTTTCTGCAGGTGGTCAACGGCGCCACGCCGACTGGCTCGGGATTACAGATCCTGCCCCTGATGGGCGGCCTGTTGATCACCTCGATCGCCTCGGGCCAATTGATCAGCCGGACCGGGCGCTACAAGGCGTTTCCGATCATCGGCACCGCGCTGATGGTCGTCGGTCTGGTCTTGCTCTCGACGATGAGCGCGCACACCGGCGGTCTTGAGGCCTCGGCGTTCATGTTCGTGCTCGGCCTCGGCCTCGGCATGGTCATGCAGGTCCTGGTCCTCGCCGTGCAGTACGCGGTCGATTACCAGGTCCTGGGGGTGGCGACCTCGGGGGCCACCTTGTTTCGCTCCATCGGGGGTTCGGTCGGCACCGCGGTACTCGGGTCGATCTTCTCCAATCGCCTGAGCGCTGAATTGTCGACATCCCTGCCGGCCAGCGCGCGCGGCGTCCTCGGGGCCAGCGGTGCTGTGACGCTGAACACGGCGAAACTGGCCCAATTGCCCCCGACCATTCACACGATCTTCCTCAACGCGTTCACCAACGCGCTCAGCACCGTGTTCCTGGTCGCAGCCGCGATTGCCGCGCTGGCCTTCCTGCTCAGCTGGCTCCTGGAGCAGCGTCCGCTGCGTGACAGCATCGCCGCGGCGTCCACCGGCATAGGCGAGTCCTTTGCCGCACCCAAGGACACCGATTCCCTGGCCGAGGCCTCTCGCGCCCTCACCGTGCTCGTCGGTCGCGACGGACGCCGCCAGCTCGTCCAGCGCCTGGCCGAGCGCGCCGGAGTCGAGCTGTCCCCCGCGGCCTGCTGGTTGATCGTGCGTCTCTACGAGGACCCCGAGGCCGATATCGCCGCCCTGTGCCGCGACTTCGACCTCCCCCTGGAGGTCGACGAGCGGGCCTTGGTCGAGCTGACCGACGCGGGGATGGTCACCTTGTCCGAAGGCCACCGTGCGGTCACTCCGGTGGGCCGGGAGGTGGCCGAGAAGCTCGTCGCCGAGCGCCGCGCCAGCCTGGCCCGGCTGTGCGCGGGCTCGGCCCCCGAGCAGCACGCCGAGCTGGCCGGTCTGCTCACCCGGTTGGCCCGGGAGCTGGTGCGCGAGCCCTCAGAGCACGACGTCGGGGCCCCGGTCTAGGCGCCGCCCTTCGCGGTGGCGGCGGCCCGCCTTCACCTTCCCGCAGGTGTCGTCACCGTTTTGTCGCGATCTGCGGGTGTTTTTTGACGTTTGAGCCGGGAGGAGATGGGATGCTGGAGACGTGGCGAATTCTCGTGCCCTGCGGGGGTACGGAGGTACGCCACCTCCGCTGGTGCGAGAACCAACCTCGGCGCCCTGCTTGCGCTCAGCCCTGCGGTCCCGCATCCACCCGGGTGATGATCCGTGAGCCCTGCCCCCGGCCACCGCTCAAAAAGCTGATCGACCAGCGCACGATCACGACCAGCCGGTTCTGGAAGCCGATCAGGTACCAGATGTGCACCACGAGCCAGATCAGCCAAGCCGGGAGACCGCTGAGACGGACCGGGCCGACGTCAGCCACCGCCCGGCCGCGGCCGATCGTGGCCAGATTGCCCTTGTCGATGTAGCGGAACGGGCGCACCGGCGTGCCCGCCAAACGGTGCCCGATCGAGCGGGCCGCGTAGGCGCCCTGTTGGATGGCGACCGGAGCCAGTCCCGGGAGGCCCAGCGTGCCACCCTGGCCATCGCTGACGCTGGCCATGTCGCCGAGGGCGATGACCTCGGGGTGTCCGGGCAGGGTGAGGTCGGGGGCGACGATTACACGTCCGGCCCGATCGACCTCGGCCCCGGCTGGTTCAGCGAGCTTCGCCGCCAGTCCCGAGGCCTTCACCCCCGCCGCCCAGATCACCGTGCGTGCGGTCACGCGCTCGCTCGCGCCCTCCCGGGACTGCAGCGCGACACCCTCGGTATCGATGTCGATCACCGTCTTGTTCAGGGTCGGCTCGACACCCAGCTTCTGCAACGACCGGGTGGCCCGGCGCGAGAGCGACTCCGGGAAAGCCGTCAGCAGGCGATCGCCCATCTCGACCAGCATGATGCGCGCGTGCTCGGGCTCGACGCGCTTGAACGAGCGTCGCAGGGTGTCACGCGCGAGCTCACCGATCTGACCGGCGATCTCGACGCCCGTCGGGCCCCCGCCCACGACAACGAAGGTCATCTCCGCCCTTCGCTCGTCATCACTCTCGGTCATCTCGGCGCGCTCGAACGCGTCGAGGATGCGTGCGCGCACGGAGAGGGCGCTCTCCAGCGTCTTGACCTCACCGGCCACGTCGCGCCACTCGTCGTGGCCGAAGTAGGAGTAGCTCGATCCGGCGGCGACGATCAGCGAGTCGTAGTCGACATGGTCGGGCATAGAGTGGCCGGGGTCAGCCGCGAGCAGGACGCGGCGGCGCACGAGATCGAAGCCCTCCACGGCGGCAAGCAGGATGCGGACGTTGGGGGCTGAGCCGAACAGTGAGCGCAGTGGGTACGTCACGTCGCTGGGCGACAGCGCCCCAACCGCCACCTGATAGGTGAGGGGCTGAAAGAGGTGGAAGTTTCGCTGGTCGACCAGGGTCACCTCGACCGGCGCCCCGCGCAAATGCTTGACCGCCTGGAGGCCGCCGAAGCCGCCGCCGATGACCACCACCCGATGCTGTCCAGACATCAATTCGTCCTCACACGGTTGCGGTCAGGGAGTGACACAGATCTTTTCTCCGGGTAGCCGGTATCAACATCAACAACATGTCGGACCTCGACCGTAGCTAACTGAAGGTGTTTCGGTGCTTGTGATTCGGCGCCACGGCGAACTCGAGCTCATCACTCAGCCTGCGCACGCGGCCGTCGCCGGGGGGCTTGCCCAGCGCTGGGGCTCGGGGAGCTTCTCGGCCGTGGTCGCCCACGAGTCGCTTGTCTGCGCGGCCTTACACCACGACGACGGATGGCTCGAGATCGACGGCCAACCGGGCTACAACGCCTCTGCGGCCCGGCCGGCTCACTTCACCGAGGTCCGGCTGGCCGAGAGCGTCGGCCCCTACGGCCGCGGCGTCGAGTCAGTCTACGAGCGCGACCCGCTGGCCGGCGCACTGTGCAGCATGCATTGGAGCGGCTTCTCGACCAGCCGCTGGGGCACCGGTGGCAACCATCAGTCAGAGGATCCCCTCGCCCAGCAGGTGATCGCCAGCCAGGAGGCCCGCTGGATGCCCGCCCTGCGCGCAGCGTGGGGCAATCGCGGCCGCCGTAGCCAGTTCGACGCCCGCACCTGGCACGCCTACGAGGTGCTCCAGGCCGTCGATCTGCTGTCGCTCGGCCTCGGGCTGATGGACACCGATGTCAGGGGGAACGGCAGCGAGCCCGTCGCCGTTGCCGCGAGCCTGACCAGCATCGACCAGGAGGCCTCGGCGCGCACGATCCACGGTGTGCCGCTGACCGCCGGGCCGGAGGTGGTGACCCTGACGCTGGAGCCGCTCGGCGGCGGACACGTAGCCCTGGACCCCTACCCCCTCAACGGTGGCGCTGCCTATGAGCTGACGATCCCCGTGCGACGGATCCTCGACCAGCCCTACACCTCAGCCGAGAAGGCGGCGGCCGCTTATCACGACGCCGAGGTCCAGACCCGCCGGGTCACGCTCTCCCCGCGAGCGGACTAGCCCAGGGCCACGTCTACTCGACCTGGTTTCCGGGCGGTTTGAGTGTCGTCTCGATGAACTCCTGGGCCAGCCGTCTGGGCGCCCGGACGAGCCAGGCCTCGATCAGCACCTCGCGCAGTTCGTCAGCATCGATCTTCTCAAGCCGGATGAGCACCGAGGCGTGGCCGTCGAAATGCGGAGTGGTGAAGTAGATCTCGGGGTTGTCGCCGAGCAGCGCCTCCTTGGCCATCTGGTGCTCGACCCGAGCCCCTAGGATCGGCCCGTCGGGCGCGGTGTCCCCGAGTGCCCTCAGCTCGGTGCCGCGCAGCGGACGCTCCCAGGCAAAGCTCTTGCCCTTGACCTGCCAGAAAGCGCGGCCGCGCGCGGATGGCTGTTCCTCGGTGGCGGGCAGAGCCAGGGCGATGCGGCGGACGTCCTCCCAGGTCGCCATCGCCAAAAGCTACCTCGCGGCACGTTTGCTCGGCGCGCCCGCGAGCCATACTCCTCCGTGTGCCCAGCGAACCCTCACCCATCACCTTGTCCGAAGTCGTCCGCCGAGCGGTCGAGATCGTCGACCCCGACGACGATGACCCGCAGGCTGGCGACTTCGAGCGCGCCTTCGAGGACGCCGACGAGCCCGTTCGCGCGTTGGACGACGTTGACAGCCGCGTCATCGCGGTGCTATCCGAGCTCGATCCGCTCGTGACGAGCGGAACGCTGGCGATGGCCGGAGCCATCACGCGGTACCTCAGCTACCGACGCGATGAGCTCAACGCCGATGATGAAGCGCTCATCCGGCTGGCGGTGCGGGCCGAATGGAAGAACCGGCCGCCTGACCTGGTGGCGACATGGCTGGCCGACCGGGGGGTCAAGCCGTAATGCGTTGCCCACCGCGTCCCTGAACGGTCGCCGGGCGAGGGCCGGCCGCTGCCGATAGCCGTCTCGCTGCTGGGCTGCGGCCATCCGCACCTTCCTGACGTGCTCGGGGTGATCGCCGCTGAGCCGGATGTCCACCTGGCGGCGGCCTGGGATCCCGATCCGTCGGCCGTACCCGCCGTGCTCGCCCCTCACGCGGTGCGCGAGCTCGAGACGGCCATCGGTCGCGCTGACGCGGTGGTGGTGCTGGCTCCCACCGACCGCCGTCCCGAAATCTGCGTCCGCGCTGCGCGCGCGGGCCGGCCGGTGCTCGTCGAAAAGCCGGTGGCGCGAACCGCCGGGGAGGCGCGCGCCGTCGCCCGCGAGCTCGAACGCAGCCGCACCCCCGTTATGGCGACCCTCTTCCTGCGCGAGCTGCCGGCCCTCGGCCGCCTGCGGGCGGTCATCCGGTCGGGACTGCTCGGGCGCCTCTCGGGTGCCACGGCCAGCTACGTCCACGCCGGCGCGCTGGATGGAACGCTGGCCGGGCCGGCGGCGTGGATGCAGGATCCGCGTCGTGCCGGCGTGGGGGGCTTCGGTGATCTGGCCCTGCATCTCGTCGATGCGTTTTCGGCGCTGGGCGCGCCACCGATTCTCGAGGCGGCCACCCTCGACCGCGGCCGGCCGGGTGGCGTCGACCTGGGCGGGACAGCGGTCGGACGCTGGGGTGAGGTTCCCCTCGGCCTGCGCACAAGCTGGGTGACACGCCCAGCGGGCTTTGCGCTCACCGTCGCCGGCGCGGCCGGTACCGCGGTTGTGCGACAAGGCACACTCGAGCTGACGATTCCGGACGGGCCGGCGGAGCGCTGGGTCGGCGCCCCCCCGGACGCCGGTGAGGCGATGCGGGCGTTTCTGGAACGTCTGCGCGCACGCCGGTTCAGCCGCGACGCTCTGGCCCCGGCGATCAGCGCCCAGGAGATCATCGAGCGCGCCCTCCGGGTCACCCGCGCGCACTGAGCGATCGCTGCCGTCACGTTTCACCCTGCCCCCCGCGGGTAGGCGAACGGGACAAGCTCGCCGAAGGAGTGCACCATGTCCCCAGCTGAGAACCCACAGACCGGACCGCGCCACGAGCATGAGCGCCATTACGAGCGTGCGGCCGATCCGGCCGAGGCGGCGGACCGCCCGCTGGAGCCCAAATCTCCACCCCACGAGCTCTCTGGGTCAGACGAGCCGGGGCCGAGCACCGACCCCGACGGGCGCGATCCCCACCACGCGCTCAACACCCGGGTGGGCGAGCCCGATCCGACCGCGGACTCAGATCCCTACCGCGAGCCAACGGCGGAGGACGAGAGCGACCGCGCGTCGGGGAGTCGCGGCGAGGGGCAAGGCGCCGAGGAGTAAGCCGCGCCGGAGGCGGCGCTGGATGGCGGACAGATTGCGGTGTCGCGGCGGCGGCCCGCGATACTGAGGTTTGGATGACCGCCTCGTCTCGATCCCCCTACGACCACGGCTTCGTGCGCCTGGCCAGCGCGATCCCGCGCGTCCGCGTGGGCAATCCGGCCTTTAACGCCACGCGCACGCTGGCCCTGGCCGCCGAGGCCGACGCGGCACATGCCGCGCTGGTCATCTTTCCCGAGCTCGGACTGGCCAGCTACACCAGTGAGGATCTGTTTCACCAGGCCGCTCTGTTGGACGGCGCGACCGAGGGCCTGGCTCGCGTCGTCCAGGCCAGCGCGGCGTTACATCCGGTGATCGTCGTCGGGATGCCAATGGCGGCGGAAGGGGGGCTCTTCAACGCGGCGGTCGTCATCCACCGCGGGCGGATCCTGGGAGCCGTACCCAAGAGCTTCATCCCCGAGTACCGCGAGTTCTACGAGAAGCGCCAGTTCCGCGCCGCCCGGGACCTCATCCACGGCGAGGTCCAGCTGCTCGGCGAGACCGTCCCCTTCGGCCCCGACCTGCTGTTCGCGTGTCGCGATCTGCCCGACTTCGTCCTCCATGTCGAGATCTGCGAGGACCTGTGGGCGGCCATCCCGCCCAGCACCGACGGCGCGCTGGCCGGCGCCACCGTGCTGGCCAATCTGTCGGCCAGCAACATCACGGTGGCCAAGGCGAGCTACCGCCACACCCTGTGCGAATCGCAGTCGGCGCGTACGATCTCCGCCTACGTGTACACCGCTGCCGGTATGGGGGAGTCCACAACGGATCTCGCCTGGGACGGACAGGCCCTCATCTACGAAAACGGCCAGCTGCTGGCCGAGTCCGAGCGCTTCTCCGATGACGAGCAGGTGCTCATCGCCGATGTCGACCTGGACCGGATCGTCTCTGACCGCCGGCGGACGAGCAGCTACGGAGACCTGATTCACGATCGTCGCGAGACGCTACGCCGTATGCGCCGGGTGAGCTTTGCGCTGGGGCTTCCGGAGGCCACATTCCCGCTCGAGCGCAGCGTCGAGCGTTTCCCGTATGTGCCCGCCGATCCGGCCACTCGGACTGATCGCTGCGAGGAGGTCTACAAGATCCAGGTCCAGGGCCTGGAGACGCGGCTGCGCGCGACCGAGATCAAAAAGGTCGTCATCGGAGTCTCGGGCGGTTTGGACAGTACGCACGCACTGATCGTGGCCGCGCGCGCGGTCGAGCGACTCGGTCTTCCCCGCGAGAACGTGCTCGGCTACACACTGCCCGGATTCGCCACCAGCGAGCTGACGCTACGCAACGCGCACGCGCTGATGAAGGCCCTCGGGGTGAGCGCACACGAGATGGACATCCGGCCCTCGGCCACGCAGATGCTGCGCGACCTCGGACACCCGGCGGCCGACGGCGAGCCGGTGTACGACATCACCTACGAGAACGTGCAGGCCGGAGAGCGTACATCGCACCTCTTCCGCCTGGCCAACTACCACGGAGCACTCGTGCTCGGCACCGGAGATCTCTCCGAACTCGCGCTGGGCTGGTCGACCTACGGCGTGGGGGACCAGATGTCGCATTACAACGTCAATGCCTCGGTGCCCAAGACGCTGATTCAGTTCTTGGTGCGCTGGGCGATCGACACCCGCGAGTTCGGCGAGGAGGCCAGCGAGGTGCTCCAGTCCGTGCTCGAGACCGACATTTCGCCTGAGCTGGTGCCCCGCAGCGCCCGGGCCAACGGCGACGGGCCCGAGCAGAACAGCGAGAGCGTGGTCGGGCCGTACGAGCTCCAGGACTTCTTCCTCTATTACATCTTGCGTTTTGGCTACCGGCCGAGCAAGGTGGCCTACTTGGCCGAGCACGCATGGGGTGACCGCGCGCGGGGAAGCTGGCCGGACCTGATCCCCCGTGAGCGCCGCAACCAGTACTCGCGAAGCGAGATCCGCCACTGGCTGGAGGTGTTTTTGCGCCGTTTCTTTCAGACCAGCCAGTTCAAGCGCTCGGCGCTTCCCAACGGCCCAAAAGTCGGTTCGGGTGGGTCGCTGTCACCACGCTCGGACTGGCGTGCTCCGAGCGACAGCGAGGCCGCCGCGTGGCTGGCCGAGCTCGAGTCCGGCCTGCCGGCCGACAACTGATCGCCGCAGCCGCCTGGGTGGCCCGGTCATCCGCCGGAGGCGGTCTGGAGCAGGATCAGCGCCCGTGCGGCCTTGCCGCCGGTCGACAGGGAGTAGGCCGCGTCGGCCGGAAAGGTCATGCAGTCCCCTTCACCGAGCTCCGTGATGCGCTCCACCGGGCCCGCGAGGAGCAGGCCACCCAGCACGTAGACCCCGGCGCGCGAGCCCGGGGCGCGCCCTGGCAGCTCTCGGATCTGGCGCGGCGCCATGGCGATCTCGCTGACCTCGGTGCTGGCCATCACCGGCGAGGCACCCAGCAGCCGCTGCTCGAGCCCATCCCGGGTGAGGAACGGACTCTGCGTGCGGCGCACCACCCGGACTTCACCAAGCACCGATTCATTAAGGAGTTCTGACAGCGACACGCGCAGTGCGCTCCCCAGCGCGGCCAGCGTGCTGACCGTGGGGTTGGCGCGTCCGTTCTCGATGCCCGACAACGTGGCCTTGCTCATCCCGGTCGTCCGAGCCAGCTCGGACAGCGACAGGTGGCGCGCGATGCGCAGGCGGCGCAGATTGGCGGCGAGCCTGTCCTGCACGTCGTTTCGCGGGCCATGTTCTATCATGAAGAACGTAACGTTCACTTTAGCGAACGCCCCCCCATGACCTGTCCCCCTGTGAGCTTCTACTTCGATCTGGGCTCGCCATACGCCTATCTGGCGGCCGAGCGCATGAGCTCGGTGCTGCCCGCGCCCGTCCGCTGGCGACCGCTCCTGCTCGGCGGTCTGTTCCGTCTCACCGGCCGCAGCTCCTGGGCGCTGGGCGACTACCAGCGCCGACAGGCGGGCATGGCGGAGATCGAACGCCGGGCGCGCACCTACGGGCTGCCGCCCTTGCGGTGGCCTGACCCGTGGCCGTCGGACTACCTGGCCGCGATGCGCGCCACCACCTATGCCTTCACCATCGGACGAGGGCGGGACTTCACCTTGCAGGCCTTTCGTGACGCCTTCCAGCACGGCCGTGATCTCAGCCTGACCGCCCATGTGCTCGATGTTGGTCGCGCCGTTGGCCTTGACCCGGCCGAGCTCGAGACGGCCATCGCCGATCCGGCGGTGAAGCGGCACCTGCGCGCCGAGACCGACGAGGCCCACGCCAGCGGTGTCATCGGCGTCCCGACCGTGGCCCTCGGCGACGAGTTGTTCTGGGGTGATGACCGCCTCGAGGAGGCCGCCACCCGGCTCATCGGCCAGCACTGACGCGGAACCGCTTCATCCGCGCGGGCCTGCCTCGTCAATCTGCACCGGGTACCTGGCGGCGAGAGCGGCCAGCGCCGATCGGGGGTCAGCAGCTCACTCGAAGATCTCGTACTCGTACCCCACGAACAGCCCCGTCTCGAGCACGCCCGGCATCGCCTTGATGACCGCGTGAAGGCCGGGGGCGATTTCGTCGAAGTGGGCGTCAAGGAGCACGAAGGCTGACTCTGTGAACACCGGGCCGTCCTTTCCCGTGCCCGTGCGGACCAGAGCCATCCGGGCGCCGAGCTCGGTCAGCCGCGCCGCCACCAGTTCGACGGCGTTTGGATGGACCTCGATGGGGATGGGAAACCGGCTTCCCAGGCGTTGCACGTGCTTGCTCGGGTCGATGGCCAACACCATCTTGGCCGACGTGTTCCACAACAGCTTCTCGCGAAACAGCGCCCCGCCGCGCCCCTTCAGCAGCCGGCCGCCGGGGTCGATCTCATCCGCTCCGTCGACAGCCCAGTCCGGATTGACCTGACCCAGGCGGGCCAGCGGAAGCTGCAGGCGGCTTGCGGCAACCTCGGTTTCGTAGGAGGTCGGGATGACGCGGAGATCGAGCTGCTCATCGGTCACGCGCCGTCCGATCGCCGCCAGGGCGAGGAACGCGGCCGAGCCTGAGCCGATGCCGATGACCTGACCGCCGGCGGCCCGCTGAGCAATACGCCGTGCCACATCGAGCTTGACCTCGAGGTGCTCGACCTCGCGAGGCCAGGGCAGCAACGGGGACGCCGCCCAGGCCGAGGCATCGTCTGGCATGGCTTCATCCTCGCATCCACCCCGGCCCGCCTCGTTTACACCGGCTGCGCGATGTTCTCCAGCACCGACCCGTGTCGCGTGACGCGCGTAAATCACGGCGACGGTGAGCTGCTAGCCCTGTCCGGCCCGAGCGTCCGCTGTCGGCGAATAGCCAAGGCGCCCTGCGTCCGTGGTGTCCTGCGGACCAGTTACCGGCACAACGTGTCACGCCCGGCCTACCGGCGGCTTTTACAAGTTGGACTGGTGGGTATACGGGGGCCCATGCGCGTTCGTAAGACTCTCCCCCACGGCCTTTCCCTCTCCCTGCGGTCGATCGTGGCCAGCTGCGTGTTGCTGACCCTGGTGCCCGCCACTGCGGGGGCCAAGCAGACCACCGCTCGCGGAAGTGGAGGTGCCGTTGTCTCGGACACGGTGCCGGCCACGAATGCCGGGCTGGCCGTGCTCCGCCGCGGCGGAACGGCCGCCGATGCGGCGGTGGCCGTCGCCTCGACCCTCGGCGTGACTGACCCGTACGTGGCCGGCATTGGCGGTGGGGGGTACTTCGTCTACTACGACGCCCGCACCGATCGCGTCTACACGATTGACGGGCGCGAGACCGCGCCGGCCGCCGCCACGAGCAAGCTGTTCATTGATCCGTCCACGGGCAAGCCGCTGCCCTTCGCCACCGCGGTGACGAGTGGTCTCTCGGTGGGGATTCCGGGCAATCTGATGACCTGGAGTCAGGCGCTGCGCCGGTTCGGGCACTTCAACCTCCGTACGGATCTGGCGCCGGCCGTGAAGGTGGCACGGCGTGGCTTCAAGGTCACGTCCACCCTGCGTGAAGAGACGCGGGAGAACGCCTTCCGTTTCGATCAGTTCACCTCGACCAAGCGGCTGTTTTTGCCGCATGGAGGACTGCCCGCCGTCGGCTCCACAATGCGCAACCCGCAGCTCGCCGCCACCTACCAGCAGATCGCCCGCAGCGGCGTCCGCGCGTTGTACGGCGGAGCGATCGGCCGCGATGTCGTATCGGCGGTTCACCACCTCCCGCTCATCCCGGGCTCGACCATCACCCCCCGCCCGGGTCTGATGACGCGGGCCGATCTGCGGCGTTACCACGCTCCG
The DNA here is from genome assembly GCA_034665145.1 of Solirubrobacteraceae bacterium. GTDB lineage: Bacteria > Actinomycetota > Thermoleophilia > Solirubrobacterales > Solirubrobacteraceae > Palsa-465. Next base: position 25,319 of record JAXDGI010000229.1, read on the forward strand.
TTCGTCGCGCCGACCCACGTCAACTACCGGGGCAATGACGTCTACTCGATGGCCCCGTCCTCCAGTGGGGGAACGACGGTTGGCGAGTCGCTGAACATCCTGCGCAACTTCAAGCTGTCGCGGATGAGCCGGGTCCAGGCTCTGCATCACTTCCTGGAGGCCACCCGACTCGCCTTCGCCGATCGCAACCGTTACATCGGCGACCGTCGCTACGTCAGTGTCCCCGAGGCCCAGCTGCTGTCCAAGGGCTTTGGCCGCCAGCGTGCCTGTCTGATCAACCCCCAGCATGCGCTCACCAGTCCAGTGGCGCCCGGCAACCCGTTCGCGGGCTCGGGCGGCTGCACGCCGGCGCGACCGACCACCGCCGCCCAGCCGTCGGAGGGCAACCACACCAACCATTTCGTGGTCGCCGATCGCTTTGGTGACGTCGTCTCCTACACGAATACGATCGAGGAGCTCGGTGGCAACGCCGTCGTCGTGCCCGGCCGCGGCTTCCTGCTCAACAACGAGCTCACCGACTTCAACTTCGTTCCCCTCCAGCCCGGGGTTCCCGACCCCAACCTCCCCGCCGGGGGTAAGCGGCCGCGATCGAGCATGTCACCGACCATCGTGCTCAAACACGGCAAGCCCATACTGGCCGTCGGAGCCGCTGGAGGCGCCACCATCATCACCACGGTGCTGCAAATCCTGGTCGACAAGCTCGATCTCGGGATGACCCTGCCCAAGGCGCTGGCCGCTCCGCGAGCGTCGCAGCGCAACAGCTCGACGACCACCGCCGAACCTGCGTTCATCGCCCAACCGACCACGGCGGGCCTGCAGCAGCTCGGCCAGAAGTTCGCCATCTCCGACACATCCCCACTCAACCCCCAGATCCAGATCGCCCCGACGATCGGGGTGGCCAGCGCCATGCAGATCCTTGGTCACAACCGGTTCCTGGCCGTGGCCGAGCCAGTACGTCGCGGTGGGGGCGCGGCCGGGGTGGTCAAGCCGTGAAGTGATGACGATGGCGAGACCGGGATTCGAACCCGGGACACCACGATTTTCAGTCGTGTGCTCTACCAACTGAGCTATCTCGCCTGGGGCGCGCGATGGTAGCGGCTGAGAGGCCAAGAGTCTCGCGCAATCCGGGTCCGTACCGTCCTGGCCGATCCTGGGAACACCGACACCGGACCGCAGCCGGAATCCGGGCCGCGCGCGCAGTACCAAGTTGGCATTCGGGGACGTGTCAGCGAAAATGGCGGATTCAGGTAAATCGGCTCGGGAGGCCTCGTGCGGCGCGTAGGAATGTGGTTGGGAGTTGTGGCGGTGCTGGGGGCATTGGCGCCGGCGGCCAGCGCCGCCTCGTTCACTAGCCCGGTGAAGCTCACTGGAGCGACCGGGGGCGAGCCGAGCATCGTCACCGACCCGTTCGGAGATGCCTTTGTCTCGGGCCCGCAGGGGATCCCGGCCGGCGCCAACCAGAGCGAAGGCGTGGGCTTCTGGCGCTCGACCAATGACGGAACGAGCTTTGGCCCAGCCAAGATCATTGGCTCTCAGACAGGCGGCGGCGATAGCGACCTGCTGTTCTCCAAGGGCGCCCTGTATGTGGCCGATCTCGAGGCCAGCACGGCTCAGATCTGCAAGAGCACCGACCGCGGCGTCACCTTCAACGGCATCGGCCCCACGCCGGATCCGAACCACTGCACGACCACCAACGGCGGCCAGGCCGGACCGTCCGACGATCGCGAGTGGCTGACCGCGGCCCCCGACGGCACGCTGTATCTGACCTATCACGAGTTTGTCAGTGCCCAGCCCGTGGCCTTCCGCAGCGATAACGCGGGGGGCGACACCTTCGCCAACCCCTGCGGCTCACTCGTCACCGACCCGACGATCGAGGCAAACGTGCCCACCGACATCACCGGCGGGACGCTGGTGGCCAAGCCGGTCACCGACTCCAAGGGCAATCTGTACGTCCTCTTCTCGACCACCACCCAGCAGGAGAACCTGCTCGCCCAGGCCCAGGGGATGCCCAGCGGGACCTTCAGCCAGCTCTACCTGGCCGTCTCGCACGACAAGTGCAAGACGTTCACCGACTACACGGTGTTCGACGGCGAGAAGCGCTATGGCGAGAACTCCGTCCAGTTCGGCGACATCTTCAACGACCTCGCCATCGACGGTTCCGACAACCTGTACGTCATCGGTGCGGGCTACATCGGCAAGGCCCAGTTCGCAAAGTCCGCCAACGTCTACATGTTCCGCTCCAGCGATCTGGGCAAGACCTGGTCCTCGCCGCACCAGATCGGCACCAGCAACGCAGCACACATGTTGCCGGCCGCCGTCGGCGGACCGCGGGCGGGCCAGCTCTCAGTCGGCTATTTCCGGACGGTCAATGGGGTGACCGATCCGAACAGCACCTCCGGCCAGTGGACGTACGCAACCGCCCGGTCGACCAACGCCAACGCGGGTTCGCCGAGCTTCGCCTATAGCGACGTCAATCCGGGCTTCGTTTATCACAAGGGCGAGATCTGCAACCAGGGCATCCTGTGCGGTACCCAGCCGAACGGGCCCAGCGACCGCTCCCTCCTGGACTTCACCTCGGCCGCGGTCGACACCCACGGCTGCGTGCTCTACACGTTTGCCGGCAACCCGACCGGATCGCCCGGTAACAACACCGGTTCCAACACGTTCAACTACGTCACGCGACAGACCAGCAGCTGCTTCGCGCGCGGGGCGAGCGGAGGGGCCGGCGGTACAGGCGGCGGTGGATCGTCGAAGGGAGCCGGCGGCAAGGGCGGACCGCAGTGTCCGCGCCCGAGCGCCAAGCTCTCGGGAACGAAGCTGGGACCACTCGCGCTGGGCATGACCCGCGCTCGCGCCCGGCACCTCATGCCGCGCTACAAGGTCACCCACAACGGCTTTGACAACTACTGCCTGCGCGCCGGCTGGGGTATCCGCGCGGGCTACCCGTCGCAGAAGCTGCTGCGCTCGGTCGCCTGGCGTCAACGCAAACGCAGCGTGGGCAAGATCGCCATCGCCCTCACCGCTAACCGCTACTACGCACTTGATGGTGTGCGACCGGGCGCGAAGCTGTCGGCGGTGGCCCGCAAGCTTCACGTCCAGCGTCCGGCATTTCACGTTGGGATGAACTTCTGGTACATCGTCCCGGGCAAGAAGTCGCGCGGTGTGCTCAAGGTCCGCCACGGGCGCATCCAGGAGGTCGGCGTCGTGGCTCGGGCGCTGACCAACGGCCGCACCGCCCAACGGCGCCTGTTCCGGAGCATGAACACGGGCTAGTACCTGACCGACACGCGGGCGCGGGCGAGAGGACTCAGGGGTGGTTTCGGTCCTCCCGCCCGCCTCCCGGGATGCGCTCATTCATTGTCGGCCCGGCCCAGGCGGTACAGCAGCTCGAGCGCGCCTCGCTTGGAGAGGGGCTCGTTCAGGTTTCCGCACTTGGGCGACTGCACGCACGAGGGGCAGCCGTCGCGACACGGGCATTCTCCGATCAGCCGCTGAGCGTCGTGGACGAGGCGCCCGAACTGCTCATAGCCCCGGCGCGAGATTCCCACCCCGCCGGGATGGCCTTCGTAAATAAAAATGGTCGGCCCGCCAGTCTGCGGGTGAGCGTTGGTGGAGAGGCCCCCGATGTCCCAGCGATCGCACATGGCGATGAGTGGCAACACGGCGATCTGCCCGTGCTCGAGGGCGTGGAGTGCACCGAGGAGCTGCGCGGGCGGGAAGGGCTCAGCATCGATGAGCTCGTCGAGCTCGTACCACAGTGCCTGGGTGGGAAACTCGGTCGTCGGCAAATCCAGCATTTGAAAGTCGATCACCTCGTGATCGCTCAGTCGCTTGCGCTGGTAGCCGAGAACCTGTTCGGAGTACACGACTGAGCCGAAGGACAGCGTCACGCCGTGGGTGCTGCGCCGCTCGATCAGCCGCTCGATATAGGTCATGCTCTCGCGCTTGGCCTGCGTGAAGTAGTCGCCGTCAAACGGCTTTAGGACGGCGCGGCGGGCATCGAGGTCGAGGTCGAGGACCAGGTAGGACCGGCCCATGTGCAGATACACCGCCCCCTCGTGGACGGTGGCGTACGCGCGGCCGGCCTCGATCGTTCCCAGCACCTCGCCCGAGGCTCCGTCGATGAGGACGAAGCTGTCGGCTGAGGAGGACCGCAAGGGCACGCGGGCGGCCGGGTAGTCGTCGGCGCGCCGGGGCACGAACCCGGTGGCGCGCTCGCGCAGCAGCCCAGCGTTGGCGAGGGCCGTCGCGTGCTCGTGCCATTGCGAACCGAGAATTGGCGCATCGGCATCGCTGAGGGGGGCCTCGTGAGCCGCGCAGAGCAGATGCTCGGCATAGATCTGGCTGCTGTCGGGATCGAGAATGGCCGCCTCCACGGGCCGGCCCAGGAAGTCATCGGGGTGGCGGCAGAAGAACTGATCGAGGGCATCCTCGCCGGCGATGTAGACCGCCAGTCCCCGGCCCCGGCGCCCCGCCCGTCCCCACATCTGGCGCAGGCTGGCCACCGTGCCGGGAAAGGTCACGCACACGGCAGCGTCCAGCTCGCCGATGTCGATGCCCAGCTCGAGTGCGTCGGTGGCCACCACGCCGAGCAGCTCTCCGTCCGCCAACCGGCGCTCTATTTCATGACGCTGCGCGGGCGTGTAGCCAGCGCGGTAGGGGGCGATCCGCTCAGCCAGTTCAGGGGCGAGGCGGTCGGTGGCGTGCCGCAGAATCAGCTCGACCCCCTTGCGCGACTTCATGAAGCAGATCGTCCGCGCGCCGGCGGTCACTAGCTCTGAGAACACCTCGGCCGCCTCATAGAGCGCCGAGGCCCGCACCCCGAGGGCCTCGTCGAGCAGGGGCGGGTTCCACATCGCGACGTGGCGCTCGGGCTTGGGCGCCGTGTCCAGGTCGATGAGGTTGAAATCCTCCAGGCCGGTCAGGCGCGTGGCCAGCTCGACCGGGTTGGCGATCGTCGCCGAGGCGAGCAGGAAGCGCGGTGCAGTCCCGTGGATGGCGGCCGCGCGCCGCAGCCTCCGCAGCACGTTCCCCACGTGCGATCCGAAGACGCCGCGGTAGACGTGGGCCTCGTCGATGACAACGAAGGCGAGGTTGGCGAACAGGTCTCCCCACGCGGCGTGGTGAGGCAGGATCCCGACGTGCAGCATGTCGGGGTTGGTGATGACGAGGTTGCTCCGCTTGCGAATTCCGGACCGCTCCGCGCGCGGCGTGTCACCGTCATAGATGGCCGGGCGGATCCCCTTAGCCAGACCGAAGCGGTGCAGGGAGCGAGCCTGATCCTGGGCAAGCGCCTTGGTCGGGTACAGATACAGCGCGCGCGCCGTCGGGTCTGAGGTCAGGACCTCGAGGGTGGGCAGCTGAAAGCACAGGGACTTTCCCGAGGCGGTGCCCGTGGTGATGATCGTCGGCCCGTCGAACGCCGCGTGCAGCGCCTGAACCTGGTGCTCGTGCAGCCGCTCAACGCCAGCACGGTCCAGGGCCTGGCTGACCGGCCAGCTCAGCTCTGATGGGATCGGCGCCGAACGACCGGCGCGGGCCGGCACGGTGTCTTCGTGCACGAGGCGTTCGTCCTGACGGCCGGCGGCCAGCAGTGCCTCCCACGGCTCGATCTCCCGAATGGCGGCCACAGCCATTGAGTATGGCGAGGGCCTGGGATCGGAGGGCAGCGCGGCCGCTGCTACGGTCGCGCCCGTCATGCGCTGCCTCTACGTCGACCTGGACGGAACGCTGCTTGGCCCGGGGGCGTCCCTGCTCGCCGGGGCCGACGGGGGGTTCAGCCTGCTGGGCGTGCGTGCGCTTGAAGCCTGCGCCCGCGCGGGCGTCGAGGTCGTCATCTACTCAGGCCGCCGGGAGCAGAGCGTGTTTGAGGCTTCGCGGCTGATCGGTTCCTCGGCCTTCATCTTCGAGCTGGGCTGCGGGCTGGTCCTGGACGGCGAGCTCGAATGGCTCACCGACGGACTCGAGCCCTCGGCGGAGCATGGCACCATCTATGACCAGATCGAGGCCACGGGAGCACCCGCCCTCCTCCTGGAGCGCTACGCCGGACGGCTCGAGTACCACTCCCCCTGGTCGGCCAATCGTGAGGTGTCCCACCTGTTCCGTGGCCTGGTCGATCTCGACGAGGCCGAGGCGTTGCTGGCCGCCGGCGGCCTCGACCGCTTGCGGCTGGTCGACAACGGCGTGGTGCGCGCCGCGGCCGAGCAAATGCCCGGCCTGCCGGCGGTCCACGCCTACCACCTGATCCCGGCTGGCGCCTCCAAGGCCCGCGGCGTCGCTCGTCATATGCAGGCCCGCGGATACAGCCCCGACGAAGTGATCGCCGTCGGCGACTCACGCGAGGACATGGACGCCGCCTCGGTCGTGGGCGCGTTCTGGTTGGTCGCCAACGCGCTCGAGCGCGACCCCACGCTGGAAGCCGAGGCTTCGGATCGCGCCGGTGTGCGGTTGGCGAGCGAGAGCTACGGCGCGGGCGTCTACGAAGCCGTGGTCACGACATTGGCCCAACGGCACTGAGGCGGCCGCGCCGCGGCCGCTCGGGCGGTGACGCCGCGGGCGTGGCCGGCGGAGTCATCGTGCTCCCGCGGTCTTCGCGTGGATCGTCCCAGTCATCGGCCACCTGGGGGATCGCGTCCTCCTGAGCAATGCTGTCTCGCTCGACAGCGTCAGCGTCCCCGACAGCCCATCCCAGCCGTTCCACGAGCTGCGTCTGAAAATGCTCTGACTCGAAGTCATTGACGCTCACTCGCTCGGTGAACATAACCGAGTCTTCGCGGCGGTCGGAGCGGGCGTCAGCCATGACGATGATCTGAGGCATTCGGCAGTCCTCCGGTCTCGTTTTCTCTCTCCCGCAGACAGAGTGACAGGCCTGCCTTCAGCTGCAGTAAACATCTCGTTTCCGTTTCCGATTAGTACCCATACTGTGCAAAGCCTCTCTTCCCGGGTCGGTCAGGGATCACGGCGGAAGAAGTGGCGCGTTCGCGCCCAGAGCCGCCGCCAGAAGCCGCCTTGGGCTGCGGCGCGCGAACGCGGTGGTGGCGGCACAGTCGCCCGCACGACCTCGACCCATTTGTCGAGGGGAAGCTCACCGGAGATCAGCCGGCCAAGCGCCCTGGTCACCGGGGCATCGACCCCGGCTCGGGCCAGCGCTCGGGCCAGCAAGGGCACTGACTCGAGCGCCTCGACTGCCTGTCCGACTCGAGCACCGATCTCCGAGGCGGGCACGCCTTCGGCCAGCAGCTCGCCGGCTCGGCGGTTGCGACTCTGGGGCGCAAGTGCCGTGGCGACGAGGTCGCCGGTCCCGGCCAAGCCGATCATCGACTCCGGCCGCGCACCCTCGGCCTCCGCCCACCGCCACACCTCCGCGAAGATGTGCCCGGCCGCGGCCCCCGCCGCGTTGAGTCCCTGCTTCTCGGTCGCGCCCGAAGCCAATGCGGCGGCGTTCTTGGCCGCGCCCGCCAGTTCCACGCCGACGGGATCGTTGGACTCCTCGCAGACGACGCCGGCCCGGATGAACACGCTGGAGAGGGTGCTGGCCAGCGCCTCGTCGGTCGAGGCTGCCACTAGCCCCGCACCTGCGCTGACCATCTCGTGGGCATGGGCTGGGCCGCCGAGACAGGCCGTGCGGTGGTCGCCAAAGCGCCGTCGCAACAAAGTGGTGGGAGCTTCCCCGTCAGGCGGCACGAGCCCCTTGGCCAGCGACACGATGGCCGCCTTCTCGGGCAGCTCGGAATGCTCGAGGCGGTTGATGACCTCCTCGAGGCCCGAGGACGGGACTCCGAGGAATACGTAGTCGGCCCGGGCCAGGCCGGCGCTCACGTCCTCGATGCGCAACTCCCGCGGCAGTTCGACGCCGCGCAGGTAGACGCTGTTCTCCCGCTCGTCCTGCAACAGCCTGGCCTGCTCCTGGGTCCGAGCCTGCAGCGTCGTGCGCAGCCCTCCGCGGGCCAGGAGCACGGCCACGGCCGTGCCGAACGAGCCCGCCCCGATGACGGTGGCGCGCCGGGTTCCGGGAGCGGGCAGGTGGATGGACGGCCGGGGAAGCGGGGGCACGAGAGCGTGGAGCGTATCCGCGGCGCCTGGCGGGGCCGCTCAGGCCGCTGTCACCGAGCGGTTCCTGACATGTGCCAGCGATTCAGGCTGCCCCGCGAGCACGCGATTGGCGCGAGCCGGCCTGGTCCTCACGGCTCACCGCCTCAGCTAGGGCGCCCGCGGCCTCGGCCATGGCTCCGAACGCGTCGGCCACTTCGGCCGCACTCGACCCGGTGATCGCCCGGTTGAGGCTGGCGACGGCAGCATCGAAGCGGCTCCACAGTTCGACGGGGCCCCGCCGCCCGGTCTCGGGACGAAGCTCATACGGCGGCGCCGCATTCTCGGCCCCGGGGACTGGTCGCCACAGCAGTCCCGCCGCGTGCGCGTGCTCCCAGGCGACCTGCTCGGCGCCCGCCGCCTGGGCGAGGTCACGCAACCGCCGGGCAAAACCTGCGTCCGGCGGAGCGAGCTTGTGTTGTCGCATCGCCGCCGCCCACCCGTCACTGGCGTGGCGAACTGCCCGCATGATCTGGGCGCGCTGGCGGTCGAGCTCGTCACCGAAGCTCATGTCGCTCAACCGTCGTCTGAGGGCGGTGCGGCCGGCGTGGCCAACGCCGGTGTCGTAGGCCGTTCCGGCTCGGCAAACCCGACCGGTTCACCGCCCCAGAAGTCATCGGCGCTGGGGCCGCCGGCGCTCTCAGCCGAGGCGCTTGACCCGCTGTAGCTCTCGTCAAGGATCCGCTGGAAATCAGAGCGGCGGATGCGCACCCGACGACCAACCCGGAAGGCTGGCAACGAGCCCTGGTCGATCCAGTTGCGCACCGTCTGCTGGTTGAGCTTGAGCGTCGCCGCCACGTCGGCGACGGTCAGAAACTCATCGGGATCCAGGTCAGCGGGGCACATTGTTTGCTAATTGAGACAAATTGGTGCTAATCCAGAGGTACAATAGCGCGAACGGAGGACACCTCCTTAGGCGGCGGGAGAAAAAGGTCTGCAAAAGCCGATGAACGGTGAGGACTCACAAAGTGACGGGGACGGCAGGGTCGAGGTCGATGACAACGTCATCCGCCTCACCGACTGGCTCGGGCCGCATGAGGAGCTGATCCCGTTTGGTCCCGGCGCCGATGCCGAGGAGGTCAACTGCGCGCCGTCGGCGGCCGACTTCTGGAGCGAGAGCTCAGGGGCCGTCCAGGATGCGCTCACCGCCCCCGACCCGGACACCGCGCACCCCACGCGGTTCCGGGGGCAGCGACAGCGGGGGCGGGCCACGGCTGCCGCGATCTGGGGCCGACGCAGAGCGGCGCTGCAGTCACCGCAGGTAGCCGGCGGCCGACCGCGTGTTGATCGACGCCACCGCTGGGCGGCCGGGGCGGCCGTGGTGGCAATCGCCACCGTCGCCCTCGTCGCAGCTTTGGCCGGTTATGGCTCCCACCATTGGCGAGGTGGTCCAGAGCGCACGCCGGCCGGCCGCCAGGCCTCCTGGGGGTCTCCCGCGGCCCGGGACATGGCCAGTGCGGCCCAGGCTCTGCGGCGCGAAGCGCGATACCAGGATGCGTCCCAGCCTCGGCGGCACCCTGCGGCGGCTCGGCATCGGACCACCGCTCGCCGCCCTCGGTCCCGACGCAGCGCGCCTGCCTCGGCCGCCGCGGTTCAGCCGGTCGGGTACACGACCCCGGTCGGGAGCAGCCCGACGTATTCCCCGCCCGGGCCGTCCGCGAGCTCCACCCCGACGACGTCGACCCCGACGACGTCGACCTCGACGGCCACGGCATCGACCGGCCAGGGAAGCGGTTCCGCGTCCCAGCCCGTGCTCGGGGCCAGCGGCAGCCTCGCCCCAGGCAGCTCCCCCGACGGATGACCACCGAAAGAGAGCCCAGATGAACCGAGTGATCAAGCACCTGCAGAGCAATGTGATCGCCTATCTGGCGCTCTTCATCGCCCTGGGCGGCACCAGCTACGCCGCCTTCCGCCTCCCCGCCGGCAGCGTCGGTAACCGTGCCCTCAAGAACCATTCCGTCACCGCCGTGAAGCTCGACCGCGGGTCGATCGCCGGGTACGTGCGCGATTGGGCACGTATCAACGCCAACGGAAAGATCACCGGCTCGCGACCCGGCGCGCATCTGGTCGGCTGGGCAGAGACCGGCCCGGCGCCGGGTGGGCTTATTCAGTGGAGCAAACCGGTCCCCGCCACGTGCTTCGCGTTAGCGACGACGGAAATCCTTCCGAACGGATCGCCTTCCTACGCGAGCACGCAGGTGGCCAGCGGCGGAAACAGGCATCCTGGCCAGACGTACGTGCTCATGTCGGCCCCGCAACGGGTAGTCAACGTGGCGGTTTTCTGCCCGCAGCCGTGATTGACCGCCTCCACTGTCGCCGGCTCGTGGCCCGGGTGAGATGCGCTCTCGCCGCATCCCTTATCGCCTGCGTGTCAGCCGGGCTGCTGCCCCCAACAGCAAGCGCTGACGAGACCGTCGTAGCTTGCGGCCCAAATGTGAATCACGTCTTCCTCCCGTCGGCCGCATACGGGGGCATCGCCGCCCGTCAGGGCTGTCCCTTTGGGCCCGTCGCCCTCACAACCGACGGTATCCCGATGAAAGCCGGTCAGGGTGCGATCTGGCAGGCCGTAGCTCCGGCGGGTCTCACAATCGTTGGCGCCACATTTCCGGCGAATTCGATCCAGTCGTACCAGGTCAACGACGGTACGAACGGTCAGTTTGGAGGCGATTTCTACTGGTCTGGCGGCCGGTCGAACATCGTGCCCGGGGAGCACTCCGCATCGTTCGGACCTTTCTCCTCAAGCGACTTCGGCTGGCTGCTGGTGTGCGGCGTCCCGACGTGCACCTATCAGGCGAATCTCCAGATCTTCCAGGTCAACCTCGCGGTCCGAGAAACCACGCCCCCAGCCCTCGGCGTCGCCGCAGGTGGCATCTGGCAAGCGCCCCGCTGGGTGCGCGGCCGGTGGCCGCTCCTCTTTTGGGGTGGGTCTCCGTCGGGCATGTGCGGGCTGAACGCCTATTTCGGCGGCAGCCATCTGCCAGGAACGAGCTCGGCGCGGGACACGTCGCGGTGGCAGCAGTGCCTAGCGTGGCCGGTGAGCGACCAGATCGTGACCCAGGACTATGGGCAGGGCGCCAACGAGCTCTACGTCTCGGGCTGGGACGCCGCCGGTGAGACGGTTAGTCAGGCCAAGACGGTGTACGTCGACAACCAACCGCCCGCGGTGTCGCTGTCGGGCCCCTCTGACGCGTCGAGCACCGCCGGCACCCAGTACGTGACCGCCACCGCCTCGGCGGGCCCATCGGGTGTCTCCGGGATTGCCTGCCGTGTTGATTCGGGGCCGGGCAGGTGGTATCCGGCCAGCATGGCGTCTATCCCCGTTTCCGGCGTCGGGGAGCACTCTGTCGCCTGCCAGTCGGAGAACAAGGCGCTGAACTCCAGCGGCCAGCGAGCAACGTCGGCCTCGGCAACATTCTCGATGAAGATCGGTCAGCCGACGGTCAGCGCCGTCGCGTTCACCCGGCTCGTGAACGGGCTCCGCTGCCGGCGGAGCACCACTCGCGTCCGCGTCCCGGCCCATTGGGTGCGGGTTCAGCGAGGCGGGCGGACCGTGCGGCTCCGCCGCGCCGCCACGACCAGGCTCGTTCACGTGCGCCGCTGCCATGTCCGCACTCAGCGTCGCCGGGTGACGATCTGGGTCACCGTTCGCCGGCACGGACACAAGGTGCGCATCCGCGAGCACAAGCTCGTCCGCGTCGTGCTCCAGCCCCGCAGGGTGATCAGCACGCATAAGTTCGTCGCGCACGGTCGCAGCACGACGGTCAATGGTTGGCTGGGGATGGCGAATGGGATCGCCCTCGCTGGCCAGACCGTTGATGTGCTCACCGCCCCAGAGGATGGACGCAGCGGCTATGCGCTGGCGGCCACTGTGACCTCCGCCGCCGATGGCAGCTGGACGGCGCGAATCCCGCCCGGCCCATCGCGGTTGATTACAGCCGCCTTCGCGGGAGGCCCGACCACAGAAGCGTCGTTGGCAGCACCGGTGCAGATGGTCGTCCCGGCCAAGGTCAAGCTGGTGCACGTCTCACCGCGCCAGGTCGCCTGGGGGGCAACCGTCCGCCTCACGGGCCAACTTGTCGGCGGTTACCTGCCGCCCGGCGGGGCACTCGTCCGGTTGCGGATCGGGCTCGGTCGCACCTTCATCACATATGGGGTCCACGAGCATGTCGGCGGATCCGGGCGGTTCAGGACCTCGTACACGTTCGGCGCCGGCGATCCGGCCATCCACCGCACGTACTGGTTCGAGATCGCTTCCCTGCCCATGGGCGATTACCCCTACGCGCCGTCGAGCAGCGGGCGCATATCCGTGACGGTGGGCGGACATCCGCGGCCCCCGCGGCGCCGCTGAGGGCCGAAGACCGTGCCGCGCCTCGCCACGACTAGAACACCACGCTACGAGACAGGTACTCTCCAGGTTGAGTGGTTACCGACATCCTGCAGCCGACTCACTTGCTGTTCATCCTCGTCGTGGCCCTTCTGGTCCTCGGGCCCAAGCGTCTGCCCGAAGTCGCGCGGACGCTCGGCAATGGCCTGCGTGACTTCCGCTCGGCGATCAGTGGCGACGACGACGAACGTCCGGGACGGCCTGGGCACTACGCCCTCCTCGAGGAAGACGACCCGCACCCGGCCCCGACTCAGCCGAGCGCGGCCGAACCGGCTCCGGCTCCGACTCCGACTCCGGAGGTGTCGCAGACCGCACCTGCACCGCCCACCGAGGCGGCCCCGGCCAGTCGGGCTGACACGGCAACCGCCGTACACGAGCCGAATGCGCCCACCGAGGGGCAACGCGTTCCCACGGAGCCCTCGCCGGCCCACACGGAGGCGCCTCCACAGACGGGGGCCGCACCGGCACCCGCGGAGCACGTGCCCACACCCCCAGAGCACGCGGCCGCCCCCACACACGAACCATCGGGATCTCCGCCGGCCTGACCGAGACCGCGGCCGTGGTTGCCCTGCTCCGGCAGGGGCGCCGTCCCAACCACATCTATGCCGAGCTGCTGGAGGAGCTCGGCAGCGCCATGTCGCTCCTGGAGACGGAGCTGAGCGAGGATGACGGCCAGCGCGCGCTGTTTTCCGACGCCGATCCCGCGCCCCTGCTCGAGCAGGCCACCGCGGACATCAAACGCTGGCACAGCGACGGCATGGGGCTCGTGACCGTTCTCGACGGCAGCTATCCGGACAATCTCCGCGCCGTGCACGACCGGCCCGCCCTGCTGTTCGTGGCCGGGAACCTCCAGGCCCGTGATGAGCGCTCGGTGGCCATCATCGGTTCACGCCGGGCATCAGAAGACGCGCTGGCGCGGGCGCGCGTGCTCGCCACCGACCTCGCGCACCGGGGGTACACGATCATCTCGGGGCTCGCGGCCGGCATCGATACGGCCGCTCACGCCGCCAGCCTGGCTGCGGACGGCCGCACGATCGCCGTGATCGGAACAGGACTGGCGCACTCATACCCGCCCGAGAACGCCGGACTGCAGCGAGAGATTGCCAGCCGCGGAGCCGTCGTATCCCAGTTCTGGCCTGACTCGGGTCCGAACAAGGCCAGCTTTCCGCAACGCAACGCCACCATGTCCGGGCTGGCCAGCGCGACCGTCATTATCGAGGCCTCCCCCCGCAGCGGTGCTCGAACCCAAGCCCGCCACGCGCTCGCGCACGGCCGGCCGGTTTTCGTCGCCAGGGAATTGCTCGAGCAAACGTGGACGCAGCGGCTGGTCGCTCGTCCTGGCGTCAGCGCGTTTTCCCACGCCCATGAGCTCATCGAGCGTCTTGAGGCGTTGCGCGAGCGCGAAACGTTGACCGCATAGCCGCCGGGTCATGCCGACGGTCGCTGAGCTGACGGCACCCTACGGCAACTTCATGCTCGCCCCGCAGCCGGGGCCGGGAGTCTGCGACACGTGCTTTGACCTCATCAACCAGGACCAGACCCGCTGCCGTCGCTGCGCCGCGGAGTGCGGTTGGCTTGATGCGAGTGCCCCGATTTCCTACAGCGTGGCCCACGAACAACTCCATCACGCGCTGCGCGCCTACAAGCGACTCCCCCAACGGGTCGCCCGCCGCTTTCAGCTTGAGCTCGCGGCCGTGTTGTGGCGTTTCCTCGACGAGCACGAGGCCTGCCTGGCCGAGGCGGCCGGGGTCGGCTGCTTCGATCTCGTCACCGCGGTGCCCTCCGGTCACCCCGAGCGCGAGCGGCACCATCCTCTGACGCGTATGCTGGCGGCGCTCATCGCTCCCACCCGCGGGCGCCACGAGGTCCTACTCACTCGCTCGCACACCGACGCGCCACCACGCGCGTTCAGCCCGACCAAGTTCAGCCCCGCCCGCCAACTGCACGGCCAGGCTGTCCTGCTCGTCGATGACACCTGGACGACCGGGGCCAGCGTGCGCTCGGCCGCTGCCTCGCTCAAGGGCGGGGGCGCCGGCGCCGTGGCCGCACTCGTCATCGGGCGCCATCTCCATCGCGACTGGGCCCAGAACGACCAGCGACTCAGCCGCCTGGCACGCCCCTTTGACTGGCAGCGTTGTGCGTTGGACGCCCGCCGGTAAGCGGCTTGAGCGGATGAGCCCCCACGGGCCGCTAGCCTCACCCGGCCATGTGGTGGGACGACGCAGCCATCTACCAGGTCTACCTTCGCTCCTTTCAGGATTCCGACGGCGACGGCGTCGGTGACCTGCGCGGGGCAATCGAACGCCTGACCTACATCGCCGGCCTCGGAGTCAAGGCCGTCTGGCTGTCCCCCGTCTACCCGTCGCCCAATGCCGACTTCGGCTACGACGTCACTGACTTCGAGGCCGTCGATCCGAAGCTCGGCACGCTCGAGGATCTCGACGAGCTGATCGAAAAGGCCCACGGACTCGGCCTCAGGGTGCTCCTCGACTTCGTGCCCTGCCACACCTCGATCGAGCACCCCTGGTTTCGCGAGCACCCCGAGTACTACGTGTGGGCCGACAGCCCTCCCAACAACTGGCGGGCGGCCTTCGGCGGAGCTTCCTGGGGTCGTGATGAGCTGACCGGGCGCTATTTCCTGCACTCGTTTTTCCCCGAGCAGGCCGACCTGGACTGGCGCAACCCCGAAGTGCGCCAGCGCATGGGCCACGCCCTGCGCTTCTGGGTCGAGCGCGGCGTCGACGGATTTCGTCTCGATGCGCTCGACCGGCTTCTCAAGGACCCCGAGCTGCGCGATGACCCGCCCGCGGAGCAGCCACCGGTCCTCCCCGCCGACCCCAAGGACGCCGAGCTTGACCATGTGCATTCCCGCAACGCGCCTGACGTGGGTCTTGCGCTCGAAGCGATCCGCGCGGCGGCAGGATCCGCGCTGCTGATCGGCGAGGTTTACCTCCCCACCCGCGACTCAAGGCGCTACCTGGATGCACTCGACATCGTGTTCAGCTTCGAGGCGCTGTTTGCCGCCGGGGACCCGGCCAAGCTCCGGACGGCCATTGCCGCCGGCCTGGAGACCGGTCAGCAGGGCTGGGTCCTCTCAAACCACGACTTCAGCCGCCTCGTCAGTCGGGCCGGCGCGGACAACGCGCGGGCCAGCGCGTTGCTCTTGCTCAGCTTGCCCGGACCGGTGTTCCTCCTTCAGGGTGATGAGCTCGGCTACGCCAACGCCGAGGTCGCCGGAGGCGCCCAGGACCGCAGCGGACGCGACCCCTTCCGCGTCCCGATGCGCTGGGATGACAGCGACAACGGTGGATTCACCAGCGGCACACCGTGGCTGTCGGCCACCGTCGGTCTCGCCCCAAGCGTACAAGCGCAGGCACGGGACCCCGGCTCGTTCAAGTCGCTGGTCGCCGCGGCGATCGCCCTGCGCACCGAGCTCGAAGGCGCGCCGGGAGAAGTGCTGGACTCGCCGGCCGGGACAATCGTCGTGCGCCGCGACGAGCACGTCGTCGCGGTCAACCTCAGCGACGACGACCAGCCCGCGCCCAGGGCCCAGGCGCTCAAGCTCGAGGCGCGCCCCGGCGACGGAGGCGACCTGTCGACCATTCCCGCCCATGGCGGCTGGGTGGCAACGCTCAGGCCCTGATCGCGGCCGAAATTCTCGTTTCGCCGGAATGATCTGAATCGATTCCTCGATTCAAACAAACCAATCCATCTGGATTTTTCGGTTCAAAGTTTGTGTTTCATGAGTCAAGGGGTAGGCTGCCGCCAGCAGGAGGGAGAGACGACCGGAGGTGCCCGTGGGAGCACTGGGGAAGTCAGGGCTGAGTGGATTTATGGCGGTGGCCGCTGCACTTACGCTGGCCGCCTGCGGGGGATCCGGCGGGCGACCCACACTCAATTGGTACATCTTCCCCGAGCCTTCGGGGTCATTCGCCAACGCGGCCAAGGTCTGCGGACAGGCATCGGGTGGCAAGTACCAGATCGCCCTGAACGTGCTGCCGACGGACGCCGATGGTCAGCGTCAGGAGCTGGTCCGGCGTCTGGCGGCGCACGACAGCTCGATCGACCTCATCGGCATGGACGTGACCTACACGCCCGAGTTCGCCGGGGCCGGTTGGATCCGGCCCTGGACGGGCGCGAACCGCACAGCGGCCACCCAGGGAATCCTTCCCGGCCCGGTGGCCACGGCCAGCTGGAAGGGCAAGGTCTACGGGATCCCGGACAACTCGAACACCCAGCTGCTCTGGTACCGCAAGGACCTGGTCCCGAACCCGCCCAAGACCTGGGCCGAGATGCTCGCCGATGCGGTCAAGCTCGCCAAGGAGGGCAAGCCTCACGTGATTGAGGTGCAGGGCAAGCAGTACGAGGGTCTCACGGTGTGGTTCAACTCGCTCGTCGACTCGGCCGGCGGCCAGATCCTCCAGGGACCCAAGACCGTGGCCATTGGACCGGCCGCCGTCAAGGCAGCCACGATCATCCACAACCTGGCCAGTTCGTCGGCCGCCGATCCCGGCCTGTCCAACGCCGACGAGACTGTCGCCAGGCTCGGCTTCGAGAGCGGAGCCGCCGCCTTCGAGCTCAACTACCCGTTCGTCTATCCCTCCATCCAGGCCGACAATCCCAAGCTGGCCAAGGATTTCGGTTGGACGTACTACCCGTCGGTCACGGCCGGTATCCCGCCCAAGGTGACCATCGGCGGCTCCAACATCGGCGTTTCGACCTACTCGAAGTACCCCGCCTACGACTTCCAGGCCGCCAAGTGCCTCACCAACCTGGCCAACCAGAAGGTCGATGCCATCAAGGGTGGCCTGCCACCAACGATTGCCGCGCTGTACAACGATCCGTCGCTGGCCAAGCCCTACCCGTTCAAGGCGCTGATCAAGAAGCAGCTTGCTGTGTACGGGATTCGGCCCCAGACCCCGGCCTATGCCGACGTTTCGATCGCGATCCAAAAGGCGCTCTCGCCGCCCAACAGCATCGATCCGAAATCGGTCGCGAGCACACTGCGCGGTGAGCTCAAGGCGGCCCTGAGCTCAGGAGCGTTGATCTGATGTCTGCCGTCTCTGCGCCGAGTTCGGTCGCCGCCGAGCCCAAAGCTAAGAAGCCAAGGCTCAGCGAGCGCTCCCGGGCCGAGCGCAAGCTCGGTTGGATGCTGGTCGCCCCCGCCGTGATCGTGATGATCGCGGTCACGGTCTATCCGATCATCAACGCCTTCGTCCTCTCCCTGCAGCGAGCGGATCTGCGCTTCCCGCAGAACAACCAGTTCATCGGCTTTGACAACTACGGGTCGGTGCTGGGCTCGTCTCTGTGGTGGGCTGACGTGGCGCACACGCTGTTCATCACGGTGATCTCGGTGGCCCTTGAGCTGGTGATTGGGATGCTCGTGGCCCTGGCCATGCACCGGGTGATCTTCGCCCGCGGGGCCGTACGGGCGATCGCCTTGATTCCCTACGGGATCGTCACGGTGGTCGCCGCCTACGCCTGGCGCTATGCGTTCGAGCTGGATTCCGGCTGGGTCCCGAAGCTGCTCGGCCTCAGCAGCGACCCGCTGGCCAGTCAGGGCGGCAGCTATATCGGAGTCATCCTGGCCGAGGTCTGGAAGACGACTCCGTTCATGGCCCTGCTGCTGCTCGGTGGGCTTTCGCTGGTCCCCGACGAGCTCCATGAGGCGGCCCGGGTGGATGGGGCTTCGACCTGGCAGCGCTTCTGGCGGATCACCATCCCGCTGATGAAGCCGGCCATACTGGTCGCGCTCTTGTTCCGCACGCTCGATGCGTTCCGGATCTACGACACCGTCGTCATCTTCAACAATGGCGCCCATAACACCGAGACCCTGTCGGTCCTGGCCAGCAATCAGCTGTTGAACCGACTCAACCTCGGTCTCGGTTCGACGGTGTCAGTCCTGCTGTTTGTGATGGTGGGGATCATTGCCTTCATATTCATCAAGGTCTTTGGTGCCGCTGCGGCTCCCGGGGGAGGCGACGGACGATGAGCAACGCGGTTTCCAGACGGCTCAGTTGGTCGGGAGCGATCCTGCTCCTTGCCGTGTTCGCGCTCGTGCCGGTGGTGTGGATCATCTCTCTGTCGTTCAAGGATCCGACGACGATCGCCGACGGCTCGTTTTTGCCCAGCAAGTGGACCACGGCCAACTACTCGAGCATCTTCAACCAGCCCATCTTCACCGACGCGCTGCGCAACTCGATTGGGATCGCGCTCATCTCGACGGTCATCGCCGTCTTCATCGCCAGCTTTGCCGCCTACGCGATTGCCCGGCTCGACTTCCCGGGCAAATACATCGTGCTCGCCGCCTCACTCGGAATCGCGATGTTCCCGCCCATCTCCCTGGTCGGCCCGCTCTACAACATCTGGCGCACTATCGGGCTCTATAACACCTGGCCGGGGCTGATCATCCCCTACATGACCTTCGCGTTGCCGCTCTCGATCTTTGTTCTCTCCTCGTTCTTCAGAGAGATCCCGTGGGAGCTCGAGCAGGCCGCCCAGGTCGATGGCGCGACACCGTCACAGGCCTTTTTCAGGGTCATCGCGCCGCTGGCCGCACCTGGCATCTTCACCACCGGGATCCTCGTCTTCCTGTTCTGCTGGAACGACTTCGTGTTCGCGTCCACCCTGACCTCGACCGGGGCGGCTCAAACGGTCCCGGCCGCGATCGCCGCCTTCCCCGGTGCCTCGCAATTCACCGCGCCGATCGGCACGATTGCCGCGGCCGCGGTCGTGGTCACCGTTCCAGTCGTCATCATCGTGCTCCTGTTCCAGCGCCGGATCGTCTCCGGGCTGACTGCGGGCGCTGTCAAGGGATAAAGAGCTTGAGGAGATAGAAATGGCCGAGATTGCTCTTGAGCACATCACCAAGCGCTACGGAGACGGTTTCGAGGCCGTCAAGGATCTGAATCTGGACGTCGCCGACGGCGAGTTCATGATCCTGGTCGGCCCGTCGGGCTGCGGCAAGTCAACCGCTCTGCGGATGGTGGCCGGGCTTGAGGACATCACCGGCGGGGAGCTGAGGATCGGCGGCCAGGTCGTCAACGACCGAGCGCCCAAGGACCGTGACATCGCGATGGTCTTTCAGAATTACGCCCTGTATCCGCACATGACGGTCCGGGAGAACATGGGTTTCGCCCTCAAGCTGGCCAAGACGCCTCAGAACGAGATCGACCAGAAGGTCTCGGAGGCGGCCAAGGTCCTTGATCTCGAACAGCATCTGGATCGCAAGCCGGCCAACCTGTCCGGCGGCCAGCGCCAGCGGGTGGCGATGGGCCGCGCGATCGTCCGCAACCCGTCCGCGTTCCTCATGGATGAACCGCTGTCGAACCTGGACGCGAAGCTGCGCGTGCAGATGCGCACGGAGATCAGCCGCATCCAATCGCGGTTTGAGACCACCACCATCTACGTGACCCACGATCAGACCGAGGCCCTGACGCTGGGGGATCGGATCGCCGTCATGCGCGCCGGATTGCTGCAACAGGTCGGAAGTCCCGGGGATCTGTACGGACATCCGGACAACCTGTTCGTGGCCGGGTTCATCGGCTCGCCCTCGATGAACTTCCTGCCCGGCGAGATCGATGGGGATCACATTCGCCTCCCGCTCGGCGATCTTCCCCTCTCCCAGAGCCTGCGTTCCCGGCTTGAGGCCGGCCCCGGCGGTGGCCGCGGCGGGGTGATCGTCGGCTTGCGGCCGGAGGACTTCCAGGACGCAAATCTCATCTCCGATGAGGAGCGCCAGCGTGGCATCACCTTCGATACGGAGATCGAGGTCCTCGAATCCATGGGGTCTGAGTTCTACGCCTACTTCAATGTCGAGTCAGAACGCGTCTCCAGCCGCGAGCTGGAGGAACTGGCCAATGACGCCGGCGCCGCTGACCTGCCCCAGCAGGAGGGCAGCCAGCTCGTGGCTCGTTTGGACGCCGACAGCCAGGTCAAGCAGGGCCAGCCGGCCAGGCTGTGGTTCAACACCGACCACATTCACCTGTTCAACCCTGAAAACGGCGAAAGCCTGCTCGGCCGGCGCAACGGTGGCTCGTCGGCGCCAGCCTCGGCGCCCAGTACAGGCGCAGGCGACGCCACGGGAAGGCAAGAGCCTCAATAAACGCGCGCGCACGCGCCATAATGGCGAGCGCCGATGGCCGAGCGGCGCTCCACAGGAATGCCCGCCGTCGATGCGCAGCACGACTTCCTGCGCGCGCGGCGCCGCGCCACGATGGCGCGGGTTGCCGCGCGCCTACGCGGCGAGCCCGACGACGTCCGTCAGATCCTCCCCTATGAGGAGGTGATCGAGGCCCTCGGCTTCGTCAGCGAGCAACGCGTAGGGCCGGCGGTGGTCAACCTGGACGACATCGTCGGAACGGTCGACCGCCAGCGCGAGTTCGACCGCCGCTTTCGTCCCACCTCGGGGCGGGTACGGTCGCGCTGGGAACACATCGCCGCCGCCATGCGCCGCGGTGAGTCGATGCCACCCGTCGACCTCCTCAGGATCGGCGAGATCTACTTCGTCCGCGACGGCCATCACCGCGTCTCAGTGGCTCGCGCGCTGGGCCGCACCGACATCGACGCGCAGGTCACGGAGGTCCACACCCGGGTCGGGGCGCGGCACACGATCACCTACGCCGACCTACCCACCAAGAGCCTCGAACGCGAGTTCTTCGAGCGGGTCCCGCTACCCGCGGAGGCCAGGCCCGAGATCCAGCTCACCGACTCCTGGAACTATGCCCGCCTGGCCGAGAACGTCGAAGCGTGGGGCTTTCGCCTCAGCCAGGACCGCGGCGAGCAGCTCAGCCGCCGCGAGACGGCCTACCTGTGGTTAGAGACCGAGTACCGCCCGGTGATCGAAATGCTGCGTGAGGCTCAACTCGTCGGCAACCAGACCGAGACCGAGACGTATATGCGCATCAGCGGCGAGCGCTACCGCCTCCTGCGTACCCACCGCTGGGATGAGGATGTGATCCAGCAGGTGATCGCCGACGAGTCAGGCCGCGGCCGCCGACGCCACTAGGCGATCGGGCGCTGCCGTCACTTCCACCAAGCGTCGAGCACGCGGCGCCAGTTGTCCCAGGCCAGCGCATCAAGGTCTCGGTCATCGAATCCGGCTGTGCTCAGCGCCTCGAGCAGCTTCGGCACGCCGGCCACGTCACCGAGCTCGTCGGGAATGGTCGCTCCGTCGAAATCCGAGCCGAGGGCGACGTGGCGCACGCCGATCCGCTCGGCGACGTACCGGGCATGGTCGACGATGACCGACATGGGTGTGTCGGCCGTGTCCGCGAAGTCGGGACGCAGAAACAAAGACGCGAACACGATCCCGACCAGCCCATCGCTCTCGGCCACGGCGTCGAGTTGCCGGTCGGTGAGGTTGCGAGAGCACGGGCAGATGCTGTGGGCGGCCGAGTGGGAGGCCACGAGCGGGCCCGCGTCGGCCTTGGCCACGTCCCAGAACCCGGCCTCGTTGAGGTGAGCGAGGTCGATCATGATGCCCAGCTCGGCACATCGCGCGACCAGCGCCTTGCCCGCCGCGGTCAGACCAGGTCCAGTATCGGGCGAGCTGGGAAAGATGAACGGCACCCCGTGGGCGAAGTGATTGGGGCGGCTCCACACCGGCCCGAGCGTGCGTAGCCCGGCAGCGTACCAGTGGTCGAGGGCCTCGAGGTCGGGGTCGATGGCTTCGGCGCCCTCGAGGTGAAGAACAGCCACCGGCGGACCGTCGTCGTTCTCGATCACGGCGTCCAGATCATCCACCGAGCGTGCCAAGCGGACTTCGCCGGCCTGCTCGAGCGCGGCGAGCCGCCCGGCGGCGCGCAGCGCGAAGGGCACCGCAGCGTCATAGCTCACCGGCGAGGCCAGCTCGAGCTCGATCACCCCGTCCTCGCGCGAGAGCGGATCCCAGTTGTCGTTCTCGGAAGGGGTGAAGACGGCAAAGATCGCGCCCCGGACGCCCCCCGCGTGCATCCGGGGGAGGTCGAGATGCCCGTCGGGGCGGCCTGTGGCGATCCCGGCGTGGTCGTCTCGGGTCAGCGCGTCATTGTGTCCGTCAAAGACCGCACGCACGCCGGCGACGGTACCGCGTCCACGGGCGGTACGAACCTACAGACCTGTAGGTCGCGATAATGTGTGCGCCGCTTGATGACGCCTCGTTCGCCTTCCGATGCAGCCGCCAAGCCACGCCGCCGCTATGCGCCGCGGATGCCACCCGAGCGACGCCGCGAGCAGCTCCTCGACGCCGCCTTGCGCGTGATCATCGCCCACGGCTACGAGGGCGTGTCGATCGAATCCATCGCTCGCACGGCGGGGGTCACGCGTCCGGTCATCTATGACCACTTCCCCAACCTCGCCAGCCTGCTACAGGCGCTGATCGAGCGCGAGGAGCACCTCGCCCTGCAGCAGCTGGCCACGGTCGTCCCGGAGACACCGTCCGGACGGGGCCAGCCCGCGGAGCTGTTCGCCGCCGGCGTACGACGGTTCCTCGATGCGGTGGCCATCCGTCCGGACACCTGGCGGGTCATTCTGCTGCCGCCGGAGGGGACGCCGGTCACCGTGCGCGAGCACGTGGAGATCAACCGGCGCGCCGTGCAAGGCCGGATCGAGGCCGTCGTTCGCTGGGCGATTGCGGCCACCGATATCCGCGAGGACCTCGACGTCGAGCTCACCGCCCGTGCCATCCGCAGCCTCAGTGAGGAAGCGGGACGCCAGATCCTCACCGACCCCGAGAATTTCTCGCCCGAGCGCTACGAGCGGTTCGTGCTCGCCATCATGAAGCTCATCTGGGTGCGGTGACGCGGGCGCCGCAGGCGCCGCCTCCGCTGACGGACCCTTAAAAGCAGTGAGGACCCGCTTCCAGGGTCCCCACCACCGAGCCTCACCGGCTTCGCCCACGGCCGGGTTGGGCGCAACCCATGAGGTCTACGTCCCGTCAAACCCGGGCACGGGACAAAAGTTGCGACGGCCGCGCATCCAGTTAGATACGAGCGTGGCCATGCATCCAGTGGGGAGCAACTGGTCGGGCAACTACAACTACGTGGCGGCCAGGCTGCACACGCCGGGGACGCTGGATGAGCTCAGGGCGCTGGTCACGGCCTCCTCCGGGCTGCGGGCGTTGGGCAGCCGGCACTCGTTCACGGCCATCGCCGATGCGAGCGAGCTCGTCTCGGTGGCCGCGCTCGATGGGCACGTCACGCTGGATCTGGAGGCGAGCACGGTGGCGGTCCCGGCGGCCATCACATACGCGCAGCTGGCCGAGATCCTCAACCGCCAGGGCTTGGCCCTGCGCAATCTGGCCTCGCTGCCACATATCTCGGTGGCCGGTGCGGTGGCCACGGCCACTCACGGCTCGGGCGACACGTACGGCAACCTGGCCACCGCCGTCGTCGGCCTCGAACTGGTCTGCGCCGACGGTCACGTTCGGTTCTTTGCCCGCGGCGAGGAGGGGTTTGACGGCGTGGTCGTGAGCCTCGGCGCGCTGGGGGTCGTCACGCGTGTGGTCCTCGAGGTCGAGCCGTTCTATGAGGTGCGACAGCGCGTCTACGAGGGGCTGTCCTGGGAGGCGCTGTTTGCGCATTACTCCGAAGTCACGAGTCACGGCGAGAGCGTGAGCGTCTTTCATCGGTTCGGCCCGCGAACCGAGCAGGTCTGGGTCAAGAGCCGGGTCGGCACCGATCCGCTCGTTGACGAGGGCCATCAACTCTTCGACGCCGTCCCGGCTGACGGGCCGCGCAACCCGGTCCCCGGCAGCGATCCTGCCCGCTGCACCGAGCAGCTCGGAGTGCCGGGGCCATGGTCAGAGCGCCTGCCGCACTTCCGCAGCGACTTTACGCCCAGTGCGGGCGAGGAGATCCAATCCGAGCTCTTCGTCGCCCGCGAGCACGCCGTGCCGGCAATCCAAGCGCTGCGCGAGCTCTCGCATGAGATCACACCGCTGCTGCTCATCGCCGAGCTGCGCACGATGGCCGCCGACCGCCTGTGGCTGAGTCCTCAGTACGGGCAGGACACCGTCGGCCTGCATTTCACCTGGCGCCGCCAGCAGACCGCGGTCGAGCGCGTGATGGGCCTCATCGAGGCCGCTCTGGAGCCGTTCGGTGCCCGCCCGCACTGGGGCAAGGTCTTCACCGCAAGGGCCGCCGATCTCGAGCGCTCGTACACCCGGATGGACGACTTCCGCGCTCTGCGCGAGCGCCTCGATCCCCGCGGCGTGTTTGTGAATCCCTGGCTGCGCGCCCACATCCTCGCGCCGACCTGAAAGCCATCCCGCGCCAACCCCCGAGCCTTCTTATACTGGGAGCCCCGTCCAGGGGGCGTAGCTCAGTTGGTTAGAGCGCCGGCCTGTCACGCCGGAGGTCGCGGGTTCGAGTCCCGTCGCTCCCGCTTTAGAACCCCCGCAGGCTGGGGAAGAGGCACGCGGCTGGCAGGCCCCGTCCGGGGCGATACGGAGAAAAGCCGAATGGGGGCCGATGGGTTTTCTCCGAGGCGCAGCGTCAGCGCGACAGATGGAGAAAAGTCGGCGCGGTTTTTCGGCTTTTCTCCAAAGTGCGCGCTCTGGCCATGCTGCGGCTGTCCTGGCCATCGCGCTTTCGCCTCTCGAGGTCTGGCCAGCCCGCTGCGTTCGTCACGTTTGCCGACGCCGCCGTGAACTTGCACACGAGCCGCGAGACCCCGCAGCGCTCGCCCCCGCGCTGCGGAATCTGGCGGCGTATCCCGTCAGACCGCGCCTGGCCGCCGGAAGCGCCCCCTCCGGCGGCCAGGCCTCCCGCTCACCCCCCTGAGCCGGCCGGTGCGATCTGTCACCCACCCCCAGGCCGAGCGGCAGGCGGCAGGCGTAGCTCCGCCCATACCCGGTAGCCCTGGTCGCGCGCGAACCCCCAGCGGTGAGCGAGCTCGTTCACGACCCGCAACCCCCACCCGCCCGCTGCCAGATCGTCTTCGCCCGCGAGCTGCGGGCTGCCCTCCGACGAACCGGGATCGTGCACTGAGATCGACACACGGCCCCGACCAAGCGCCGCTCGCACCTGGACCGTGTCCCCAGGGG
The DNA here is from genome assembly GCA_034665145.1 of Solirubrobacteraceae bacterium. Lineage (GTDB taxonomy): Bacteria > Actinomycetota > Thermoleophilia > Solirubrobacterales > Solirubrobacteraceae > Palsa-465. The sequence continues at coordinate 50,815 of JAXDGI010000229.1, forward strand.
AGCCGCCCGAATGAACAACGGCGTTAGTAACCAGTTCACTGGCGACCAGGATCACGTCATCACGCGCCGGGCCAAGTTCGCTGAGTTGGCCGAGCGCCACGCGGACAACCCCGGGAGCTCTGCTCCCACACTCCATCTCCAGCGACAAAAGCTCGCGGGAGGCCTCTGATCCTGGGAGGATGGCAACGCCCCCGTCAGCGCTGACCGGTTCCGCCGCGTGGCGGGTGCCGTTGAGACTGCTCTTGTGCACTGCTGACCATCGCTTCCCGTGGTCGTTCGATACGGAAAGGTGGTCAGCAACCCGGCAGCCACAAACGTGTCTGCCGGAGCGTCCAACGACCTCAAAAGCAGCCTTGCCGGGCACCCGCAGAAGGAGGCCGGTCTCGTCCGCCGCCCCATAATCTAGTACTTGCGTCAAGTCCCTCCCGCTCGACGGTTGCGAGGTGGACAAACGCCCCCCTCATATCCGCGAGCCACAGTGCTTAGGACATCAGGCTGAACGGCGGATAGCGGTCGGTGATCAGTAGGAACGCGTAGGCCGCGACGCGGTTGTGCCAGCGGAACACGCCCTCGATGAAGTCAAACAGCGACCGCGGGTAGCGGCCCGTGAAGAGGATCGCGAACCAGGCGAAGATGGTGGCGAGCAACGCGCCGATCGTGAGAAAGAACAACACGACGTAGTGAGGGATCGCGAGCAGCCACTTGACGAGCGGCAGGCCCTGGCTGAGGTCGTGTTCGGCGTCGGGGTAGGGGAAGTTGAGGTGGACGGCCTGCTCCTCGTCGGTGGAGGGGTAGCGGTCGTCCATCAGGGCGAAGTAAACGGCGATCCGGTTGGTGAGCCGGGTCAGCTGCAGGTTCCAGTCGTACCACCACCGCGGATACTTCCTGCGAAACAGCAGCATCAGCAGCACGGGGATGACGAGGATCCCGATGCCGCCTCCGGCGTAGCGGGCGCCGCTGCCTCCCGCATTCGCCCCGAAGCTGCCGCCCTCGAGTGTTGCGGCGAGGATCGCGATCGGGATGATCGTAAAGATGCGAAACGCCGTGCTGAGGCGGTTGAGGCGGCGGTCGGGATAGTCGACCGAGAAGGTGAGCGGGTACTCGTGGCCACCGCTCGGTGGCACCCCTTCGCCCGGGGAAGGTGCGGACATCATGTTGGTCCCTCTCTCTCAGGTGTACGGTGTACACTCGGCTGGAACTATAGGTGTACGCCGTACACTTGTCAAGCGCGAATGACCCAAGAGACGAACACCCGCCGGACACGCCTGAGTAGCCCGCTCGTCCTCGACGCTGCCGTAAGGCTCGCAGACCAGGACGGCCTTGAGGGGTTCAGCATGCGACGGCTCGCGCAAGAGCTCGGCGTGGTGCCGATGGCGCTCTACAAGCACGTCGCGAATAAGGATGAGCTCCTCGATGGCATGGTCGACATCGTCTTCGGCGAGATCGAGTCGCCTTCCATCGACGACGACTGGAGGTCGGCAATGCGACGCCGGGCAATGTCGGCGCGCGAGGC
>JAXDGI010000230.1:0-20429 GCA_034665145.1 Solirubrobacteraceae bacterium
GGGTTGACCCGCTTGAAGTAGCCGTCAAAGCCGACGATGACCATCAGGTCGAGCGCGAGATCGAAGAACTCCTCCAGCTCGCTCTTCGACTGCGGCACGGAGGGCGGCTCGCTGCCCACGTCGATGCACGCTCCTTCCTCTCGGCTCGACATCTCCAGGCCGCGGCCCGCCGGCCAGGCTCGCCTCCAGTATGACTCGCGCAACCGCTACGGGGAACGCGACGGCCAAGCCCAGGGTCTACCGGGCGCTAGGGCAGTCCGGCCAGGTCTTCAAGACACCCAGCCAGTCGTGCCGTTTCGCGGCCCCGTCAGCGTGTCGGGGTCTCATTTGGCCATGGCGCGACTGAACATGCGCAGACGCGGCGTCGGGCTGGCCCGAGGCGTCCACGGTTGGCTACGGTTCCGCGCGTGGAGCTACAGCAGCGCATCGCCAATCGGATGGGTGAGTTCTTGTTCTTCGCGGTGACGCCACCCAGGCTGACGACCGGACCCGAGCAGACCAGGCAGATCGCTGAGGTCACACTCGCGCGACTCCGGTCGGTGGGGATAGATGGCCTCGTTCTTTACGACATCGATGAGGAGAGCGACCGTAATCCCAACGAACGCCCGTTCCCGTTCCTGCCGACGATGGACCCGGCCGAGTACCTCGCTCGTGATCTCGTCGGCCTGGACGTGCCTGCCATCGTCTACCGAGCGGTCAGCAAGCACGCCGAGGACGGCCTCCGTTTATGGCTCCGCGACCAGGATCCATCCCGAGCGCTGTCGGTCTTCGTCGGGGCGTCATCCCGCGAGAAAGCGGTCGCAACCTCGCTCTCGCGAGCGTATGAGCTCCGGACCGAAGTCCGGCCGGACCTGCCGCTAGGCGGAGTCGCGATCTCCGAGCGGCACGCGCGCGGCGGTAAGGAGCACCTCCGGCTCATCGCAAAACAGGCTGCAGGCTGCTCCTTCTTCGTCACCCAGGTCGTCTACGACGTCAACGCAGCGAAGGACTTGGTCTCTGACTATCGCTACGAGTGCGCCGCTCAGAACCAGGAGCCGGTGCCGATCGTCTTCACATTCTCAGTCTGCGGCTCAATGAAGACATTGGAGTTCCTCCAGTGGCTCGGTGTCGACGTGCCGCGCTGGATCGCGAACGATCTGCGCCATGCCGACGACACCCTCGACGCGTCCTACGATCAAGCGGTCGCGACGGCGATCGAGCTGATCGCCTTTTGCCGGCGGGTCGGCGTTCCCTTCGGCCTGAACGTTGAGAGCGTCTCGATACGCAAAGTCGAGATCGAGGCCTCCGTGCGGCTCGCTGCCCGGCTCAGAGCCGAGCTCCGGCGCTAGAGGCCCGGAACTCGCACTCGAGCGAAAGTGAACGTGGAGGGAAGCCGTCTACACCCACAGCCGCACCCGCTTCGCCGCTGCAGCGGCCACTTGGGACGCCGCCGAGAGGTCTTTGCCCGCGTCCCGACAGCGCTCGGCGCCAGTCCGATCGGAAGGCGCCGGCTCCCCTGCTTTCCGCGCTTAGCACGCCTCTCGTTATCTGCCACGGTGCGGTGGGGCGACGGGTAGTCGCACCGCCGCGCGCAGCCCTCCCGCGGCCCGCGGGGTGAGGGTGAGCGTGCCTTCGTGTGCTCGGGTGATGCTGTTGGCGATCGCCAGGCCGAGTCCGACGCCTCCGTCGTCGGCCCGGACGCGTTCGGTCCCGCGCTGGAACGGCTCGGCGAAGGTGGAAACCAACTGCGTGGTGAGCGTCGCGCCGGTGTTCTCGACAGCGAGCTCCACGCTCCCCGGGTGAGCGCTGGTCGTGACCCACACTATGCCCTGGGCAGACGTGTTGTACACGATTGCGTTGTGCACGAGGTTCGTGGCCAACTGCAGGAGAAGCGGGCGCGAGCCGATCGTGGGGGTCGTGTCTGCGGAGGTCTCGATGGTGACGTCGCGTTCTGCTGCGAAAGGGAGGAGTGTCTCGGTCGCTTCTTCGGCCAGGAGGGAAAGATCCACAGGTTCTCGGGCAAAGGACCGCTGGTCGGCACGGCTGAGCAGGAGCAGGGCTTCGGTGAGGTCGATCGCTCGGGCGTTGACGGCGTGGAGGCGGTCGACGAGCTCGCCGCTGTCGCCACCGCGATCGGCGCGCGCCACGTCGAGCAGCGTCTGCGTTATCGCCAGCGGCGTGCGCAGTTCGTGCGAGGCGTTGGCCGCGAAGCGCTGCTGTTCGCCCATGTGTGCTTCGAGCCGCGCGAGCATGGCGTCAAACGCATCGGCGAGTTCCCGGAACTCGTCGCTCCGGCCCGGTAGGTGGATTCGCTCTGATAGCGATCCAGTCGCGGCGATGCGTGTGGCGTCGGTGATTCGCGTCAGCGGGGCGAGCATCCGCCCGGCGAGAAACCATCCTCCGACGAGACCGAGCACCAGCAGGAACGCCAACACTGCGGCTGCCCTCGGAGCGAACACGTGCAGGAGGTTGGACCGGACGGGAAACACACGCAGCGATGTGCCGGTGGAACCGGGGACGATCAGCGCACGGTCGGGCACGTAGGCGAGCAGGAACAGCCACACCGCGCCGAGCAGCAACGCGCCGGCGAGCATCAGGAAGCCGGCGTAGCTGAGCGTGAGCTTCAGCCGCACGCTCAACCCCGGAGCTCTATCCATGGTCTCTTCCGCCACCCCCGGTGTCGATGCGGTACCCGACGCCGGCGATGGTGGCGACGATCCAGGGTTCGCCGAGGCGTTTGCGCAGTGCCGAGACCGTGATCCGCACGGCGTTGGTGAACGGGTCGGCGTTCTCATCCCACGCCCGTTCCAGTAGCTCCTCGGCGCTGACGACGCCGCCTTCGGCGGCGACGAGAACCTCGAGTACCGCGAACTGCTTGCGGGTCAGCGCGACGTAGCGGCCGTCACGGAAGACCTCACGGCGGAACGGGTCGAGTCGCAGCCCTGCGATCTCCCGTACGGGTGGCCTGTTGTGAGCGCGCCGCCGGTCGAGCGCCCGCAGACGGAGCACGAGCTCCTGGAGCTCGAACGGCTTGGTGAGGTAGTCGTCGGCGCCGAGTTCGAACCCGGAGGCCTTGTCGTCGAGCCGATCGGCTGCCGTGAGCATCAGGATCGGCATGCCACTGCCGGAGGCGACGATGCGCTTGGTGATCTCGTCGCCGGATGGTCCGGGAATGTCCCGGTCGAGAACGGCGATGTCGTAGGTGTTGACCGTCAGCAGCTCCAGAGCGCTGTCACCGTCACCGGCGATGTCGGCCGCGATCGCCTCCAGGCGTAGGCCATCGCGGATCGCTTCCGCCATATAGGGCTCGTCCTCAACGATCAGCACACGCACGCCCAGTGATGCTGCCAGCCCGAACATATCGCCGGCATATCGAAAAACCGATACGTGACGGCAACGCGACCCAGCCTTCACTGGCGGCATGACCAACAGAAAACGACGGCCGCTGGCCGCCCTCGCCTCCGTCATCGCGGTCGCCGTGATCAGCGGGTGCGGTTCAACGGCTCCCGCCGGGAGCGGCAGCAGCGACCCCACCGCCGCCCACCATGCGAAGGCGGTGAAGTTCTCCGGATGCATGCGCGCCAACGGCGTCAGCAACTTCCCGGACCCGGACGCGTCGGGCGACCTGACGATCGATCAGGTCGCCAACGGCTCGAAGCTTGACACCAGCAGCCCAGCGTGGCAGCGGGCGATCGGCGCCTGCAAGAGCCTTGAGCCATCGGGGTTCACGGGCTCCAAACGGAGCGCCCAGCAGCAGTCGGTGGGCCGCCAGTTCGCCCAGTGCATCCGCCAGAACGGCGTGCCGGACTTTCCCGACCCCAGCCCGAACGGACCCCTCGTCGACACGAATCGAATCCCGTCTGCCGGAACAAGCGCCGGTATGAGCGCGCTGGACACAGCGATGCACAAGTGCGGTGCCATGTACGGAGCCGAGCTGGGAGTGCGGAGCCAGTGATGCGCAAGACCTGGGTGCTCGCGGGTGCTGCCGTCCTGGTTGCCGCGACGGCCGCGGGCACGGCTGCGGTGACGTCCGCGCCCAAGCCAGCGAGCGCGGCCACGCAGCAGCCGGCGGCGGCGCAAACCGCGCAAGTGGAGAAGCGCTCGCTCTCGGCGATGGTCTCGGTGCCCGGGACCCTGACCTACCGGGCGCAGCCGGACGGCTCGCCGTACTCGGTGATCAACCAGGCCCGCGGGGCATACACGAGGCTGCCCGCGGCCGGCCAGGTGATCTCCCAGGGGCACGCGCTCTACCGCGTCAACAACAGCCCGGTGCTGTTGCTGTACGGCTCGACACCCGCCTATCGGACGCTGTCAGCCGGGGCGACCGGCCCCGATGTCGCCGAGCTCAACGCGGATCTGGTCGCGCTCGGCTACGCCACGTCGGCTCAGCTCAGCCGCACTTCCACCGCCTTCGGATCGGCGACCACCACGGCCTTGGATAAGCTCGAGGCCGCCCTCGGCGTGACCCAGAACGGGACGTTGACGCTCGGCCAGGCGGTGTTCGAACCGTCCGCCGTGCGGGTAACGACGGTGTCAGCCCCGCCAGGGGGCAGCGCGCAGCCCGGTCAGACCGTGTTGCAGGCCACCTCGACGGCTCGCCAGGTGCAGGTGGCGTTAGACGCCGCCCAACAGACCGACGTAGCAGTCGGGGACAAGGTGAGCATCACGCTTCCCAACAACCGCACGACCCCGGGCACCGTCACCTCGGTAGGAGCGGTCGCCACCTGCCCATCGAGCTCCGCTTCGGCCGGGTCGGGGTCAAGCACCGCCGCGCCGGGAACCGACACGTGCTCCTCCGCGAGCAGCAGCAGGCCGACGATCACCGTCGGCGTCACCCCCTCCAACCCGGCGGCCACGGGCACCTGGGATCAAGCCCCAGTGAAGGTCGGCATCACCACCGCCAGCGTGCGCAACGCACTGGTGGTCCCAGTGACCGCCCTGCTGGCCCGGTCCGACGGTGGCTACGCCGTCGAGCTCGTGCGCACGGGCTCGAGAGACCATCTTGTTCCGGTCTCGCTCGGACTGTTCGACGACGCGGAGGGCCTGGTGCAGGTCACCGGCTCAGGGCTGGCCGCCGGCCAAGAAGTGGTGGTCGCGTCAACATGACCGAGACGCCACCTGTACTCGACGTCGACGGCGTGACCAAGAGCTACCCCGGCAAGCCACCCGTCGACGCCCTCCAAGACGTGAACCTTACCGTCGGCCCGGGCGAGCTGGTCGGGATCGTCGGCCCGTCTGGGTCAGGCAAGACCACCCTGCTGCAGCTAATGGGGACGCTCGACCGGCCGACCGCCGGCCACATCCGGATCACGGGGCTCGACGTCGCGAAGATGGCCGACGAGGACGTCGCCTATCTGAGGGCGACCCGGATCGGGTTCATCTTCCAGCAGTTCTTCCTGGCCGAGCACTCCACGGTGCTCGACAACGTCGCCGACGGGCTCCTCTACGCCAGCGTCCCCCTGACCCAGCGCCGCGAGCGTGCCCGGGACGCCCTCGAGCTGGTCGGACTGACCCAGCGCCCGGATGCACGTCCCACCGAGCTCTCCGGGGGTCAACGCCAACGCGTCGCGATCGCCCGCGCCCTGGTCGGCCGGCCCGCGATCGTGCTCGCCGACGAGCCGACCGGGAACCTCGACCAGGCAACCGGGCAGTCGATCCTGGCCCTGATCGACCAGCTCCACCAGGCCGGCTCGACGATCGTGATCATCACCCACGACCGCGCGATCGCCGAGCGGATGCCACGCCAAGTCGACATCGTCGACGGCCAGATCGTCGCCGACACCGGCACGCCCCACACCCGGCCCGTCAGCGAGGAGGCGGCGTGACCGCAAGCGCAGCCGTCACCCGGAGGCGGCTCCCGCTCTCCGACCTGACCCGCCTCTCTACCGTCGGCCTGCGGACCCGCAAGCTGCGCGCCGCCCTGTCCGCGCTCGGGATTGCGATCGGCGTCGCCGCGATCGTCGCCGTACTCGGCCTATCCGCCTCCTCCCAGGCCGGTCTGCTCGACGAGATCGACCGACTCGGCACCAACCTGCTCACTGTCAGCAACGGCCAGAACCTGACCGGCGGCACCGCCGAGCTGCCGACCGCGGCGCCGGGCATGATCGTCCGGATGGGCGGCGTTCAGCAGGTCCAGACCACCGGCACCGTCAACGGCGCCAACGCCTACCGCACCCCCTACATCCCATTAGCCGACACCAACGGCCTGACCGTCCAAGCCGCATCCCTCGACCTGCCGCCAACGCTCGCCACGACGGTCGGCCAAGGCCACTACCTGAACGCGGCGACCGCGCAGGAACCCGTCGCCGTGCTCGGCGCCACCGCCGCCCAACTGCTCGGCATCGACCGTATCTACCGCGACGAGCGGATCTGGGTCGGCGGTCAGTGGCTATACGTGGCCGGCATCCTCAGACCCGCCGTGCTCGCCCCCGCAATCGACTCCTCCGTGCTAGTTGGCTACCCCGCGGCCCAGAAGTACCTGGGCTTCGACGGCCACCCGTCCACCATCTTCCTCCGCGCCCAAACCGACCGGGTCAACGCCGTCGACAACCTGCTCGCCAACACCGCCAATCCAGAGAACCCCAGCGGGGTCGACGTCAGCCAACCGTCCGCCGCGCTGGTTGCGCAGGCCGACGCCAAGAGCGCCCTCAACGGCCTGTTCCTCGGGCTCGGCGCGGTCGCCTTGCTGGTCGGCGCGGTCGGCGTCGCCAACATCATGATCATCGCCGTGCTCGAGCGCCGCTCCGAGATCGGCCTGCGCCGCGCCCTCGGCGCCACAAGGGGCCACATCCGCACCCAGTTCCTCTCCGAAGCTGTTCTCCTCAGCCTGCTCGGCGGCGCCGTCGGCGTCGCCCTCGGCGCCGCAGCCACCGCTGTCTACGCACACGCCAAACACTGGGCGACCGTCATCCCGACCGAAGCCTGGGCCGGCGGCATCGCCGCCTCCCTCGCCATCGGCGGCCTCGCAGGACTCATCCCCGCCTTACGCGCCGCACGCCTCTCACCGACCCAAGCCCTGTGGTCCGTCTAGTCCAAACCGTTCTCTCCACCGACACCAGGACCGGTGCGTGTTGCACACGTGGCGCTCGCACTAGGCTCATGGCGCGCGACGGATCGCGAGTGCGCGTGTTCCCCTGCATGATGAGCTTCGGCAGATCCGGGGCGGTGGTGCTAGCCAGATCCGTCGGCGTTCGCGCAAGCGCTCGGCTCTTCTCTCTGGTCCCTTGCCACCCCGGCCGCTCCCGCCCGCGCCCCTTCCCACCTCCAGCTTACACCAGACAAGGAGCTCTCATGAGGCCTTGATTCGTGCCGCATAATCGCCCGCCGCAGCTGGAGCAGAGAACAGGAGTGGAGTTGACGGGGGTCACTCCGAGGGAGGTGAGCGGATGGGCTGTTACGTGTTGGGTTTCCAGGAGATCGACCAGACCAAGGTTGCGATCGTCGGCGGCAAGGGCGCGCAGCTCGCCGAGCTTTCGCGGATCGAAGGCATCCGCGTGCCGGCTGGCTTTTGCGTGACGACCGACGCCTTCCAGTGGGTCATGGCGCAAGCATCGTCAGTCGACGATCGGCTCGATCGGCTGTCGCGCGTCAGGCCGGATGACCGGGAGGCGATCCGCGCGCTCAGCGCGGAGGTCCGCCGGACCCTCGAGGGGATCGCCATACCCGACGATGTGGCTGCGGCGATCACCGGTTGGCTCGCCAGGCTCGGCGAGCAAGCCGCCTACGCCGTCCGATCCAGCGCGACGGCGGAGGACTTGCCGACGGCCTCCTTTGCGGGCCAGCAGGACACGTACCTGAACCTCCTGGGACCAGCGGCGATCCTCCGGCACGTCAGCCGGTGCTGGGCCTCGCTCTTCACCGAGCGGGCCGTCACCTACCGCCTGTGGAACGGCTTCGACCACCGGAAGGTTCAGATGGCCGTGGTCGTGCAGCAGATGGTCTTCCCGCGGGCGGCCGGCATCATGTTCACAGCCGATCCCGTCACCTCGAACCGGAAGGTTGCCTCCGTGGAGGCCAGCTTCGGCCTCGGCGAGGCCCTTGTCGCCGGCCGGGTGAACGCGGACGTTTACAAGGTGCGCAATGGTGAGGTCGTTGCCAAGGCGGTCGCCACCAAGCAGCTCGCCATCCACGCCTCGCCCGCGGGCGGGACAGAAGAACTGGCGATCGAGCCAGAGCGTCAGGAGCAGCCGGCGCTCACGGACGCGCAGATCGTGCGGCTCGCGCAGCTGGGCCGGCGGATCGAGGCGCACCTCGGCCATCCTCAGGACATCGAGTGGTGCCTGGTCGACGACGGGTTTCAGATCGTCCAGAGCCGGCCGATCACCACGCTGTTTCCCATCCCCCGGGCCGGCGATCACGAGAACCACGTGTACGTCTCCGTCGGTCATCAGCAGATGATGACCGACCCCATGAAGCCCCTCGGGCTGTCCCTGTTCCAGCTCACGGCCCTCCCGCGCATGTACGAGGGAGGTGGAAGGCTGTTCGTCGACGTCGCCCAGAGACTGGCGTCGCCGAGGAGCCGCGCAGGGGTCGTGGAGGCGCTTGGGAAATCCGATCCGCTGATCGGGGACGCGCTGCAGACCATCCTCGAACGCGGCGACTTCATCCCGACGCTCCCGGACGAGGACTCAGATAGGACGCCGGCCGATGGGCCGCCCGCCCCGATCGAGACCGATCCGACCATCGTCACCGAGCTGATCGAGCGCAACCAGACCTCCATCGCCACCTTGAAGCGCGACATCCGGACCAAGTCCGGACCGGCGCTACTCGACTTCATCCTGGCCGACATCCAGGAGCTGAAGCGGATCCTGTTCGATCCGCGAAGCTTTCAGGTGTTCATGGCGGCGATGGAGGCCACCTGGTGGCTCAATGAGCAGCTGCACGCGTGGCTGGGCGAGAAGAACGCGGCCGACACGCTCACCCAGTCCGTCTCCCACAACGTCACGTCGGAGATGGGGCTGGCGCTCCTGGAGGTCGCAGATGTGATCCGCCCGCATCCGGACGTGGTGGCCTTCCTGCAGCACGTCGAGGACGAGAGCTTCCTGGACGAGCTGCCCACGCGCGAAGGCGGGCGGGAAGCCCGGGACGCCATCCAGGCCTACCTCGACAAATACGGCATGCGCTGCGTCGGCGAGATCGACATCACCAGGCCACGTTGGAGCGAACGCCCCATCACGCTTGTGCCCATGATCCTCGGCAACATCAAGAACTTCGAGCCGGGCGCGGGCGCGCGGCGCTTCGAGCAAGGCCGGCAGGGGGCCTGCAAGAAGGAACAGGAGCTGATGGCGCGCTTGCGGGTCTTGCCAGACGGGGAGCGCAAGGCCGACGAGGCCAAGCGGATGATCGATCGGGTCCGGACCTTCATCGGCTATCGGGAGTATCCGAAATACGGCATGGTCAGCCGCTACTTCGTCTACAAGCAGGCCCTGCTGGAAGAGGCCGAGCGCCTCGTCCAGGCCGACGTGCTCGCTGAGAAGGAGGACATCTTCTACCTCGCGTTTCAGGAGTTCGCTGACGTCGTCCGCACGAACGACGTGGATGACCAGCTGATCTCCCAGCGTAAGCACGCGTTCAGGTCCTACCAAGCGCTCACGCCGCCCCGGGTGCTCACGTCGGATGGCGAGGTCATCGCTGGGACGTACCGACGCGACAATGTACCCGCCGGCGCGTTGGTCGGGTTACCCGTTTCTGCCGGGACCATCGAGGGGCGGGCCCGCGTCATCCTCGATATCGCGCAGGCCGATCTCGAAGCAGGCGACATCCTGGTCACCGCCTACACCGACCCCAGTTGGACGCCCCTGTTCGTTGCGATCAGGGGCCTGGTGACGGAGGTCGGGGGCCTGATGACCCATGGTGCGGTGATCGCCCGGGAGTACGGCCTGCCAGCCGTCGTGGGGGTGGAGCATGCCACCCAGCTGATCCGGGATGGGCAGCGGATCCGCGTGCACGGAACGGACGGGTACGTGGAGATCATGCCTTAGCGGTGGTGAACCAGCCCCCGCGGGTCTGCTACTGCGCCCGCGAGGCTCAGCGTCCGTGCCAGACGGGTTGGCGCTTCTCGAGGAACGCGCACATGCCTTCTTGGGCGTCTTGCGCGGCGGCGTTGCGGCTCATCACTTCCTGGCAGTGCGTATAGGCGCCGGAAAGGTCGAGGTCGATCTGCTCGTAGTAGGCGCGCTTGCCAGTCCGTACAGTCAGCGGACTCGCGCCGGCGATCTGACGGGCCAGGGCGTGGGTGCTTTCGGCGAGCTCCGCGGGCTCGACGACGCGGTTGACGAGCCCCCAATCGGCGGCGGTCTGCGCATCGATCGGGGCGCCGGTCAGCAGCATCTCAAGCGCGCGCTTGCGACCCACGGCGCGGCTGACCTCGACCATCGGGGTAGAGCAGAACAGGCCGATCTTGACACCGGGGGTCGCGAACTTCGCGTGGCTGCTTGCGACGGCTAGGTCGCAGGCCGCGACGAGCTGGCAGCCAGCGGCGGTAGCGATGGCGTGCACGCTGGCGATCACCGGCTGGGGTAGCTCGTGGATCGCGGTCATGATCCCCGTGCAAGTGGCGAACACCTCACGGTAGCCGTCAAGCTCAAGTCCGACCATTTCGCCCAGGTCGTGACCCGCGCAGAACGCCGGGCCAGTCGCGCGCAGAATCACGACCCCTATGTCGGGGTCGCCACTGAGTCGCTCCAACGCGTCGATCAGCCGGTTCATCAGCTCCAGCGACAGCGCGTTGCGCTGGCCGGGGCGATTCAGCGTGAGGATCGCAAGCTCAGCGTCGCGCTCCACCTGCAACATCTCGCTCGTGGCAGTCTCCACTGCTCCGCCCTCCTCACTGCTCGACCTCGGGCGCCTTTGATGTTACGCCCCGCCCCCGGCACATCCGGGCGGATCGGCGACGTCGAGGCCCCGGGGTGGACTGGTGGGGTGTGACCGGCGGCGGTAAGCTGGTCGTGTGACGATGCGGGGAGCGCGGGTCGCGATCGTCGGCGCGGGGCCGGGCGGGCTAGCTGCCGCGAAGTACGCGATCGAGGTGGGGTTTGATGTAACGGTCTTCGAAGCCAGCGACGACCTTGGAGGTCAATGGCATACGACCGCTTGCCACAGCGGTATATGGCCGGGGATGCATACCAACACGAGTCGGGCGATGACGGCTTTCTCGGACTTTCCGGCGCCCGCGAACCACCCGCTGCACCCGGCCGCGGAGCAGGTGCACGCCTATCTGCACGCCTACGCGCGCAAGTTCGGCGTGACCGACCGGATCCGCTTGCACTCGCCGGTCGAGAACGTGCGAGCAGGATGGGAGGTCGACGGCGAACCATTTGACTGCGTGGTCGTCGCGTCCGGCAGGTTTCGCAAGCCGTCGGTTCCCGGTGCCCTGCGAGAGTTCAAGGGCGAGATCCTCCACGCCTTCGATTACCCGGGTGCGGAGCCTTTCCGCGATCGCCGAACGCTCGTGTATGGCAACGGAATCAGCGGCCTGGAGATTGCGTCAGATCTAGCTGCGACCGCGCCCGTGGTGTCCGCATTCCGCAAGCCGAGGTACGTGATCCAGAAAGTCGTTGACGGTGTCTCGTCGGACTGGCAGTGGTACACGCTTTACGGGGCGCTCGAGCGGCGATTCCTCAGTTCCCAGGAATGGAGCCGGCGTCAACGTGAACGGATACTGCGCGTCGCTGGCAATCCCGCTGACGTCGGCGGTCCCGAGCCCGATGCGGACATTCGCATCGCGGGTCTTTCGCTCTGTCAGAACTACCTCGCCCAGATCAGTGAGGGAGCCATCACGTGTCGCCCTGCGATCGCAGCCGTCAAGGGCAGGGAGGTCAGCTTCGTCGATGGGTCGACAGGCTCTTACGAAGCGATCATCTGCGCCACGGGCTACGACCTTGACATCCCCTACCTCGATCGCGACCTCTGGAGCGCGGTTGGCCCCGGCTTTGTCCTCTACCACCGGACATTGCATCCGGATCTTCCGGGTTTGGGTGTGGTTGGCCAGTTCCTGGCCCAAGGGCCGTACTTCCCGTTGCTTGAGCTGCAAGCGCGATGGATCATCGCGAGCTGGACCGGTCAGGTGACCTTGCCCGACGCGGCGAAGATGCGGGCCACGATTGCCCAGGGTCAGCCGCCGCTCGACGCCCATAACGCTCTCGCGCTCACACTCGCCGAGGAACTAGGCGTAGCGCCTAACGTGGAGAACTGGCCCGACCTATCCGAAGCACTGATCTTCGGTCCCCTCCTGCCTCCCCGCTACCGCCTCTCGGGTCCTGGAGCCATGCACAGTGCCGCCGACCTCTTCGCCGAGCAACTCGCGGCAGCGCCCCGCGCCCCGGTCGACCCAGCCGATCTCGAAGCATTACCGACACTCGGCCTCGGCGGTGCGCTCACTCCCCGGCAGTGAGCAGCCCGACCTGCCGGGCATCGTCCCCACAGGAAGCCGGACTATCCAACAGGCAGGTTCGTCGACGGCGTCGTGCGACCCTCGGCGAGTCCGTTGCCGACATCGTCGTGACCCATCGTGTCCGAGAGCGGTCGCGTCCCGACCCGGCCCCGGGTGACTGGCGTTCGGTGCGCAGGTAGCCTTCATCCCATGGCAGTTCGGACCAAGATTCATTTCCGCGATGGTCAGCAGGTGATCGTCGACGGCGCGGCACTGGAGGTCGCAAGGGTGCTCCATGCGGACGATCCGACCCGTCTCACCACGATCGAGGGCGCGACGGTCGTCGTGAATTGGTCCAATGTCCTCTACGTCCAGGAGACGCGCGACGACCAACCGCCCGTACCTCATTCGTCATACCTCCGGGAATGAGCGGGCAGACCGACTGAGCCTGTCGACGCTGTTCGCCGCGGAGGCTGCCACGCTCATCTTCCCATCGGGCAACGTCCACTTTGCGCTATCCGAAACGCGGATCGGCGCGGCAGCCAAGCTTTCGCTCACCGGCTCCCGCGGTGGCTCAGCGACCGGCACGGCAAGCGATGGACCTCGCGTCAGGTGCGCGCATGGCGCTCACGTTCGATTCCACCCCCGGACCGATTGATCGTTGCCGGGCCGAGGCCAACGATCTCGATCACGTCGCCCGGCTTGCACAGTTTGATTGCCGCGGTCTCTCGCCTTAGCAGCAGGCGTAGCTGCAGGAACGCGGCGATCCCCAGGAGGGCAGGAATGCATAGTTCGATCACGCGGTAGAGCAGGACTGCTGCCGTCGCGGTAAGGGCGGGCAACCCGTAGAGGACGAGCACTCCGACCAGCCCGAGCTCGACCCCGCCGATCCCGCCGGGAACCGGAAGCCAGTTACCGAGCTGGCCGATCAGGTATGCCATCCAGATGAGAGCCACCTCGGGCGAGGCTCCCACCGCCCGGAAGCTCGCCCAGAAAGCGAGCTGGTCGAAGACCAAGAAGCCCACAAGCCCGTTGAGCAGTAGCGGGTTAGCTTGGCTGAGTTGGTGTAGCGCCTCATCGATGCCATCGGACGTGGCTGACAGCGCGGGAGCGAGGCGGACCCATCTCGACCCCTCACCCTGCCGCTTGATCCGTGCCTCGGCCGCGCGTGCCAGCCGGCGCAAGGCGAGCGTCGCCGCGATTGCTACCGCGGCGACAACGGCGGGGAGCGCGGTGAGAAGGATCCCGCCGCCGCCAGGGAGGATGCCCGTCGCCAAGCCGGCGCCCACGAGCAAGAGCATTCCGACGGGCACCGCACTCGTCAACAAGAAGAACGCGACCGTCTTGCGGGCGATCTCGTCAGCGGGCATTCCGCCCCGGCGGAGCGCCCAGACCCCTAGGGCCAAGCTCCCTGCGCCACCGAGTGGGAACAACGAGCCGGCGCCCTCCTCGGCGACCCCGATCTTGTAGCTCGTGGCCCAGCTCATCCGCGTGCAGAAGACGGCCCGGAAAGCCGGAACGTAGGCCAGCACCGACAGCACCTCGGACGCACAAGCGATTACGATCCAGAGCGGCTGAGCATGGGAAAACCGGCTACGCAACTCCCCTAGGCCCGGCCCGAGAGTCACGACCACCACCGCGATCGCGAGCAACCCACCGAGCCTCAGCAGTCCGCGCCTCAGTCGGCGAGGCGAGACATCGCTCGGGAGCGGCTCGGGCTCCGCGACGGCTGACGCGCCAAGCGCGATTGGGATCGCGCGCTCGCTGCGGTTAGTTCGCCAGGGTTCCGTCGAAGTCGATCGTGGCGTGTGTGCCATCGCAGAACGGCTTGTTCGCGGAGTGCCCGCAGCGGCACATGACCATCGGGTCGGGATGTTCGATCACACGCCCGTGGGGGGCGGTCAGCACCACGGGTCCGGAGACCATGTAGGGGCCGTCTTCAGTAGGGGTGATGGTGACGTCTGGCATGTGGCTCCTTAGTAGATCTTCATGGTCTTGGCGAGGGGGAGCTTCCGGATTCGGGTGCCGGTGCGGGCTGCGATTGCGTTCGCCAGGGCTGGTGCAACGGATGGGACGCTGACCTCGCCGACGCCCGTCGGCGGCTCGGTCGAATCGACCAGGTGCACCTCGATCACGGGAACCGAGCGCATCCGGACAATCGGATAGCGGTCGAAGTTCTGGGTGACGATCTCCCCGCCGTCGCCGAGGACGACCTGCCCCCACGCGGCCGCGCTGAGCCCGAACAGGAGCCCGCCTTCGACCTGAGCGCGGACCAGATCGGGGTTGATCGTGATGCCGCAGTCGAGCACGAACACGATCCGATCGACGTGGACGCGCTCGCGGTCATCGAGCGAGATCTCGGTGACGTTGGCGCTGTGGCTGAGGAAGCTGGAGCACGTGATCCCGCGCGCGCGACCTTCCGGTGGCGGCGTGCCCCAGTCGGCGATCTCGGCCGCGAGATCGAGTACGCGCAGCGTGCGTGGGCTGCCGGCGAGCAGCTCTCGTCGCAGCTCGACGGGGTCGCGGCCGGCCGCGATCGCGAGCTCGTCGATCGCCGACTCACGGGCGAACTCGGTGTGCGAGTTGCCGACGGATCGCCAGACCATGATCGGGACGCCGGACTCGAAGTTCGTCGACTCGAGCTTGAAGTTCTCGACCGCGTAAGGGGGGTCGGCGGCGCCGGTCGTCGTGAAGAAGTCGACCCCTCCTTTGAACATCACGTCGCGCACGAACGGCAGGTTGACCGACGTTGGTTCAGCCACGATCTGCTGGTGAATGGCGGTCACTCGACCGTCTGAGTCCGCCGCGGCCCGTACGCGATGTAGGGCCATCGCCCGGAACCGGCCGCTCTTGAAATCCTCCTCGCGCAGCGACTGGGACTTGATCGGATGCTTCCAGTCGAGCGCCCGAGCTATCCGTACGGCCTCGGCGGTGGGGTCGCGCCCGGAGCTCGAGTGCAGCCCGAACGATCCCCCGGCGAAAGTGACGTGAACCTCGACCTGGTCCGGGTCGATGCCGGCCGCCTCCGCGGCTGACATCCGCGTCCACTCGGGTGATTCGGTGCTCGCCCACACCTCCAGCACTCCGTCCCCGCGCATTCGGCACGCCGCGTTGTTCGGCTCCATCGTCGCGTGCGCCAGGTACGGCAGTGCGTACATCGCGTCGACAACCGTCGGCGCGTCGTCGAGCACCTTTTCCGCGTCCCCGTCGTCCCGGGCCACGATCGCCTGCTCGCCCGACTCCAGCAACCGGACGTGCTCGACCAGCAACTCCTGCGAACTGCGGCGCTCGCTACCCGAGTCATCCCACTCCACGGTCAACGCGTATAACCCTCGCTGCGCGTCTGCGACCGTTTCGGCGACGACGGCGACGCCCTCCTCGATCGGTACCACCGCGACGACCCCGGTCTCGGCCAGTGCCGCCTTATCGTCCACGAACGCGACTGTCGCTCCGAACCGCGGCGGGTGGAGCACGACCGCGGTCAGCATTCCGGGGACACTGACGTCGATCGTGAAGCGGGTGGTGCCGAGGATCTTCGGCGTGGAGTCGACGCGTAACCGTTTTTCGCCCCCGATCAGCCTGTACTCCGATAGGTCCTTGGGCTGGACCCCGTCCGGAACCGGCAGCTGCTCCGCGCGGGCGGCAAGCTGAGCCAACGTCGTCTCCCTGCCGCTCGCGTGTCGCACGACGCCCTGCTCGAACTCGAGCTCGTCAGCGGGCACATCCCACAGCTCTGCCGCCGCGGCGGCGAGCCTGGCCCGCGCCTGCGCTGCCGCCAGGCGGTAGCGGACCCACATCCCCTTCGTCGAGTTGGAGCCCCCGGTAAACTGGAACGCCCCCCCGGCGTCGGGATTCCCGTACACATCCTTCGGCGGCCCGCCGCCGTTTGCGGCGTTCACCACGCGGACCGAATCGAAGTCGGCGTCGAGCTCCTCGGCCACGACCGTCGCGAGCCCTGTGTGGATTCCCTGGCCCATCTCGATCTGGCTCGAGTACGCGACGATCGTCCCGTCCTCGCGGATCCGGATGTACGGATGGACCGGGTCTGCGATCTCATCCGGCGTCAGCCGCAGCACCTCTGGGTCCGGCGGAGCGACGAGCTGACCCGGATCATCGCCCGCGGCGAGTGTGCCCGAGGCCTCGTGAATGGCGGCCCGGATCCGCGGATAGGTGCCGCAGCGGCACAGGTTCCCGCTCATCCACTCGTCGATCTTCGCGTCATCGGGGGACGCGTCTGACTCGAGCAGCGATACAGCGGCCAGCGTCTGCCCCGGCTGGCAGTAACCGCACTGCACGACGTTGCCGCGGTGCCATGCGTCGCGCACCGCGTCGACCACCGGGCCAGAGGCCCCTTCGACCGTAGTCACGGCCTTGTCCACCGCGCGCTCGGTCGCGGTCTGGCAGGACTTCGTGTTGCGCCCGTCGATGAGCACGGTGCAGGCCGCGCAGAAGCCGGCCCCGCAGCCGAACTTCGTGCCATGCAGACCGAGGATGTCCCGGAGTACCCACAGCAGCGGGGTCTTCGCGTGCCGGTCGTCAACCTCGACCTCGGCGCCGTTGACGACGAGCTTCATCAGGGACCTCCCTGGACCGGAACCTGCGGACGGTGTCGCACGGGCGGCAGATTCGCCCCGACCCAGGTGAGCTGTCCTCACCGGATGATGGTGATTGGGAGTCCGCGCCACGGCGGCTGATCCACCGACCCGCGCGACGTCGGTTCGTGATGGCCCGCCGAAACTGCTGAATCGCCGGGATCCGGCGACGACGGATCACCCCCGCTGTGGCCACGATCCGGTGTGTCGAGTTACCGACCTAAGGAGGACGACACCATGTCCGATATCGGCAACGGTCGCGCCGATGCAGTCACTGCGGAACAAGGCTCAGCACAAGGCGTCCTCGCTAGCGGTCTGAGCGAAGGCGCACCCCGCTCTGTCGCTCCACACGACGCGGGTCGGACCGCCCGCTTCAACGCGAACGCGGTGCTGGCGATCGTCGCGGTTGCTCAGTTCATGGTCATCCTGGACGCCAGCATCGTCAACGTCGCGCTGCCGACGATCAAGCGCGACGTCGGGTTCTCGGAGCAGAGCCTCTCCTGGATCCTGAATGCATACACGCTGATATTCGGGGGGTTCCTGCTGCTCGGCGGCCGGCTTGCCGACCGGCTCGGGCGGCGCCGGCTGTTCATGGCCGGCATCGCGCTGTTCTCCGTCGCATCGCTCATTTGCGGTGTCTCCCAGTCCGAGGGCGAGTTGCTCCTCGCGCGCGGGTTCCAGGGGCTGGGCGGGGCGATGGTCTCGCCGGCTGCCCTCTCGATCATCCTGACGACATTTGCCGAAGGAACAGAGCGTAATCGCGCGCTGTCGGTGTGGGGCGCGATCGCCGGCGCCGGTGGCGCGGTCGGGCTGCTCCTTGGTGGCGTGCTGGTCTCAACGCTCAGCTGGCGCTGGGTCTTCTTCGTCAACGTGCCGATCGGCGCCCTGGTGCTGGCGCTCGCGCCGCGGATCATTCCCGAAAGCCGATCAGAGGCTGACGTGAAGACCGGATACGACGTCGAGGGAGCGGTCGCGATCACGCTCGGGACGATGGCGCTGGT
The DNA here is from genome assembly GCA_034665145.1 of Solirubrobacteraceae bacterium. Taxonomy (GTDB): domain Bacteria; phylum Actinomycetota; class Thermoleophilia; order Solirubrobacterales; family Solirubrobacteraceae; genus Palsa-465. Next base: position 17,943 of record JAXDGI010000230.1, read on the forward strand.
GTTCACGCTGATCAAGGCCGACACCTGGGGCTGGACGGCCGGGCGCACGATCGCCGGCTTCGCTGTCTCGGCCGTGCTGATCGCCGCGTTCGTCGTGATCGAGCGCCGTCAGGAGGATCCGCTGCTCCCGCTGCGGATCTTCTCCAACCGAAGTCTTTCCGCCTCTAACGCGACTCTGCTCGTCGTGGTGGCCGCGCTGTTCGGCATGTTCTTCTTCGTCACGCTCTACCTCCAGCAGGTCCTGGGCTTCAGCGCACTCAAGACCGGGCTCGCATATCTACCGCTGAGCCTGACGCTCATCGGCTCATCGGTGGTCGCCTCGCGGTTCGTCGACCGCTTCACGCCGAAGCCAATCCTCGTCGCCGGGCTGCTCATCTCGACTGGCGGGTTCGTGTTCCTCACGAGCGTGTCCGGCCACGCCGACTATGGCACCCACGTGGTACCGGCCATGATCATCCTCGGCGTCGGCTTCGGCATGTCGTTCGTCCCGGTCACGATCGCCGGGACGAGCGGCGTGGCCCCGGCGGACTCGGGGATCGCCTCGGGGCTACTGAACACGACTCAGCAAGTTGGCGGTTCGCTTGGCCTGGCGATTCTCTCCTCGATCGCATCGAGCCGCACCACCAGTGCGGTACACACCGGGCTGGCGCTCCCGGCGGCGCTGACGCACGGTTTCAAGGGCGCCTTCATCGTCGCAGGGGCTCTGTGCGCGCTGGCCGCCGTCTTCGCGATCGCCCTCCTGCCGGGCCGCCGGCGTGACCCCGCCGACGAGCAGGTCGAGGTTCTCGCGCTGTCGTTTGCGCGCTGCCCAGGCGCGCCGCATTGCGGAAACCTCGCGCGCGCAGTTGCCCTTGGCCGCCGTGTGCGCATTCGCCTGGCACGCTCGTAGAGGCGACCCGAGGTCGCAACCCTTTGAACCAACCCCCCGACGGAATCGAGCGATCCGATGAGCGAGATGCAAGGTAAGCAGCGAAGTGCGGTTGTGTTCGGAGCGCGCAATTTGGGTCGAGCGGTCATCGAGCTGCTGGTGAGCGATGGCTGGGCGGTGACGGGGGTCGCGCGGTCGCCGAGCACCCTGGACGGGGTCAGCGCAGCCGGCGCGCTCGCGCTGGAGGCGGACGTGACTGACCCCGCGAGTGTGTATGGCGTGCTGGAGCAGGCGGCCGCTGCTCACGGTGGAGTCGAGCTCGTGCTGAACGCGGCGGCCGCGTACGGCGGCGAGCGCACCGGGGCCTTCGGCGGCGGCCCGATTGCCGAGGCCGACCTCGACGGGTTTGACTCGTGGGCAGCGGCTCCGGCCCGCGCGGCCTTCTCGTTCCTGTGCGCCAGCGGACGATTCGCGATCGCGCAGGGCCGGGCAGCGACTCTGGTGCAGGTCACCGGCGGCTCGGCACGGCGCGCGATGGCGGGCCGCGGTCTGTGGGCGGCAGGATCGTTCGGCGTGCGAGCGATCACCAACGCGGCTGCGCTCGAGCTCCGCCCGCGCGGCATCCAGGTCACGTTGCTGATCGTCGACGCGGGCATCCAGCCGCTCGACGGGTCGACACGCCCCGGTGTCTCGCCGCAAGCGCTGGCCGACCCGCGCAGGATCGCCGATGCCACCCTGTTCCTCGCCAACCAGGACGCGCGCTCCGCGACACACGAGCTCCTGCTCACCCCGCTCGCCGAGAACTGGACGCCCTGAGGGGTGCCAGCGCGTGTCGCGCGAATCGCCGTGATCCGGTGATGCCTCCTCACCTGCACGGCGGCAAGACTGCGCCAACGCAACCGAAGGGAGATCCTCCGTGAGCACCGAGCAGCGAGGGAACCTCGACGCAATCCTGCGACAGTCAGCCTTCCCCGTCGACAGCGATGTCAACGAGCAACGGCAGTTGCTCCGAGAGTTGCTATCGGCGCAGCCGCTGCCCGCCGACGTGACCGTGACCGAAGCGGCAATGGGCGGCGTCCCAACCGCCGAGATCACTGTCGACGGAGTGCAACCTCACAACGTTGTCCTTTACTTACACGGCGGCGTGTACGTGATGTCGGACGCGTTCCTCGCCGCCGGCTTGGCCTCGCAGGTCGGCCGGCGGACGGACGCCAAAGTCATCTCCGTCGACTACCGGCTCGCCCCCGAGCACCCGTATCCGGCGGCGGTTGACGACGCTCTTGCGGCCTATCAAGGCCTCTTGGACAACGGCGTCGCCCCTTCGGACATCGCCCTCGCGGGAGAGTCCGCCGGCGGCGGCCTCGCCGTCGCCACCCTGGTCAACGCCCGCGATCACGGGCTGCCCCTGCCAGCCGCGGCCTTTGTCATGTCACCCTATGCCGACCTCACCCTGGCCGGGACGACCATGGAAACCAAGGGCGCGGTCGACCCGCTGCTCAGCCGGGAGCTCCTCGAACCCCGGGTCACCGACTATGTGGCGGAACACGACGCCGGCCTTGGCCTCGTCAGCCCCCTGTTCGCCGACCTGTTGGGCCTGCCGCCCCTGATCATCCAGGCCG